>NZ_CP066356.1:8486379-8800926 GCF_023278185.1 Bradyrhizobium elkanii USDA 76 | reverse complement strand
CGTAGGCTTCGACCATGCCGTAGACGCGGCGGCTCACCACGATCTGGCCGGCCTTGGCCTCGCCGCACAGGCGGGAGGCGAGGTTGGTGACGCTGCCGATCGCGGCATATTCCAGCCGCTGCTCGAAGCCGACCTGGCCGAGCGTGGCATAGCCGAGCGCGATGCCGATGCCGAAGCCGAGGCTATGGCCGCGGTTGCGCCACTTCTCGGTCAGCGGGCCGACCGTGTCGCGCATCTCGACCGCCATCTTCACGGCGCGCGCGGTGTGGTCGGCGAGCTGGATCGGCGCGTTGAACAAGATCATCACGCCGTCGCCGGCATATTTGTCGAGCGTGCCTTCATACTTGAAGATCAGCTTGCCGAGCGCGGCATGATACTCGCGCAGCACGTTCATCGCCTCTTCCGGCTCGGTCGCCTCGGTGAAGGCGGTGAAGCCGCGCAGGTCGCAGAACACCACGGTGACCTCGCGGCGGTGGCTGTCGAGCAGGCCCTCGGGATTGTCGGACGAGGCGATCAGCTGCGCCACCTGCGGCGCCAGGAAGCGCTCGAGCCTTCGGATGCGCTCGATCTCGCCGAGCTGGGTCTCGACCCGCTGCTCCAGCGACTTGTTCCAGTCCTTGAGCGCTTCGGTCTGCTCGCGCAGCTTGTCGGCCTGCTCGCGCACGGTGGCGTTGGCCTCTTCCAGCGCGTGGCTCTTCTGGTCGACCTCGGTGAACAGCCGCGCGTTGCGCATCGCCAGCACCGCCTGGTGCGCAAAGGTCTTCATCAGGCCGATCAGGCTCGCCGGGAAATCGCCGGCCGCCTTGCGCAGCACCACCAGCGCGCCGAGCACGCCTTGCTGGTCGACCAGCGGCACGACAAGCACGGAGCGGAAGCCGGCGCCGGCCACGACATCGCGCAGCGGATGATCGGGCGGATAATCGGTACTTGCCGCGAGATCGGCGAACGCCAGCGGCTCACCCTTCGCGGCGGCCTCGCCGAGCGGGCTGTTCGCCGCATCGATCGCGCGATGACGGCCATCGGCCTTGCCGTCGATGCCGATCGCTTGCGTCAGGTTGAAGCTGCGCTGCGCGGCGTCATAGCCATAGATCAGCACGGCGTCGGCATGGGTGATCTCGAGCGCGCGGGCGCCGACCGTCGGCAGCACGGCGGCAAGATCGAGCGAGGACGCCACCGCGCGGCCGACCTCCTCCAGCACCTTCAGCTCGTTGATCGATTGCGCGAGGTCGCGGGTGCGCTCCGTCACCTTGGCCTCGAGGTCGGAATAGGTCTCGGCCAGCTGGCTGGCCATGCTGTTGAACTGGCCGGCGAGCTCCTCCAGCTCATCCGATGTCTTCACCTCGATGCGATGGCCGAAATCGCCGGCGCCTAACCGCCGCGCGCCGGTGCGCAGCGCCGTGATCGGCTCCAGCATGCGCCGCGCCAGGATCGTGCCGGCGATGATCGCGACCACGAGGCCGAGCGCGATCAAGAGCGCGATGCGCACCAGCTGGTCGCGGATCGGCGACAGCGCCTGCGCGGTCGGCTGCTCATAGAACACGTGCCAGCCGAGGTTCGGCGCGGCCGTTGCTGTCGTCAGCACCGCGCTGCCGTCGACATCCTTGCCGGAGGCGATCGGCCTGCCGCCCGGCGACAGCACGGCGGCGACCTGCGGCAGCGCGGCGAGGTCCTTGCCGACCTCGGGGCCCTTCGACGAGCTCGCCAGCACGCGGCCCTTGCCGTCGACGACATAGGCATGAGCGAGGCGGCCGACCTGGGAATCGCCGAAATAGTCATTGAGGAAGCGCAGGTCGATCTCGGCCAAGGTGACGCCGGCATTGAAGCCGGAATGCTGCTCGCCGATCGACATGAAGGGCCGCCCGTCGCGAAAATACGCCGGTGCGTAGGCGGTGCCGCGGGCGATGGTCTCGGTGAATCTGGTATCGCGGGAGAAGTCGGCGTTGGAATTGACGGTGGTGGTCTGGCGCGACAGCCGCAGCAGCTCGCGGCCCTGGCCGCTGATCAGGGTGAGCTGGCTCACCGCCGGCACCTGGCCGAGCAATTGCGCGTAGTCGGCGCGGCGCAGCTCGATCGTGTTGGAGGAGGCGCGGGTCACCCAGGAGATCTGGCGCTCGAGGTCGGAGATCGCCTGCTCGATGCGCTTGGCGGTGGCATCCGCCTTCTCGCTCATCGCGTCCGTCAGCGTGCCCTTGATGCCGCGGTAGCTGATCCAGGTCTCGAGCGCGCCGTTGACCGCGAGCACGAACACGACGAGGCCGACCAGCGCGAGGACATATTTGGCGAACAGGCCGCCGCGCAGGAACCAGTTCTTGCCCTCGTCCGTAGCCGCGTTCATCCAGCCTCGTCCGCCCCTCGCATCAATCGGGTGCGCCGCATGATCCGCCGCTGTTTAGCACGGATCGGCGAAGCGGGGCGGCCGCTCGGGCCGCATGGTTAGCCCTTCATATCGGCGGGGGAGATCCGGGAATATCAGCGATTGAACAGCTGACGCAGCACGTCCTTCATCGCCGGACTGTCGTGCGGCTCGGCGGTCTCGCCGGGCGGAGGGGGCGGCGGCGGAGCCGGATCGGCGCCCGGCGGCGCGTCCGCCTCGGGCTTGGCCAGGCTGCGGCTCGGCCGCGATGCGTTGCCCTGGTTGAGGGTGGAAAGGCCCTGCTGCAGCAAATTGCCGATGGTGTCGCCAAGCTGCCCGCCGAGCGGGTTGCTCTGGCCGGTGGCGCCGCCCGGTGGCTGACTTGTGCCGGGCTGCGCGCCGCCCTGCACGCCGTTGAGGAGATTGGTCAGCCCGTTGAGGCCTTCACTCAACCCCTGGCCGTTCGCCCCGAACAGGCCCTTGCCCATCTCCTTGAGCTTGGCATAGGCCGCCTGCGGATTGTCGAGGATGCCCTGCATCTCCGGATAGATCCGCGGCGATACCCAGGGCCCCTCGAGCATCACGGGGATTCCGAGGCCGACCGGATTGCCGGCGCGGCCCTGGCCTTCGGTGGTCATCACGAGCTGCGGCTCGACGCGGAACCCGATCTGGCGGGTGTTGAGGTCGATGGTGCCGACCCCGGTCATCTTCACCAGCGGGCCGATCAGATTGAGGTCGGTGGTGACGGCCTGCCCCTTGTCGACCTTGAACGACGCCGAGAGCTGGCTGAGATCGGTCGACAGCTCCTGGCTCGCCTGCCAGCCCGACAAGGTGCTAGTGGTGAGGCTCCGGATCATCTGCGCCACGTTGAGGCCGAGGATCTTGCCGTCCTGGAACACGACGAAGGCGGTGCCGGCGAGATTGCCGACGATGGCGCGCTCGCTGCCGCCTTGCGAGGTCAGCGCGATCTTGGCCTGCATCCTGCCGTCGAGCTTGTCGAACTCGGCGAGGCTCCTCAGCATCGGCAGCGCGCGCGCCCCGGCGAGGTCGAGCCGCAGCGCGTAGGTTGGCGTGGCGCCTCGCGCATCGATGGTGACGTCGCCATTGGCGGTGCCCTCATAGGCGCCGAGATTGGCGAGCCGGCCCTTCAGCACGCCGCTGTCGATGGACGCATCGATCGCCGCCTGCGCAAAGCGGCCGTCGCCGATCACAAGCTCTGTCGCCGAGATGCGCGCCTGCGCGTCGACATAGTTGAGCCCGGCAAGGTCGATCGACGCGTTGCTCCAGATATTGGTGCCGAGCGGCTGCGTGGAGCCGGACTGGCCCGGCGGCATCGCGATCGCAATGCGCTGGAAGTCGAGGTCGAGCTTCACCAGCGGCTTGTTGCTGGCGAAATCGACCGAGGCCCAGCCGGTGAAGCCGCCATCGCCGAGCGTGCCGGACACGCCGTTGAACATCACCACCGTGCCGTTCAACCGCGCGTCCGCATTCGCCTTGATCGCCGCGGGCAACAGGCCGGGCGCATCGATGCTGAATTCGGCCGGCACGCTCTGACGCTCCAGCGGCGCTTGCGGCGCGGTCGCGCGGATCTCGAACCTCAGCGGCTTGTCGCCGGCCTGTGCGTCACCCGTCACGACGATCTTGCGGTCGTCGCCGATCGTCGCGTCCGCGTTGAGCGTCTCGATCCGGTTCTCGACCCGGTCGCGCACATTGGAGAAGACAATGGTTCCGCCGCTGATGCTGACATGCCGGATCGTGATGCCGCTGGCATCGGAGGCGGAGGATTTCGCCGGCGGATTGTGGTCGCGGGTGCGCTCGCGCTGCAGCGGCAGGTTGATCACCGGCTTGACGATCGCGAGGTCGGTGATGTCGGGCTGGCCCGACCACAGGCTCGACAGCGTCATCTCGGCCTCGACGCTGCTGGCCGCGAACCGGTTGTTGACGTCGCGCCCCCGCGGGTCCTGCAGCACGACGTCGCTCAGCGTCAGATTGACCCTCGGCCAGAGGCCGATCTTGGCGCCGCCATTGATGGTGAGCTTGTAGCCGGTCTCGCGCTCGACCCGATCGGTGATCGCAGATGTGAGGAACGAGGACGGGATCCCGACCGCTGCGACCAGCGCGATGATCACGATCACGGCAGCGATGGCGGCCCCGGCGAATTTCAGTGCTCTCATGTCGTTGTTCCAGGCCGGGCAAGCGGAGTTCCGCCGCAGAAAGACACGGCCGATCACACGAGTTTATCCCGCAAACGGGATCTCGCTCCAATGACCGGAAAAATAATCCGTTACCGCATGAACTTATGTGACCTCTCACACACTCTAATGAGGGTGATTTTTGCTAACCGGGCATCAGGGGATCGCTCGGATGGATTTGGAAGGCAGCAGTACAATGAGCAAACAGGCCGAATTTGCGGTCATTCTGAAGATGAATCCCATGTTCGCCGATCTCGGTGCGGACGAATTGCAGCGGCTTTCCGGCCTCTGCCACACCCAGCAGCTCGCGACCGGCGAGGTGCTGTTCCAGAAAGGCGATCCCGGCGATGCCCTGTTTGGGGTCCGCCGCGGCCAGATCCGGATCGAGACCGGTGCCTCCGACGGCAGCCGGCTCACACTGAACTTCATGGGATCCGGCGACCTGTTCGGCGAGGTCGCCGTGCTCGACGGTCAGGACCGCACCGCGGATGCGACCGCGGGCGAGCCCAGCGAATTATTCGTGCTGCGGCGGCAGGATTTCCTCGGCTTCCTCGAGCGCGAGCCGAAGGTTGCGGTCAGGCTGATCGAATTGCTGTGCCAGCGCATCCGCTGGCAGAGCGAGCGGATGGAAGAATCCGTGCTGCAGCCATTGCCGGTCCGCCTCGCACGGCGGCTATGCGCGCTGGCCGAGGATTTCGGTTCCGAGGTGCACATCTCGCAGGAACAGCTCGGCATCTTCGTCGGCGCCGCGCGCGAAAGCGTCAACCGGCAGCTGCAGACCTGGCGCAGGGACGGCATCGTCGACCTGCAGCGCGGCCGGATCATGCTGCACAACATGACCAAGCTGACCGCGGTTGCGCGCAACGACTGAAGCGGACCGCATGCAACGCGCGCGCGAAGGTGAGATTTTCTCGCGCGCTTTGCCTGCGAATGTTGACGCACTCCTGCCTAAAAGACGTGCTTGCATGATGAGGCCGGTACCGCTTTCATCCGGCCGCCGGTCCTTGGGGTGACACCCAGCCTTGCTGGCCTCACGCCATCCACCTGCAAACCCCTGCGGTCTCTCCCGTTGACCGCAGGGGTTTTGCGTTCCGGCAGATGCGTGACGCGAATTCGCCTACCGCATCACCACTTCGGGATCGGCCCAGCGCAGATACTGGCGCGGCGCGGCGCCGAGCTCGCGCTTGAACATCGCGGCGAAGGCGCTCGGGCTTTCATAGCCGACGTCGAGCGCAACGCAGGTGACGGCCTCGCCGGCGCCGAGTCGCGCCAGCGCTTCGAGCAGCCGCACCCGCTGGCGCCAGGCCGCAAAACTCTGGCCGGTCTCGCGCCGGAACAGACGCGTCAACGTCCGCCGGCTGAGCTGGCAGCGATCGGCCCATTCGTCGAGCGTGAGATCGGAACTCGGATCGACCAGCACGGCCTCGCAGATCGCGGCGAGCCGCGGATCGGGCGGCACCTGCACATGCAGCGACACTTCCGGCATCCTGCCGATCTCGTCGAGCAGGAAATCGACCAGCCGGCCGTCGCGTCCTTCCGGATCGTAACGGGTTGGCATGTGCACCGCTTCTTCCATCAACGCTTCGACCAGCGCGGAGACCCTGATCAGGCGGCATGTCGCCGGAGCATTCCTGATGCGGTCAGGCGTGACATAGATGGTCTGGATCTCGACCTCGCCCCAGGCCCGCGACTGGTGCGCGACGCCGGCCGGAATCCACAGACCGTGGCCGGGCGGCACGACGAAATGGCCGCGCTCGGTCATCATCGAGGTGACGCCCGCGGTCTGCAGGATGAATTGATCGCGTCGGTGCGCGTGTCGTGCGCTGGTGCTCTCGTTCGGATAGGAGGCCGCCATCGCCGCGAGCGGCCGTTCGACCTGTTGCAGTTGTCCGGCATAGTGCGCGGCGGCTGCGGGACCCGATTGCTTGCGGCAGACGCGCAAGCCGGTGGTGTCATTTCGTCGCGCTGCGACTTTCAAGTGTCGTGAGCTCCTGATCGATCGTCGTTTTCGCAGGGTGCTCATGCATCTTCCGGGCCACTTGGCCCGATCGCGATGGTTGTTGTCCCTCTTCAGGTAGCGCGGGATATGGCGTTTGGCAACAATGCCTCACCCCGCGGCATTCGCCGAAATCGAATGTGAGAGCGCGGAGACGGAGAGGTCCGATGAACAGACGCGAATTCACCAAGGCAATGCTGGCCTGCGGTGCAGCCATCCCGTTCGGCATCACGCGGGCGGCGGGCCAGTCCCGCGGTGGAACGCTCAACATCATCATCCAGCCCGAGCCGCCGGTTCTGGTGACCGCGCTGAACCAGCAGCAGCCGACCTTGACGCTCGGCGGCAAGATTTACGAAGGCCTGCTGAAATACGGCGCCGATCTCAAGCCGATGCCTGGCATGGCGCAATCGTGGGAGGTCTCGCCCGACGGCCTGACCTATACGTTCAAGCTGTTTCCGGGCATCACCTTCCACGACGGCAAGCCGATGACCTCGGAGGACGTGGTCTTCAGCTGCATGAAGCTGCTGGTGGAGACGCACCCGCGCGCACGGCAAAACTTCGCCCGCGTGGCGTCGGCGGAGGCGCCCGATCCGCTCACCGTCGTGTTCAAATTGAAGCAGCCGTTCGCGCCCTTCATCGGCTGCTTCGATTGCACGTCCGCCCCGATCGTGCCCAAGCACATCTATGACGGCACCGACTACCGCAAGAATCCGGAGAACGACAAGGCGATCGGCACCGGCCCCTTCAAGCTGAAGGAGTGGGTGCGCGGCTCGCATGTTCATCTCGTCCGCCACGACGGCTACTATCAGAAGGACCAGCCCTATCTTGACGAGATCGTCTACCGCGTGATTCCGGATGCGGCCTCGCGCGCGCTGGCGCTCGAGAACGGCACGGTGCAGCTCGTGCAATGGTCCGACGTCGAATTCTATGACGTCCAGCGCTTCAAGGCGCAGAAGAATCTCGAATTCACCACCAAGGGCTACGAGTATTTCGCGCCGCATCAGTGGCTCGAAATGAACAACCGCATCGCGCCGATGAACGACAAGCGGTTCCGGCAGGCGGTGATGCACCTGATCGATCGCGAGGCGTTCAGCAAGCGGGTCTATTTCGGCAACGCCAAGGTGGCGACCGGACCGATCTCGTCGAAGACGCGGTTCTACGATCCGAACGTGAAGCGCTACGAGTTTTCGGTCGACAAGGCCAAGGCCCTGCTCGACGACATGGGATTGAAGCCTGGCGCCAACGGCAAGCGCGCCGAGATCAAGTATATCGTGCCGCCCTATGGCGAGTCCTATCAGCGGGCCGGCGAATTCTTCCGCCAGAGTTTTGCGCGGGTCGGCATCGATCTCGTGCTTGTCGGCACCGACATGGCCGGATGGGCCGAGAAGGTCGGCAACTGGGATTATGAGATGACCCAGAATCTGCTCTACCAGCTCGGCGATCCCGCGCTGGGCGTCGCCCGCACCTATATTTCGTCGAACATCAAGAAGGGCATCCTGTTCTCCAACACGCAGGGCTATTCGAATCCCGAGGTCGACAAACTGTTCGACGAGGCAGCGGTGACGCTCGATGAAGCCAAGCGCCAGGAGCTCTACAGCAAGGTGCAGCAGATCCTGGTCGAGGATGTGCCGGTGGCCTGGACGCTCGAGATCGAATATCCCATCATCTACGACAAGGCGTTCAAGAACATCGTGACGACGGGCATCGGCTCGCACGAAACCTTCGGGTCGGTCTACAAATCGTGACCCGGCTCGGCAGCGCCGCGGCGATCGGACTTCAGGCGGTCAGCCGCATCGCCCAGCTCGTCGCCGTGATCCTCGTCATCGCGACGTTCAACTTCGTGCTGGTGCGGGCCGCGCCCGGCGATCCGGCCCAGGTCATGGCCGGGCAATCCGGCGCGTCCGATCCAAAACTGCTCGACGACCTGCGCAAGGAATATGGCCTCGACAAGCCGTATTTCGTGCAGCTCGTGAGCCACCTCGGCCGTGTCGTCAGGCTCGACCTCGGCTATTCCTACCGCCAGCGCCGCCCGGTCGTCGATCTCATCCTCGAGCGGCTTCCGGCGACGCTTCTCTTGACCGTGACGGCCTTTTGCCTCGCGCTCCTGATCGGCACCGCGCTCGGCGCGCTGGCCGGGCTCGCGGCGGGCAGCGTGCTCGACACGGTGTTCACCGTGCTCTCGCTCGTGCTCTACGCGACGCCGGTGTTCTGGCTCGGCCTGATGCTCGTGCTGGTGTTCTCGGTGACGCTCGGCTGGCTGCCGCCGTTCGGCTACGAGACCATCAACGTCCAGCTCTCGCCGGTCGAGCATGCGCTTGACATCATGAAACACATGATCATGCCGGTCACGTCGCTGGCGGCGATCTATCTGGCGATCTATGCGCGGCTGATGCGATCCTCGATCATCGAGGTCGCGCAGCAGGATTTCATCAAGACCGCGCGCGCCAAGGGCCTGTCCGGAACGCGCATCGTGGTCGGCCATATGCTGCGCAACGCGCTGGTGCCGGTCGCCACCGTCGCCGGCATGCAGGCCGGCGCGCTGGTCGGCGGCGCCGTGGTAATCGAGACCGTGTTTGCCTGGCCGGGCCTCGGCCGCCTGACCTTCGAGGCACTGCTGCAGCGCGACTATCCGGTCCTGCTCGGCATCTTCCTGATCCTCTCGATCGTCGTGATCGCGCTCAACCTGCTTACCGACCTGGTCTACCGGCTGATCGATCCCCGCATGACCACGGGGGCGGCGTGATGGACACGGTGCGCGCCTTCCTGCGTCATCCGAGCGGAATGATCGGCCTCGTCCTGCTGCTCGTCGTCGTTGTCGTGGCGATCATCGCGCCGATCGCATTTCCGGTCTCGCCCTGGGAGATGGTCGGCGCGCCGTTCACGCCGCCCGGCGAGGACGGATTATGGCTCGGCGGCGATACGCTCGGCCGCGACGTCGCCGCCGGGGTCGCCTATGGCGCGCGCGTCTCGCTCCTGATCGGCATCGCCTCGGCGCTCGCGGCGATGGCGATCGGCGTCGTGATCGGCGCGATCTCCGGCTATTTCGGCGGCAAGATCGATCTGGTGCTGATGCGGATGACGGAATTGTTCCAGACCATTCCGGCCTTCGTGCTGGCCATCCTGCTGGTCGCGACCTTCAATCCGTCGCTGCTGACGATCATCCTGACCATCGGCGCGGTGAGCTGGCCGCCGCTGGCGCGGCTCACGCGCGCCGAATTCCTCCGTCTGCGGCACCGCGAATTCGTCGAGGCCGCGCTGTGCCAGGGTGAACGCACCTGGCGCATCGTGCTCGGCCATATCCTGCCGAACGCGATCTCGCCGATCCTGGTGGTGACGTCGCTGACGGTTGCCACCGCGATCCTGCTGGAAAGCGCGCTGTCCTTCATGGGGCTCGGCGATCCCAATCTGATGTCGTGGGGCTTCATGATCGGCGCGGGCCGCACCGTGATCCGGAATGCGTGGTGGATGAGCGTGTTTCCCGGCCTCGCCATCCTCGTCACCGTGCTGGCGATCAACCTGTTCGGCGAGGGACTGTCTGACGTCCTCAACCCGCGCGTTTCGAGGCGCCGGTCATGAGCGAAGCCATGCAGTCCGGCGCGCCTGTTCTTGCCGTCGAGGGCCTGTCGATCGCGCTCCCCAAGGGGGGCGACCGGCCCTTCGCGGTCGAGAATGTGTCGTTTGAAATCAGGCCAAACGAGGTGGTTTGCCTGGTCGGCGAATCCGGCTCCGGCAAGTCGATGATCGCGCATGCGGTGCTGTCGCTGTTGCCGCGGGGCGTCGACATCGCGTCCGGCGCCGTGACGGTCGCAGGGCAGGATCCGTCGAAGCTCGACGGCCGCGCCCTCCGCAAGCTGCGCGGCGGCAACGCCGCGATGATCTTTCAGGAGCCGTTGTCCTCGCTCAATCCGCTGAAGCGCGTCGGCAGGCAGATCGAGGAGATGATCCTGGCGCACCAGCGGCCTGCGCCCTCGGTGACCGAAGTCCGCGAGCGGGTGCTGACGCTGCTGACCCAGGTCGGGCTGCCGAATCCGCAGCTGCTGGAAAAGAGCTACCCGTTCGAGCTTTCCGGCGGCCAGCGCCAGCGCGTGATGATCGCGATGGCGATGGCCAACCGCCCCGCGCTCCTGATCGCGGACGAGCCGACCACCGCGCTCGATGTCACGACCCAGCGCCAGATCCTGCGCCTGATCGACGATCTCCGGCGCGAGCGCGGCATGGGCGTGCTGCTGATCACCCATGATTTCGGCGTCGTCGCCGACGTTGCCGACCGCGTCGTGGTGCTGCGCCATGGCAAGGTGGTCGAGCAGGGCACAGCCAGCGAGGTGCTTCGCAATCCGCAGGCCGCCTACACGCGCGAATTGATCGACGCGGTGCCGAAGGCGCGCCTCGCCGACATTCACGAGGCCATCGTGCGCCCCGAGCCGTTGCTTGAGGTCATCGGCCTGCAAAAGACCTTTCGGGTCAAGCGCGGCTGGCTGCAGCCGCCACGTGAGGTGATCGCCGCTGATGGCGTCTCGCTGACGCTGCACGAGGGTGAGACGCTTGCGGTGGTCGGCGAATCCGGCTCCGGCAAGTCGACGCTCGGGCGCATGATCATGCGGCTGACCGAACCTGACGCCGGCGCCATCCGCTTTGGCGGCGCGGATCTTCGGCAACTGCGCGGCGAGGCGTTGCGCCAGGCGCGGCGCCAGCTCCAGATCGTGTTCCAGGATCCGTTTGCCAGTCTCGATCCGCGCCAGAAGGTCGGCGATGCCATCGCGCGCGGCCCGATGGCCTATGGCGCGTCGCGGGCCGAGGCGATGGCGCAGGCGAACAAGCTCCTGGTGCGGGTCGGCCTGTCCGAGACCGCCGCCGATCGCTACCCGCACGAATTCTCGGGCGGCCAGCGCCAGCGCATCTGCATCGCGCGGGCGCTGGCGCTGAAGCCGCGGGTTCTGATCGCCGACGAGGCGGTGTCGGCGCTGGACGTCTCGGTGCAGGCCCAGGTGCTGGCGCTGCTCGCCGAGTTGCGCCAGGAGATGCGGCTTGCGATGATCTTCATCACGCACGATTTGCGGATTGCCGCCGAGATCGCCGACCGCGTCATCGTCCTGCAGAAGGGGCGTATCGTCGAGGAAGGCACCACCGCCGACGTGTTCACCGCGCCGCGCCAGGCCTACACTCGCGATCTGCTCGACGCGATTCCCGGGCGCGATTTCTTCGATCAGCCGGGCTTTGCGGCCGCGGCCGATGCACGTCCCACAGCAAGGATCAATTCATGACCGACAGCCGTTCAGTCCCCCTTCCGGCCGGCGCGCGCGAGCGCATCGAGGCGGCTGTCGACGCCGCCTTCGAGCAGCAGATCGCGACCACGATCGCCTTCTCGTCGATTCCCAGCACGCGCGGCCAGGAAGGTCCGTGCCAGGACATGTTCGCGAAGCTGCTGCGCGAGCGGGGCTATGAGGTCGACGACTGGGTCGTCAATCAGGACGAGCTGAAGACGCTGCCCGGCTACGGGCCGGTCGAGACCGATTTCTCCCGCGCGCGGACCGTCGTCGGCACCTATCGGCCGGCGCGCGAGGAGGGACGTTCGCTGATCCTTCAGGGGCATTGCGACGTGGTGCCGGTCGGGCCGCTCGACATGTGGGAGCGGCCGCCGTTCCAGCCGGTGGTCGAGGACGGCTGGCTCTATGGCCGCGGCACCGGCGACATGAAGTCGGGCACCATTGCCGCGCTCTACGCGCTCGATGCGGTGAAGGCCGCGGGCTTTGCGCCGAAGGGCCGCATCCATCTGCAATCCGTGATCGAGGAGGAGAGCACCGGTCTCGGCGCGCTCTCGACCCTGCAGCGCGGCTACCGTGCCGATGCCTGCCTGCTGCCGGAGCCGACCGAGGAACGGTTGATGCGCGCCCAGGTCGGCGTGATCTGGTTTCGCCTCAGGGTTCGCGGAATCCCGGTCCATGTCGCGCGCGCCGGCACCGGCTCCAACGCCATCCGCGCCGCTTATCATCTGATCGGCCATCTCGACGCGCTGGAGGCGGAGTGGAACGAGCGTGCCAAGTCGCATCGCTACTTCGGCGCGGTGCATCACCCGCTCAACTTCAATCCCGGCATCATCAAGGGCGGCGATTGGGCCTCCAGCGTGCCGGCGTGGTGCGACGTCGATTGCCGGATCGGCATCCTGCCGGGGTGGAAAATCGCCGACTGCCAGGCCGAGATCGTCGAGTGCGTGACCAAGGCCGCCCGGGCCCATCCGTTCCTCGCCAACAATCCGCCGGAGATCGTCTGGTCCGGCTTCCTGTCGCCGGGCTACGAGGCCACCGAGGTGCAGGAGAGCGAGGCCGTCCTCGGCTCGGTCTACGAGCATGTGTTCGGGCGCGAGCTGACGGATTTTCCCTCGACCGCGCTGACGGATGCGCGCTTCTATGGCCTGGACTATGGCGTTCCCGCATTCTGCTTCGGCGCCAGGATGGAGAACGCGCACGGCTTCAATGAACGGGTCCAGCTCGATTCGCTGAAAAAGGTCACCAAGGCCTACGCCCTCTTCGTCGCGAGCTGGTGCGGGATCGATAGAGCATGATCCGGAAAAGTGCGAAGCGGTTTTCCGACAAGATCATGCTCAACGAATTGAGACAAACCAAACGGGAGGTTCGCTATGGGTGACCAGAATGCAGGCGGCAAGCCGCCGGTCAAATCGCAGGAGGATCTTCGTGCGCATTTCGGGCAATTGAGCCCGCTCGCCGAGAAAAAGGTGCTCTACCATCTCGACAGGTTCTGCCGCGACTTCATCGCGCTGTCGCCGTTCCTTGTCATCGCCTCCAGCGACGGCAAGGGGCATGCCGACGCCAGCCCGCGCGGCGATGCACCGGGCTTCGTTTCCGTGCTCGACGACAAGACGCTGCTGATCCCGGATCGGCGCGGCAACAACCGGGTCGATACGTTCGGCAATATCATCGCTTCGCCCGGGATCGGGCTGATCTTCATGGTGCCCGGCATCAACGAGACGCTGCGCGTCAACGGGCGCGCCGAAATCTCGCAGGAGCCGGACCTGTTGACGCCGCTGACGGTGCAGAACGTCACGCCGATCATCGGCCTCAAGGTGCATGTCGACGAGACCTACTTCCACTGCGGCAAGGCGCTGATGCGCTCGAAGCTCTGGAATCCCGCCGCGCAAGTTGAGCGCCACAGCTTTCCGACGCTCGGCCGGATCATCGCCGAACAGACCACCGCGATCGAGGTCGAGGTCGCCGAGAAGGCGATGGAAGAGGCCTATCGGACGCGGCTGTATTAGAACTTGAGATCACCCGCATGCGCAGGCGATGACACCGCCTGGTGTGACGCCTTGAATCGATATCCTTCCTCACCGTCGTCCCTGCGAAAGCAGGGACCCATAACCACGACCGCCGATTGCTGGACGATGCTGAAACAACGAGTCCCTTTAACGAGGTCTGCCGCGGAGTATGGGTCCCTGCTTTCGCACTAGGGCATGCACATATCTCTGAGGCTCCATCCTGCTGCGACGGCCAGGAAGTATTCGAGGCCATTTTTGAAGGTGATGGGGCCTGGAGGTTTAGACGACGGGTAGCCGTCCCAACCGCCAAGGCGGCCGATGATCCAGGCTGCCCAGGTGAGGCTGTCGGGCGGATGTGGGTTTTTCAGTCGCTTGCTCCTGGCCTCGAGTTTCCGGTTGAGGGCGGCAAGCGCGTTGATCTCGTTGTCGTTGAAGGCAACGCGAATGGGCTGCTGACCGCCATCGCGCGCTTGCAGAAGCTGGATGGTGATGACGGCTGCCTTGGCGGCGATAGCGACCAGTTTGAGGAGACGATCGGCGGTTCCGATCTGGCTGTCTTCGAGCTTGAGGCCTTGCGTCTTCAGGACGCGGAAGAACTGCTCGATGATCCAGCGCTGCTTGTACCATTCGACGATACGCCAGGCGTCGTCGACGGTGGCGATCTCGTGAGAGGTGATCAGACGCCAGTGCAGCGGCTCTGCGCCGGGCCCGGCATTGATCTCGCACACGTCGACCACCGCCAGCGGCAAGCTTTTCGGCAAATGGCGCAGGAACTTGCTCTGCGGGCGGGCAAGCTCGATTGCGCCAAAGCGGAGTTCGAGATGGGCCTGACGTGCCGGTCGCGCCGCGCGCGCAGGCAGTTGGATCGCCCTCCGATCCACCACAGGCATGGCGTCGGTGGCCTCATACAGGCCGGTGCGGTCGGCAAGCTTGCGATCATGCATGCTGCGCGCGATGACATGGAAGTGCTGCTCGGCCGAGCTGGCATAAAGGGCAAAGATATCGCTCTCGCGATCACCGAGGACCGTCACCGTTCCGGCAGCGGTGAGCAGCGGCTTGGCCGCAATGGCGGTGGATATCCAGCGTTGCGATTCCTTGTCAGACAAGTCACGTGCGTCATGCGTCGTGGTGCGACGCCCCTGGCGCGTCCATACCTGCCCACTCAAAAGTCCAAGACAGCTGCCATCGTCGGCATCCACGGCCAGCAGCGGATGCAGCAGCACGCCGTGGTTATTGCCCTTGCCGATTTCGCCGAGCCCGCGCCGGCGTTGCGGCGTGGTGTTGAAGTGGATCTCGCTGGTGTCCTGGATCGCCAGCACATGGCGGCCCTCTACCGCGGCAACCGTGCTGTCGCCCCAGCTTTCGATGATCCGCTCCGCCGTCACCTTGTCGTGGCCGAGAAAGCGGTTGAACCGCACCTCCAGCGCACGATCACCCCTGGAAAGCCGCCGCAGGCAGACCGTCTTGCCCGCAACCATGCGTTCGACGAGCGCCGCCCCCCTTTATCGAGACGACGATCCCCGAACCGTCCTAACGTCCAGTCAATCCGTAACAACACCCGACACCCCCGTCCAACCTGGAGCGTCGCAATAGAAATCACACGGATCGCCGATTCTGGAATCCCCTGTCTCCATCCCGAGTCAATCCGCCGCACCAAATACGTGCATGCTCTAGTGCGAAAGCAGGGACGACGTGTTGGAGGACACACCATGATTTCGGAATAATGGAAAAATATCGCTGATTTGCCCGACGTGTCAAGTCGCCGTGTCGAATGCCGGCCGCCGTCGGCTCCTTTGCATGGGGTTGTTTTCGATATTTTGGAGTACGTCATCTCGTACGGGTCGCACCGCTGACGCGGCGCGGCCTCAGCTCATTCCGCGGCGGGCGAGATCATGTTTGGCGGACCGGGCGGCCGCTTGGTCTCGTCAGTCTGCTTCTCGTTCGGCGTCAGCTCGTGGTCGGCATGCGAGACCACGAACCGTTTGCCGAAGCGCCAGATCAGGCTGCCGATGTCGTCCATCACCATGAACATCGCCGGCACGAACACCAGCGACAGCGCGGTCGAGAAGATCAGGCCGCCGATCACCGCGAGCGCCATCGGCGAGCGGAATTCGCCGCCGGCGCCGAACGCGAGCGCTGACGGCGTCATGCCGGCGGCCATCGCGATCGTGGTCATTACGATCGGGCGGGCGCGCTTCATGCCGGCATCGATCATGGCTTCCTCGCGCGCCTTGCCGTCGCGGATCGCCTCGACCGCGAATTCCACCAGCATGATGGCGTTCTTGGTGACGATGCCCATCAGCATCAGGATGCCGATCCACACCGGCGTGGTGAGCTGCTTGCCGGTCAGCAGCAGCGCGCCGATCGCGCCGCCGATCGAGAGCGGCAGCGAGAACAGGATGGTGATCGGCTGCAGGAAGGTGCCGAACAGCAGCACCAGCACCGCATAGACCATCATCAGGCCGGCCGTGATCGCGGTGGCGAAGCCGTCGGACAGCTCGGCGAGGCTCTCGGCGTCGCCGGACGGGCTGACCTTCACGCCCTTCGGCAGGCTCTTCATGACCGGCAGGTCGTAGATCAGCTTGGTGGCGTCGCCGAGCGCGGCATTGCCGACGAGGTCGGCGGCGACAGTGGCCTGCCGCTCGCGGTCATAGCGGTTGATGCTGGTCGGGCCCTGGTCGAGCTGGATGTCGGCGACGACGGAGAGCGGCACGCCGCCGCGTTCGCCGCGCTGGCCGAGCGGCACCCGCAGCTGCTCCAGCATCTGCAGGTCGCTGCGCGCATTGTCCTCGAGCTGGACGCGGATCGGCACCTGGCGGTCGCCGGCGTCGAACTTCGCCAGCGCCGGACCGACGTCGCCGATGGTGGCGACGCGGATGGTCTGCGACAGGCTCTCGGTCGAGACGCCGAGCCGGGCCGCGAGCTCGGCGCGCGGGCGGATGCGCAGCTCGGGCCGGTCGAGCGCGGTCTCCGAGATCACGTTGGCGATGATCGGAATCCGCTTCATCTGCGTCGCCAGTTCGCTGGCGACGTTGTTGACGATGTTGCTGTCGGTGCCGGTGACGACCAGCGAGATCGCGCGCAAGCCGTTCTCGTCGAGGAACCAGAACCTGATATCCGGGACGTTATCGAGCTCCTTGCCGATCGACAGTTCGAGCTCGCGCTGGGTGATCTTGCGGTCGGCCTTCGGCGTGTAGTTGATGATCAGCGAGGCGCGGCGCACCTCCTGGAGGCCCGGCGGCACCCGGCCGCCGTCGACGAACACGCTTCGTACCTCGGGCCGCTTGCGCAGCCGCGCCACGATCTCCTCGGTGACCTTCTCGGTGTAAGCGAGCTGCGAGCCGGGCGGCAGCTCCATCGCGAGCAGCGAGCGCGCCGTGTCCTGCGCCGGCAGGAAGCCCTGCGGCAGCAGCGTGATGCTCCAGATCGACGCGGCGAAGATCGCAAAGCCGATCAGCACGGTGACGAAGTAATGCTTCACCGACCAGGTGACGAGGCTGTGATAGCCGCGCAGGATCGGGCCGGGCGGCGGATCGTCGTGGTCATGATGCTTGAGGAAATAGGCGGCCAGCATCGGCGTCACGAAGCGTGCGGCGAGCAGCGAGAAGAACACCTGCACCGACACGGTGATGCCGAACTGCTTGAAGAACTGCCCGGCAATGCCGGACATGAAGCTCGCCGGCGCGAAGATCGCGATGATGGTGAGCGAGATCGCGATCACCGCAAGGCCGATCTCGTCGGCGGCTTCGAGGGCGGCACGATAGGGCGTCTTGCCCATCCGCATGTGGCGGACGATGTTCTCGATCTCGACGATGGCATCGTCGACCAGGATGCCGGTCGAGAGCGTGATGGCGAGGAAGGAGACGAGGTTGAGCGAGAAGCCGAGCAGGTCCATCGCCCAGAATGCCGGGAAGATCGACAGCGGCAGCGAGACCGCCGCGATGATCGTGGCGCGGATGTCGCGCAGGAACAGCAGCACGATGATCACGGCGAGGATCGCGCCCTCGAACAAGGTCGAGATCGCGGCCTCGTAATTGCCCTTGGTGAACTCGACCGAGGTGTCGATCAGCTTGAGGTCGACGTCGGGATAGGCCACCTTCAGCGCGTCGATCCGCTTCTGCACCGCGGCCGCGACGACGACGTCGCTGGCGCCCTTGGAGCGCTTGATGCCGAGCGCGACCACCGGCTCGCCGTTGAAGCGGGCGAAGGTGCGGCGGTCGGCGATGGTGTCGGTGACGGTGCCGAGATCGTCGAGACGGATCTCGCCGCCGCCGAACAGCGGGATCATGGTGCTGGCGAGCTCGTTCAGCGTCTTGGCGCCGGCCAGCGTCCGGATCGCCTGGTCGTTCTTGCCGATCTCGGCGCGGCCGCCGGCGACGTCGACATTGGTGCCGCGCAGGATCTGGCTGACATTGACCGCGGTGAGCCCCACCGCCTGCAGCTTGTCGGGATCGAGCGAGACCAGGATCTCGCGCTCGACACCGCCGATGCGCTCGACCTGGGCGACGCCGCGCACGCCCTGCAGCGCGCGCTTGACCACGTCGTCGACGAAATAGGACAGCTGCTCCGGCGTCTTGCCGGGCGAGATCGCGGCATAGGTCACGATCGGCAGGCCGATCACGTCGACGCGCTGGATCAACGGCTCGGTGACGTTCTGCGGCAGGTTGGCGCGCACGCGCGTCACCGCGTCCTTGACGTCGTTGAGCGCGCGGTCGGTGTTGGTCTCCAGCGCGAACTGGATCGTGGTCACCGACAGGCCGTCGGTGATCGAGGAGGAGATGTGGCGCACGCCCTCGACGCCGGAGACGCCGTCTTCGATGGTCTTGGTGACCTGCGATTCAAGTTCCGACGGCGCGGCGCCGAATTGCGAGACCGCGACCGAGATCACCGGAATGTCGGCGCTCGGCAGCCGCGTCACCGCGAGCTTGGTGAAGGAGACCCAGCCCAGCACGAGCAGGATGATCGAGAAGACGATCGAGGGAAGCGGGTTCCGGATCGACCATGCGGAGATGTTCAAAGCCATTAGCGTGCCTGAATTACCGTGATCGCGTGCGATCGAGTTCGTCGGCGAACATGGTCTTGATCTGGTCGCCGTCATGCAGCGAGGTGCCAGCGTCGGCCACGACGATTTCGCCGACGTCGAGGCCTTCAAGGATTTCGGTCGAGGTATCGGAGGTCAGCCCGACGCGCACCCTGCGGGTCTCGACGGTGTTGCCCTTCACGACCTGCAGGGTCAGGCGGTCGATCGCGGTGCGCGGCACCGCGACCCCGCAGGAGCGCTTGGCGTCGATATTGGCGCGCGCGAACATGCCGACCTTCAGCGTCGGATTGTTGTTGATGGTGATGCGGACGTGGCCGAGCTGGGTGGTGCGGTCGATCTGCGGCGAGATCTGGCGGACCTTGCCGACCATGTCGGGCGCATCGTCGCGGCTGATCCGCACATTGGCGCCGGGATTGAGCTTCAGGAGCTGGAAGCCCGGCACTTCGGCGTCGAGCTCGATTTCGTTGTTGATGGAGATCTTGAACATCGGCGGCGCCTGCGGCGAGGCCGGCGCGCCGGGCGCGGTGCGCACTTCGGTGACGAGGCCGGCCGCCGGCGCCCGCAGCACGAGCGGCTTGGCATTGGCCTGTGCGGCCTGCTGCGGCGGCGGGGTCAGCCTTGCTAGTTCCTGGTTCTCGGTGACCGTGTCACCCTCGCGGACCAGCACGTCGGTGACCTTGGAGCCGTCCTGGTCGACATTCACCTGCGCCTCGCGGCGCGGTACGATGAAGCCGGTGACGCGGACCATGTCGGAGAAGCACGCATTGGTCGACTTCGTCACCACGACCAGCGCCTGGCCCGGCGTCTCCTTCTCCTCCGGATGGGAGCGGTGCTCGAACGTGTAATAGGCGATCGCGAGGGCGAGGAAAAACACCGTGCCGAGCGCAGGCTTGAGGTATTGGGAAAAATTCATCGCCTGATCAATCCAGAGCTTGGCGCATCACGGGTGTTGGTCGAAGTCTCATCACGCTCGCTATCGTACTGCTTGGGCATTCGGAAGGCCGGTGCCATTGTTCCGGATCATGCCCTGACGTCATGTGAGGCGGGTCACCTGTGGGCCGCTTTGGGTCTCGGCCCAACGGCATTGGCCCAAAAGCAATGCGCCCCGCCGGGGTGCGGGGCGCATTGTATCCTCAAAAACACAGTCCGCCACGCCCATCACTTGGCGGCGGTGGCCTTGTTTTCCACGTTCACGACCTGCACGCGCCGGTTCACCTCCGCCATCGGGTGGCTCGGGTCCTTCAGCTTGCTCTTGCCATAGCCGACGGTGACGAGATCGGTGCCGTTGATGCCGTATTTGTCGACGAGATAGCGCTTGATGGCATCGGCACGGCGCTCCGAGAGACCCTGGTTGTAGTCCTCGCCGCCCGCGGCGTCGGTGTGGCCGGCGACCACGAAGGTCGAGCCCTTCAGGTCCTGATTGGTCAAGGCGCGGCCGAGCGCCTGCACCGACGGCAGCGACTTGGCGCTGATGTCGGCGGAGTTGTAGTCGAAGTTGATCTCGAGATCGATCTTGGGCTTGTCCTGGACGATGGTCGCGATTTCCTCGCGTTCCGCCGAGGACAGCGAGCGGGTGGCGCGGCCGCGGACGCTCTGCACGAATTTGGCCTGGTCGGCATTCAGCTCGGGCGAGGTGGCCTGCGGGCCGGCCGAAAGGCCGCGGGTCAGCGGCTGCTTCTCGGGCGTCAGTGCCTTGATGATCTGATCATCGGTGACGTCGCCGGCGCAGGCGACGGCCATACCGAACGACAGCGCGGCGCCAACGGTCATGAATGAAACGATCGCGGCCTTTGCCGACGGCTTGAACATTTCGGTCCCTCCTGCGCAAGCTGGCGCGGTTCCAGGCAACTATTCACATCGATCGCCGGCGTTGCTGCCCGGCACGCACCCTCCGATTAGTCGCGCAATTCCATCCGCGGTTCGAGCCGCGGGCAGGTCTTCGTCGATCTGTCACTGCACGCCGTAGTCGGCGAATTCCTTGACGATGTTCGGGTCCATCGCCTTGGCGTTGGCGATGTCGAGATCGCCCTCCGCGACCGCGCCGTTGCGCTGCTTGGCGAGCCCGCGTCCGTACAGCGACGAGGTCAGCCGCGGGTTGATCTTCAGCGCGGCGTCGAAATCGGCGATCGCGTTCTTGTTCTGCCCGCCCTTCAGGTTCATCAGCCCGCGGCTGTCGAGTGCATCGACGAAGTTCGGACGCAGCCGCAGCGCCTCGTTGCAGTCCTTCAGCGCCGCCTGCAGGTCGCCGATCACGGTGCGGACCCAGCAGCGGTTGTTATAGGCCTCGACGTCCTTCGGGTTCAGCCGTAGCGAATTGGTGAAGTCCTTCACCGCAAGGTCGTAGGCCCCCTTGCTGGCATAGACCTGGCCACGGCGATACAGCGCCGCTGCGTCGTCGGGATTCTTGTCCAGCTTTTCGCTCAGGCTCTTGATCGTCGGATCATCGGCGAGCACTGGCGAATTGCTCGGCGCCGGCGTGGGCTGGATCACCACCGGCGGGGGAGCGGCGGGCGGCGGCAAGGCGATCTCGGGCGCCTTTGGCTGGGGTGGCGGTGCGGTCGGCGCTGCCGCAACCGGAGGCGTCGGCGGCGCTGGTGGTGGTGTCGGCGCTGTTGCCGTTGGTGGCGTCGGGGTTGCCGCGGGCGGTGTCGGCGTTGCTGCGGGCGGAGCCGGCGGAGGGGCGACCGGCGGTGCCGCTGCCACCTCGGGTGACGGCGACGCGGCGGGTGCCGGCGCAGCGTTCGACGGCCCGGCCGTGCCGGACGGAATGAACGAGAAATCCTCGGCCAGTGATGACGAGATCCACGGCACCTGTTCTTGCCGCGAGGCCCGGGTGACGCCGACGCGGGTGCGGTTCAGCGTTTCCTCGGCCATCAGGTCGGGGGTGCGGATCTCCTTCAGGAGTTCCCGCACGAACAGGCTGTGATCGCTGCCATTGTCGGAGACAACGGACGACAGCGCGGCCGAATACATCACCAATGTGCCGTTCGGCGCGATCACCGGGGCGAGCCCTGCCGAAAAGCTGCGGAAGCGCCGCTCGAACGGGTTGCGCCGCGAGGCGTCGATCAAGGCGATCTTCACCCCGGCGCCACGGCTGTTGATTTCGCCGAGCACGGTCTCGAGGCTGAAGCCGTCGCGGCGCACGTCGGCCTCGGCCCAGATCTGCGCATCGATCGGGATCATGTAGCTCTGCCGGTTCGACTGGATGCCGTAACCGGAGAAGAAGATCAGGGCGACCGAGCCCGGCTTGATCTTGCCGTAGAGGCGGTCGAAGGCGCGGCGCATGCCGTCGCCGGTCAGGTTCTCCCCGACCTCGACGGTGAAGCCATCGCGCTTGAGCTCTTCGGCGACATCACGTGCGTCGTTGGCCGGCTCCTTCAGCGGTGCATCGGCATCGGGATATTTGGCGTTGCCGATAACCAGCGCGAAACGGTCGCCGGCGGCGAAGGACAAAGTGGGCGCCGCGATTGAAAAAATCAGCGTGGCGAGCAAGGCAAGGCGGATTTTCATAATCGCAGCAAATCCAGATCGCGGCATTCCAATGAAACGGCGCCGCTTCCAGCCTGCGCCTCGGGAACCTTACTCTAGCGAAAATCCATTATCAAACCACGGCCAAACCCCCGTCAACGGCTCGCGGCAGCATCGTTTGTCGCGGTGATCCTGGTGAGACCGCAGTGCAACAGCACACGGTCATGGCGGCCATCGCCGTCACGGCATGGTGCTGGCTCCTGTGAGCCGATAATGTGCTTGCACTCACAACGGCTGTCGCCACCCTGTCATGCGCTCATCACGCGCCGCGCGGTTTGACCTTTGCGCGAGGCGATGGCTTTGTGTTCAGGACGGCAGGCCATGCAAAGACAAGCCGTTCAAGACAGGCCTTGCAAACAAGAGCGAAACCGATGGGAAACGCCTACGAGATCTACGCCCTGCGCTATGCGACGATGTCGCCGCGCACGCCCCACCTCAACTTCCTGGTGCCCGATCCGCACGATACCACCGCGCAAGACCTGGATTATTTCGTCTGGCTGATCCGTGGCCATGGCCGTGACATCCTGGTCGACACCGGCTTCAACGCCGAGGAGGCCAAGGCGCGCGCCCGCAAGCTGACGCTCAACCCGGTCGATGCGCTGGCCGGTTTCGGCGTCAGTGCCGATAGCATCAAGGACGTCGTCGTCACCCATCTGCACTACGACCATGCCGGCAATCTGGATCGCTTCCCGAACGCCAAATTCCATCTGCAGGAACGTGAGATGAGCTACGCGACCGGCCGCTGCATGTGCAACGGCATGCTGCGGCATCCGTTCTCCATCGAACACGTCACGCAGATGGTGCGCCACGTCTATGGCGAGCGCGTCACCTTCCACTCCGGCGACGGCGAGATCGCGCCCGGCGTCACCGTGCATCGCGTCGGCGGCCATTCCGACGGCCTGCAGGTGGTGCGCATCGAGACCGCGCGCGGCCCGGTCGTGCTGGCGTCCGACGCCGCGCATTATTATGCGAACCTGCACAAGCGTAGCCCGTTCCCGATCGTCTACAATGTCGGCGACATGGCGCAAGGCTGGGAGACCGTCGAGCGACTGGCCGGTCATCCCGATCGCTTCATTCCCGGTCACGACCCGATCGTCAGCGAGATCTATCCGCGCGCCAGCGACAAGGTCGATGCGTTCGCGCTGCATCTGGCGCCGTCGCGATCGTTCGCGAAATAGCTTCGCCGATTCGGCGAGGCGCGTCTGCAACACGTCAAGAAACGTCAAAGAAGAAGCGACATGACTGACAATAAACCTCTCGGGTTCATCGGCCTCGGCGTGATGGGTGAGCCGATTTGCCGCAACCTGGTCAAGAAGAGCGGCAAGCGCGTTGTCGTGTTCGACCTCTCGGCCGAACCGCTGCAGCGGTTGCGCGCCGACGGTGCCGAGGTTGCGGCGTCGGTCGCCGACGTCATCAAGCAGAGCGACGTGCTGTTCCTCTGCTTGCCGAGCGCCAGGCACGTGCGCGCGGTGTTCGAAGGCGACGGCATCTTGAAGAACACGAGAAGCGGCCAGATCGTGGTCGATCTCGGCACGTCTTCAGTCAGCCAGACCCGCGATTTCGCGGCGCAGTTGCAGGCCAAGGGCGCGGCGTGGGTCGACGCGCCGATCGCGCGCACGCGGCAGGCGGCGCAGGACGGCACGCTCAGCGTGATGGTCGGCGCGGTGCCCGCGCTCTATGCCGCGATCGAGCCCTTGATCCGCTGCTTTGCCACCGACGTCACCAATTGCGGCGACGTCGGCGCCGGGCAGGTGACCAAGATTCTCAACAACATGGTGCTGTTCGAGACCGTGAATGCGCTGGCCGAGGCCGTCGCGGTGGCGAAGCACAATGGCGTCGATCCAAAACTGCTGCTGGAGACCTTGTCGAAGGGCTCGGCCGACAGCTTTGCGCTGCGCAACCACGGCATGAAGGCGATCGTGCCCGGCGTGTTTCCCGAGCGCGCATTCTCGACCGAATATGCGCTGAAGGATCTGTCCTACGCGCTGGAACTCGCCGCCGATGCCGGCATCAAGATCCGCGGCGCGGAACTGATCGGCACGGTGCTGCAGGAAGCGATCGACAAGGGATCGAAGGACAATTACTTCCCTGTTATCGCCAAGCATATCGATCGGGCATAGCTCGCCCGTCGTCATTCCGGGGCTCGCGAAGCGCACGCCCCGGAATGACGGAGAGATCAAGCTGCGTAGGGCGAGGCGCGATGCCAACCCCGGCGTCGTCCTGACGAAAGCCAGGACCCATAACCACAAATGTCTTTTGTTGGGCTCGCTGCGACGACGAGTCCCGTTCACAACACCGGCCGCGGCGTATGGGTCCTGGCTTTCGCCAGGACGACAGCGGAGTGTGTGGCCGTGGCCTAATACGCGTCCTTGGCGTCGGCCTCTTCGCTGGTCTGCACCAGTTCGAGGCTGCTCTCGACCTTGCCGAGCAGGCGGCCGAGGTCGCGACGTTCCTGCGCGGAGAGGCAGGACAGGATCTCCTGTTCCTTGCGCAGCAGGCGCGGGATCAGCTCCTCGTAGAGCGCCTGGCCCGCTTTGGTCAGTCGCAGGCGGAATTCGCGGCGGTCGTCGGCGTTCTCGACGCGCTCGACGATCTCGCGCTCCATCAGCGCCGACACCGCGCGGCTGATGGTGGATTTATGGGTGCGTGTGCAGTGCGCGATGTATTGCGCGCTGCAGGGATCGCTGCGGAAGCCGAGCGTTGCGAGCACGCGCCACTCCGGAATGTCGAGGCCGTAGCGCGTTTGATACTCGCTCGACAGCGCCGAGGACACCTCGGCCGCCACCCGGTTCAGACGGAACGGCATGAAGTGGAAGAGATCGAGGCGCTTCTTCGTCGGTGCGGCGTTGTCGCGCTCATCCGCTTCCACGGCGCTGCGCGGCCGGACTGGAGGCTGGCTTGCTGAGGTCCTTGCCAAAAATCCCTCCAATTTGAGTTGACGGCGGCCGCGGCTAGGAGTTTAAGATAGTTGCAGATGAGACTAATTTAGCAAGGTCGCGCCCGGCTCGCAAGCTCGCCGTCGTAGGCCGGTCACATAAGACGCAGCCAAAGGCTGTCGGCACAAGGGAACACCCAGGGTCACGCAATGGCACACGCCAACACGGCACAGGCCAAAACCCAGTTCGGCTATCGCCGTCATCCCGACCAGGACCGCTCGGGCGCCAATGTCGCGGAGCATCCGGTCGTCGTGGTCGGCGCCGGGCCGGTCGGACTGTCGCTCGCGATCGACCTCGCGCAGCGCGGCCAGCGCGTGGTGCTGCTCGACGACGCCGACCGGATCGGCGAGGGCTCGCGCGCGATCTGCTTCTCGAAGCGCTCGCTGGAGTTCTGGGATCGCCTCGGCGTCGGTGACCGCATGGTCGAGAAGGGCGTGGTGTGGAGCGTCGGCAAGATCTTCCACGGCGCCTCGCAGCTTTACCAGTTCAATTTGCTTCCGGAGGAAGGCCACAAGCGGCCTGCCTTCATCAACCTGCAGCAGTTCTACGCCGAGGCGTATCTGGTCGACCGGGTCGGGCAACTGCCTGAAATCGACCTGCGCTGGCGCAACAAGGTGATCGCGCTGGAGAGCCGCAACGATGGCGTTGCGCTGACCATCGCAACTCCGGACGGCTCCTATCAGGTGCGCGCCTCCTTTGTCGTCGCCTGCGACGGCGCCCGCTCGTCGCTGCGGCAGATGGTCGGCGCGGAGTTTGCAGGCCAGGTGTTCGAGGACCAGTTCCTGATCGCCGACGTGAAGATGACGGCGGCGTTCCCGACCGAGCGCTGGTTCTGGTTCGATCCGCCGTTCCATGCCGGGCGCTCGGCGCTGCTGCACAAGCAGCCGGACGATATCTGGCGGATCGACCTGCAGCTCAACCCGGATGCCGATCCGGTGGCCGAGAAGCAGCCGGAGAACGTCCGGCCGCGGATCGAGCGCATGCTCGGCCACGACAAGTTCGAGTTCGAATGGATCTCGCTCTATAAGTTCCAGTGCCGCCGGATGGCCAAATTCATCCACGGCCGGGTGATCTTTGCCGGTGATTCCGCCCATCAGGTCTCGCCGTTCGGCGCGCGCGGCGCCAATTCCGGGCTCGAGGACGCCGAGAATCTGGCGTGGAAGCTCGACCGTGTGCTGCGCCGGCTGTCGCCGGAGGGCTTGCTGGAGAGCTATCACATCGAGCGCAGCGCGGCGGCGGATGAGAATATCCGCGAGTCGACCCGTTCGACCGACTTCATGGCGCCGGTGACGAAACAGGAAGCGCGGCTGCGCCAAGCCGTGCTGTCGCTCGCCAAGGACACCGAGTTCGGCAAGCGCATGGTCAATGGCGGGCGGCTCTCGGTGCCGTCGGTCTACGACACGCCGCTGTCGAGCGAAGATCGCGACGATTGGCGCGGCGGCCCGCGGCCGGGCGCCTCGATGCCGGATGCGCCGGTGACGGAGCAGGGCGGCGGTTCCACCTACCTGACCGACGTTTTCATCAAGCAGGGAACGCGTTTCACGCTGCTGGAGTTTGGCAATGGCGCGGTTGCCGATGTGCCGGACGGCGTCGGCAGCATCCGGGTCGGCGGCGAGGGTGGGCTGGTCGACGCGCAGGGCCTTGTCGGCAAGCGCTACGACGCCGAGCCCGGCACCGCCTATCTGCTGCGGCCGGACGGTTATGTCGCGGCACGCTTCCGCAACGCGGCGCGGCCCGCGCTCGATGCGGCGCTGGCGCGCGCAGCCGGCCTGAACTGAGGAGCAGTCATGGCGCTGTCGACCAGTTCGAACTTCGCAAAGCCCGATGACGCCTTTCGCGCCATCGTCGAGGCCCATCGCGGCCTCACCGAGGCGCAGAGCGCCGATCTCGATGCCGCGCTGGTTCTGGTGCTCGCCAACCATATCGGCGATCTCGACGTGCTGCGCGAGGCGATCGCGCTGGCGAAGCGGCGGATGCTGGACGCCAGCCAGCAGCAACAACAGCAACAGCAACAGCAACAGCAATAGCAATAGCACTGAGCAAACGGACAGGATTGAACTGATGGCCAAAGGTTTCGCATCGACCACGGATCTCGCGGAGAAGAAGGTCACCTTCTCCGAGATCGGCACCGATCTCTATGCCTTCACCGCCGAGGGCGATCCCAACACCGCCGTGATCGTCGGCGACGACGGCTGCCTGGTGTTCGACGCGCAGGCGACGCCGGCGATGGCCAACAAGGTGATCGAGCGGGTCAAGACCGTCACCGACAAGCCGATCAAGTATGTCGTGCTGTCGCATTATCATGCGGTGCGCGTGCTCGGCGCCTCCGCCTATCACGCGCAGGGCATCGTGGCCTCGCAGGAAACCTATCGCCTGATCGAGGAGCGCGGCCAGCAGGATTGGGATTCCGAATATGGCCGCTTCCCGCGCCTGTTCCAGGATGCGGCGAGCATCCCCGGCCTGACCTGGCCGACGCTGACCTTCGAAGGCGAGATGTCGATCTATCTCGGCAAGCGCGAGGTGCGGCTGATGCAGCTCGGCGCCGGCCATACCTCGGGCGACATCGTCGCTTGGGTGCCGGATGCCGAGGTGATGTTCTCCGGCGATCTGATCGAATATCACTCGGCCTGCTATTGCGGCGATGCGCATTTGCGCGAATGGCCGACGACCTTGAACGAGATCCGCGCCTTCAATCCGAAGGCGATCGCGCCGGGCCGCGGCGATGCGCTGAAGGGCCTCGCCACCGGGCGCGATGCGATCGCGATGACCCGCGATTTCGTCACCACGCTCTACGGCGCCGCCGAATCGTCCGTCGCCAAGGGCCGCAGCCTGAAGGAATCGATGGCGGCGACGCGCGAGGTGATGGATCCGAAGTTCTCGAGTTTTGCGATCTACGAACACTGCCTGCCGTTCAACGTTTCGCGCGCCTATGACGAGGCGTCCGGGATCGACGATCCCGTGATCTGGACCGACAAGCGCGACCAGGAAATGTGGGCCGCCCTGCAAGGAGGATAGCGATGAACATCAATACCTCGCCTGATCAGATCGTGCGCAGCTCGGGGCAAGTCACCCCGGGCTACATGTCCGGCTTCGGCAACAGCTTCGAGACCGAGGCCTTGCCCGGCGCGCTGCCGATGGGGCGCAATTCGCCGCAGCGCTGCGCCTACGGGCTTTATGCCGAGCAATTGTCCGGCTCGCCGTTCACGGCGCCGCGCGGCACCAATGAGCGCTCCTGGCTGTACCGCATCCGCCCGTCGGTGCGGCATTCCGGCCGCTTCGCCAAGGCAGATAGCGGGTTGTGGCGCACCGCGCCGTGCCACGAATACGACATGCCGATCGCACAGCTGCGCTGGGACCCCGCGCCGATCCCGAAGCAGGACATGACCTTCCTGCAGGGCGTGCAGACCATGACCACGGCGGGTGATGCCAACACCCAGGCCGGCATGGCGGCACACATCTATCTCATCACCAAATCGATGGTCGATCAGCATTTCTACAATGCCGATGGCGAGATGATGTTCGTGCTGCAGCAGGGCAATCTGCGCTTCGTCACCGAGTTCGGCCGCATCGACGCCGAGCCGGGCGAGATCGTCGTGATCCCGCGCGGCGTGAAATTCCGCGTCGAAATTCCCGGCGGCCCGGCGCGCGGCTATCTCTGCGAGAACTACGGCGGCGCGTTCACGTTGCCGGAGCGCGGCCCGATCGGCGCCAACTGCCTGGCCAATTCGCGCGACTTCCTGACGCCGGTGGCTGCTTACGAGGACCAGGACACGCCGACCGAGCTCTACGTCAAGTGGGGCGGCTCGCTGTTCAAGACCACGCTGCCGCATTCGCCGATCGACGTGGTTGCCTGGCACGGCAATTACGCGCCCTACAAATACGACTTGCGTACCTTCTCGCCGGTCGGCGCGATCGCCTTCGATCATCCCGATCCCTCGATCTTCACGGTGCTGACCTCGCCGTCGGAGACCGCGGGCACCGCGAACATCGACTTCGTGATCTTCCCGGAGCGCTGGATGGTGGCCGACAACACCTTCCGTCCGCCGTGGTACCACATGAACATCATGTCGGAGTTCATGGGCTTGATCTACGGTGTCTACGACGCCAAGCCGCAGGGCTTTGTGCCCGGCGGCATCAGCTTGCACAATTGCATGCTGCCGCACGGCCCCGACCGCGAAGCCTTCGAGCACGCCAGCAACAGCGAGCTGAAGCCGGTGAAGCTGACCGGCACGATGGCCTTCATGTTCGAGACCCGATTTCCGCAGCGCGTGACGCAGCACGCCGCGACCTCGTCGACGCTGCAGGACGATTACTCGGATTGCTGGAAGGGCCTCGAGAAGAAGTTCGACCCGAACAAGCCGTAATACAACTCCACCCTCCCCTGGAGGGGGAGGGTCGGTTCGCATGCAGCGAAGCGGAATGCGAAACGGGGTGGGGTGATCTCTCAATACGGGCGGTGTGTTCGCGGATAGACCGTCACCCCACCCCGCCGCTCATTTCATTCGCGTCGACCCTCCCCCTCCAGGGGAGGGTGAAGAAGATCAGCTGTTGCACCAGATTGCACATCGGAACCACCATGCCCCACCCCAACGACCCATCCCTCCGCTCCTTCATCGACGTCGCACCCACCTCCGACTTCCCGATCCAGAACCTGCCTTACGGTGTGTTCTCGTCGAAGGATGGCCTTGCCCCGCGCGTCGGCGTTGCGATCGGCGATTATGTGCTCGACCTCTGGGAGCTCGAGCAGGACTCGCGGCTCGATGTCGGGCCGCTCGGCGTGTTCTCGCAGCCATCGCTCAACGCCTTCATGGCGCTCGGGCCGAAAGTGTGGTCGGCGACGCGGGCACGGATCAGCGAGCTGTTGCGCTCCGATCATCCGGAGCTGCGCGACAACAGGGAATTGCGGGCGCGGGCGCTGGTCCCGATGGCCGACGTGAAGCTGCACATGCCGTTCGCCGTCTCCGGCTACACCGATTTCTATTCGTCGAAGGAGCACGCCACCAATGTCGGCGTCATGTTCCGCGGCAAGGACAATGCGCTGCAGCCGAACTGGCTGCATATGCCGATCGGCTACAATGGTCGCGCCTCGACTGTCGTCGTGTCGGGCACCAAGGTGCGGCGTCCGCGCGGCCAGCTGAAGCCGCCGACCGCGGAGGTGCCGAGCTTCGGGTCTTGCAAGCGGCTCGACTTCGAGCTCGAGATGGGCGTGGTGGTTGGCCAGGCCTCGCCGATGGGTGCGATGCTGACCGAGAAGCAGGCCGAGGAGATGATCTTCGGCTTCGTCATCCTCAACGACTGGAGCGCGCGCGACATCCAGCAGTGGGAATACGTGCCGCTCGGCCCGTTCCAGGCCAAGGCGTTCGCGACCTCGATCAGCCCTTGGGTGGTGACGCGCGAGGCGCTGGAGCCGTTCCGCATGCAAGGCCCGGCGCAGCAGCCCGAGCCGCTCGCGTACCTGAAGCAGACCCAGCCGAACAATTACGACATGCAGCTCGACGTCGCGCTGCGTGCCGGTGCGATGAACGAGGCGAAGACGATCTGCAGCACCAACTTCAAATACATGTACTGGTCGTCGGTGCAGCAGCTCGTGCACCATGCCTCCAGCGGCTGCGCGATGAATGTCGGCGATCTCTTAGGGAGCGGCACGATCTCCGGCCCCGAAAAGCATCAGCGCGGCAGTCTGCTCGAAATCAGCTGGAACGGCACCGAGCCGGTCGAGCTCGCCAGCGGCGTCACGCGCTCGTTCCTGGAGGACGGCGATTCGCTCGTCATGCGCGGCTGGTGCCAGGGCGACGGCTATCGCGTCGGGTTCGGCGAGGTCGAAGGCACCATCGTCGCGGCGGAGTAGCTCGCGTTGCTTCACCTCCCCTTGAAAAGGGGAGGTCGGTTTGCGCAGCAAACCGGGTGGGGATCTGCTCTCACCATGCGCGCCGGCGCCCCGCGGCTGACCCCCATCCCGCCTTCCCCCTTTCAGGGGGAAGGAGCCCGACGTCGTGCGAACCTCACCGCTCCTCCGGCCGGATATCTCTCAGCCGCGCCGTATTCGCCGCGACGTCCTCGAGGCTGTATTTCAGATGCACCCGCTTGTCCGACGGCGGCTGGTTCACGGTGCAGACGCCCGGCCGCCACGGCCTGGCGGGACGGATCGGCCGCGGCGCAAAACCGCCGCCGCAGTTCGGGCAGACATTGCCGAGCCTGGTCTCGGCGCAGTCCGCACAGAACGTGCATTCATAGGAGCAAATCCGCGCGTCGGTTGCGCTGGGTGGCAGGTCCTTGTCGCAATATTCGCAGTTCGGTCGCAGCTGCAGCGCCATGGTTCGTCTCTCTCGCCGTTGTCGGAATGATTGCAAGCCAAGCCACAAAAGCGAATGGCGGATTTCCCTCGATTTACGCCATCAGCTCTGCAACGCCTTCAGCGGCAGCTTCGTGCTCTCCTTCAGACGGTCGAGCACGATCGACGAGCGCACGTGGGCCACGCTCTGGTGCGGCATCAGCACGTTGTTGACGATGTCGGACAGGCTCTTGAGGTCGCGCAGCATCACCTTGAGCACATAGTCGGCATCCCCGGTCAGTGCGTAGGCCTCCTGGATATCGTCGACGCGGTTGACCAGCTCGCGAAACCGCTTGGCGTTGTCGGGCGAGTGGGTCGCAAGCGTGATGTGGATGAAGGCGATCAGGCCGAAGCCGAGCGCCTCGCCGGCGAGCTCGGCGTGGTAGCCAGCGATGAGCTTCTCCTCCTCCAGCCGCATCCGCCGCCGCGAGCATTGCGATGCCGACAGCCCGACGAAGTCGGCCAGCTGCTGGTTGGTCAGCCGGCCATCGTCCTGCAGCGCGGCGAGCATTTTCAGGTCGAAGGCATCGACGTCAGGCATGCGCGGAATGTCCATTTCATGCACGGATCGTGCGCGAGAATAGCAAAAAGGGACCCATTTTGCACGCACGTTGCGCAGCAGGTGACGGAAACTGATCTCCAGACAAATCAGGGAGTTACCGCCATGGGTCCGTTTCCGCACGATGCGCCGCCGGCCGAGATCAGCACTGAGAACCCGATGGGCACCGACGGCTTCGAATTCGTCGAATATGCCCATCCGAATCCTGGCGAGCTGCACGCCCTGTTCAAGCTGATGGGCTTTGTCGCGGTCGCCAGCCACCGCACCAAGGCCATCACGGTCTATCGTCAGGGCGACATCAACTATCTCGTCAATGAGGAGCCGGGTAGTCACGGCTTCGACTTCGTCGCCGCGCACGGCCCCTGCGCGCCGTCGATGGCGTTCCGCGTGGTCGACGCCAGGCACGCCTATGAGCGTGCGATCGCGCTCGGTGCGGAGCCGGCGGATGTCTCGCCCGCGGCGAAGACGCTCGATGTGCCCGCGATCAAGGGCATCGGCGGCAGCCTGCTCTATTTCGTCGACCGCTACGGCGCCAAGGGTTCGGCCTATGATGCCGAGTTCGAACGGCTCGGCGCGGCCAACCCGCGCCCCGCGGGCTCGGGCCTGTATTACATCGATCACCTCACCCACAACGTCCATCGCGGCCGGATGGATGTCTGGACCGGCTTCTATGCCAAGCTGTTCAACTTCCGCCAGATCCGCTTCTTCGACATCGAAGGCCGCGCGTCCGGCCTGTTCTCCCGCGCGCTGACCAGCCCGGACGGCAAGATCCGGATCCCGATCAACGAGGACGCCGGCGATTCCGGTCAGATCGAGGAATATCTCAACGTCTATCGCGGCGAGGGCATCCAGCACATCGCCTGCGGCGCGCGCGATATCCACGCGACGGTCGAGAGGTTGCGCGCCGATGGCCTGCCGTTCATGCCGTCGCCGCCCGACACTTATTTCGAGCGGATCGACGTCCGCCTGCCGCAGCATGGCGAGGACGTCGCGCGGCTCAAGACCAACGGCATCCTGATCGACGGCGAGGGCGTGGTCGAGGGCGGCCAGACCAAGGTGCTGCTGCAGATCTTCTCGGCGAACGCGATCGGGCCGATCTTCTTCGAATTCATCCAGCGCAAGGGCGACGACGGTTTTGGCGAAGGCAACTTCAAGGCGCTGTTCGAATCGATCGAGGAAGACCAGATCCGCCGCGGCGTGCTGAAGGTCGATCACGCGGCGTGAGCGCGTCGTAACGCTGCACTAGCGCAAAACCAACAGATGTCGTCCCGGCGAAAGCCGGGACCCATACCGCGGAATCTATCGAGTGTGTTGGTTCGTAGTCCCGCGGAACGATCGTGCGCTACAACGACGTTCCGGGGTTATGGGTCCCGGCTTTCGCCGGGACGACACCGAGATTTATTTCGTCGCTTTCCACTCGGCCGTCACGTCCCCGATGCTCGCCAGCTCCGGCTCGCGGATTGCCGATGGCGTACGCGAGAAGCGCGGCGCGGGGGCGGGCTGGGTGACGCCGTGGCGTTCGACGAACACCTGGCGCGCCGCCATGTGCGGATGCTTGGGCGCTTCCTCCATGGTCAGGATCGGCGCGAAGCAGATGTCGGTGCCTTCCATGATCGCGCACCAGTCCGCGCGTGATTTGCTCTTGAACACCCGGGTCAGCTTCTCCTTCAGCGCCGGCCAGGCCTTGCGGTCCATCTGCGCGTCGAAATCGGCGTCGGTCAGGTCGGCATGCTTGCGCAGCAGCGCGTAGAACTGCGGCTCGATCGAGCCGATCGAGATGAAGTTGCCGCAGGAGCATTCATAGACGCCGTAGAAATGCGCGCCGCCGTCCAGGAAATTCTGGTCGCGGCCGCCGCTCCAGCGGCCCTGCGCGGCCATGTCGTAGAACATCGACATCAGCGAGGCCGCGCCGTCGCACATCGCGGTATCGACCACCTGGCCCTTGCCGGACTTCTGCGCTTCCAGCAGCGCGGCGAGCACGCCGACCACGAGGTAGAGCGCGCCGCCGCCGAAATCGCCGACCAGGTTGAGCGGCGGTACCGGCTTCTCCTTGGTTCCGATCGCAGCCAGCGCGCCGGTGATCGAGATGTAGTTGATGTCGTGGCCGGCGGCATTCGCCAGCGGGCCTTCCTGGCCCCAGCCGGTCATGCGGCCATAGACAAGTTTTGGATTGCGCGCGAGCACCACGTCCGGGCCGAGGCCGAGGCGCTCCATCACGCCGGGACGAAAGCCCTCGATCAGCGCGTCGGCATGGCCGAGCAGGTCGAGCGCTTCGGCAACCGCCGCCTTGTTCTTGAGATCGAGCTCGATGACCTTGCGGCCGCGGGTTGCGACCGCCTTCAGATTCTTGCCCGCGCCGATCCGGTCGAGGGTGATGACCTCGGCGCCCATGTCGGCGAGCAGCATGCAGGCGAAAGGGCCGGGGCCGATGCCGGCGAATTCGACGATGCGGAAGCCGGCGAGCGGGCCCGAGGTGCGAGCGGCGGTCTGGGAGGCGGGTTTATCGAGCACGTTGTCATTCCGTTGGTTGCGGGGCGCGAGGCGGCTGAGATGTCACGGCTGGCTTGGTGCCGAACTTCATGCGTTCTCCCAGCCGTCCGTGGGACGGTATTTTTAATTAGCTGATTAGCTAAATTGTCTCGCCTAATGCGGAATGTGGCAAGCGTCTTTTGTCCTGTGCCGCCGGTAAAAACGCGAACGGCGCGCATCGCTGCGCGCCGTTCCGGACTTGTGTTTAGGCGCTATCAGCCAGCAGCGGTCACCGCGCGTTGCCCCATCACCTTGATCAGGTTCGCGCGATAGTCTGCCGACCCGTGGATGTCGGCGAGCAGGCCGCTCGCCGGGATCGTCACGCTGTCGAGCGCCGAGGCAGCCCAGTTCGCCTTCAGCGCCTGCTCGATCGGCGCAACCCGCATGACGCCGCTCTGCGACGCGCCGGTCGCGGCGACGCGGACGTCACCCGACTTGGTCTTGGCGACGAACACGCCGGTCAGCGCGAAGCGCGAGGCCGGGTTCGGAAACTTCGCATAGCCCGACTTGGCCGGAACGGGGAACGACACCGCGGTGATGATCTCGCCATCCTCGAGTGCCGTCGAGAACAGGCCCTTGAAGAAGTCCTCCGCCGCGATTGATCGCTTGTTGGTCTTGACCGTCGCGCCAAGCGCCAGCACCGCCGCCGGATAGTCCGCCGCCGGGTCGTTGTTGGCGAGTGAACCGCCGATCGTGCCGCGATAGCGCACGGCGGGATCGCCGATCTCCGACGCCAGATTGGCGAGCGCGGGGATCGCCTTCTTGACCGCATCGCTTTGCGCCACATCGTAATGCGGCGTAGCGGCCTTGATGGTGACGGTGTCGCCCGAAACCTCGATGCCGATCATCTCCTGCACCTTGGAGAGGTCGATCACGTCGGAAGGTGCGGCGAGGCGCTGCTTCATCACGGGAAGCAGGGTTTGACCGCCGGCGAGGAATTTTGATTCCGCGCCTTTGGCGAAGGTTGCGGCGGCGTCGGCGACCGAGGAAGCGCGGTGATAATTGGTCTCGTACATGGCTCTTCCTCCCTCAACCGTGAATGGCGTGCCAGACGCGATCGGGCGTCGCCGGCATTTCCAGCTTGTTGTTGCTGATGGCGTCCGTGATCGCGTTGATCACGGCAGCAGAGGCGCCGATCGCGCCGGCTTCGCCGCAGCCCTTGACGCCGAGCGGGTTGCCCGGACACAGCGTCGTGGTGTGGGAGAGCTGGAACGACGGCAGGTCGTCGGCGCGCGGCATGGTGTAATCCATGAAGGACGCGGTCACGAGCTGACCGGTGTCGTCATAGATCGCGCCTTCGAGCAGTGCCTGGCCGATGCCCTGCGCGAGGCCGCCATGGACCTGGCCCTCGACGATCATCGGGTTGATCAGCCGGCCGAAATCGTCCGCTGCCACGAAGTTGACGAAGGAGGTCTTGCCGGTGCCCGGATCGACCTCGAGCTCGCAGATATAGGCGCCGGCCGGGAAGGTGAAGTTGGTCGGGTCGTAGAACGCCGTCTCCTTCAGGCCGGGCTCCATGCCATCAGGCAGGTTGTGCGCGGTGTAGGCGGCGAGCGCGACCATCGGCAGCGCGATCGACTTGTCGGTGCCGGTGACCTTGAACTCGCCGTTCTCGATCACGATGTCGCTCTCGGATGCCTCGAGCGCATGCGCCGCGATCTTCTTGGCCTTGGCCTCGACCTTCTCCATCGCCTTCACGATCGCCGTACCGCCGACCGCGAGCGAGCGCGAGCCGTAGGTGCCCATGCCGAACTGCACCTTGTCGGTGTCGCCATGGACGATCGAGACCTGGCTGATCGGCACGCCGAGCCGCTCTGCGATGATCTGGCAGAACGTCGTTTCGTGGCCCTGGCCGTGGCTGTGCGAACCGGTGAGCACCTCGATGGTGCCGACCGGGTTGACGCGGATCTCAGCCGACTCCCACAGGCCGACGCCGGCGCCGAGACTGCCGACCGCCTTTGACGGCGCGATGCCGCAGGCCTCGATGTAGCAGGAGATGCCGATGCCGCGCAGCTTGCCGTCGGCCTTGGCCTTGGCCTTGCGGGCCGGGAAGCCGGCATAGTCGATCGCCTTCATCGCGGCATCGATCGAGGCGTGGAAGTCGCCGATGTCATACGCCATGATCACAGGCGTCTGATACGGGAACTGGGTGATGAAGTTCTTCTTGCGCAGCTCGGTCGGATCGACCTTCAACTGCCGCGCCGCCGTCTCCATCATGCGCTCGATCAGATAGCTCGCCTCGGGGCGGCCGGCGCCGCGGTAGGCGTCGACCGGCGTGGTGTTGGTGTAGACGCCGATCACCTCGGCATAGATCGCCGGAATCACGTACTGGCCCGACAACAGCGTCGCGTAGAGATAGGTCGGCACCGCCGAGGAGAACAGCGACATATAGGCGCCGAAATTGGCGTGGGTCTTCACCCGCAGGCCAAGGATCTTGTTGTCCTTGTCGAACGCCATCTCCGCCTTCGAGACATGGTCGCGGCCATGCGCGTCGGTGAGGAAGGCTTCGGAGCGGTCACCGGTCCACTTCACCGGGCGACCCACCTTCTTCGAGGCCCACAGCGCCACCATCTCTTCGGGATAGATGTAGATCTTGGAGCCGAAGCCGCCGCCGACGTCGGGCGCGATCACGCGCAGCTTGTGCTCGGGCGCGATGTTGTAGAACGCCGACAGCACGAGGCGGGCGACGTGCGGGTTCTGCGATGTCGTGTAGAGCGTGTAGTGCTCTTCGGCCTGGTCGTAATGCGCGACCGCTGCGCGCGGCTCCATCGCGTTCGGCACCAGGCGGTTATTGGTGAGGTCGAGCGTCACCACATTGGCGGCCTTGCTGAACGCATCCTTGACCGCGGCCTCGTCGCCGAGATGCCAGTCATACACGATGTTGCCGGGGGCTTCGGGATGAAGCTGCGGCGCGCCCGGCTTGATCGCGGCCTTGATGTCGGCCGCTGCGGGAAGCTCTTCGTAATCGACGACGACGGCTTCGGCGGCGTCCCTGGCCTGGTTCTTGGTCTCGGCGATCACGACCGCGACCGCCTGTCCGACAAAGCGCACGGTCTCCGGCGCCATCGCCGGCCACGCGCCCATTTTCATTGGTGAGCCGTCCTTCGAGGTGATGGCCCAGCCGCAAATCAAATTGCCGACCTTGTCGTCGACGATCTGCTGTCCCGTCAGCACCGCGATCACGCCGGGCATCTTCATGGCCTCGGCGGAATCGATGCCCTTGACCTTGGCATGGGCATGTGGGCTGCGGATGAAGTGGGCGTAGCTCATGCCGACCATTTTGACGTCGTCGACGTAACGTCCTTGTCCGGTGATGAACCGGCGATCTTCCTTGCGCACGACACGTGCGCCAATTCCTTCAACACCCATTGTCTAGTCCTCCCGACCGGAGATTCGATTTGCCCGCCGTTTCCATCGAGACCGGCGGTGGTGAGCTTGATCGTGTGCGGTGCGCGCTATTCGGCGGCCTGCGCAACCTTCATGCGCGCGGCAGCGTCGAGCACCGCCTTGATGATGTTGTGGTACCCGGTGCAGCGGCAGATGTTGCCTTCGAGCTCGTGGCGAACCGTTTCCTCGTCGAGCTTGCCGCCATGGCGGTGCACGATGTCGACCGCGGACATGATCATGCCGGGGGTGCAATAGCCGCACTGCAGGCCGTGATTGTCGCGGAACGCCGCCTGCATCGGGTGCAGCTCGTCGCCCTTGGCGAGGCCTTCGATCGTGGTGACGTTGCAGCCCGCGGCCTGGCCGGCCAGCATGGTGCAGGATTTGACCGCCCGTCCATCGACATGGACGACGCAGGCGCCGCATTGGCTGGTATCGCAGCCGACATGGGTGCCTGTGAGGTTAAGGTTTTCGCGCAAGAGGTGCACGAGGAGGGTTCGGTCCTCAACGTCGACCGAGACCGCCTTGCCGTTTACCGTCAGTTTGACTGTAGACACGCGTTTCTCCCAATAGCTTCGTTATGGGCCCAGTAGACCACGCTTCATGTGGGTCGTAACCGCGATCAAAGTCGTAGTCGCGGCCCTGTCATGAAGGCGCCGGGCAGTACCTCTAATCCTAGCAGGCAGCCGTTGAATGGGCAATTTGCAAGCTGCCGGCGGCGCACTCCGGCGCGACGAAAATGCCCGGCGGCGCAAGCGGTTTTCGGCAATCCGCTGCAGCCTGCGGTACGCAAAAATCGTCGCCGCGATCGCTACTACCTTCCGCCTATAACGACGCAAAGGCGTTGCTGTCATTTTCATCGCCGACGCAGCGGCAGAAGATCGCTGGTTCATGAAATTCGGTAGCGATCCGCGCGCGCGATGCATCCATCGCGGCAACAAAACCATATTGGAGGAAGCCAATGAAGCTGAGGAGCGGGATTTTCTTTGCCGGCGTGTCGCTGGTCGCCATGGTGCTGGCAGGCGTTGGCGCGTCGAAAGCGAATGATTCCGTCGTGAAGGCGGCGTCCGATCCCAACGGATGGGCGATCGCCGGCCACGACTACGGCAATACGCGCTTCAGCCCGTTGAAGCAGATCAACTCGGAGAACGCCGGCAAGCTGCAGCTGGTCTACTCGCTGTCGCTGGCTTCGCTCCGCTCCAACGAGTCGTCGCCGGTCGTGATCGGCAAGAACCTGTATGTGTCGACCTCTTGGGGCCCCAAATACGTCTATGCGATCGATGCCGCGACCGGCGCCCGCAAATGGACCTGGCAGCCCGATATTCCGGATGACGTGCTTCAATACGCCTGCTGCGACGTCAACAATCGCGGCGTGTCCTATGCCGACGGCAAGATCTTCGTCGGCCGGCTCGACGGCAAGCTGACCGCGCTCGACGCCGAGACCGGCAAGGAGCTCTGGACTTCGACGGTGGTCGACTACAAGCAGGGCTCGGTCATTACCTCGCCGCCGCTCGTCGTCCGCGACAAGGTCATTACCGGCTTCGGCGGCGGTGAATATGGCGTCCGGGGCGCGTTGCAGGCGTTTTCGCTCAAGGACGGCAAGCTGCTCTGGCAGACCTACACGGTGCCGGCACCGGGCGAGCCCGGCAGCGACACCTGGAAGGGCGACACCGGGCTGCATGGCGGCGGCGCCGCCTGGCTGGTCGGCTCCTACGATGCCAAGTCCGACACCGTCTACTGGGGTACCAGCAATCCGGGGCCGTGGAATACCGCGGTGCGCTCCACCGGCGACGGCAATTTCGGCAAGCTGACCAACCTCTACACGGCCTCGACGCTGGCGATCGATCCCAACACCGGCAAGATCAAGTGGCACATCCAGGGCACGCCGGCCGACGCCTGGGATTATGACGGTGTCAACGAGCTGCTGCTCGCCGACCTCAAGATCAAGGGCACCGAGACGCCCGTGCTGATGAAGGCGGACCGCAACGGCTTCTTCTTCGTGGCCAACCGCGAGACCGGCAAAATGATCTCCGCGGAGAAATACGTCTTCGCCAACTGGGCCAAGAAGTGGGACATCAACACGATGCGGGCGGAAGAGGATCCGGACAAGCGTCCGGGCCCGGGCCATCCCGCCAAGGACATCTGCCCGAACCTGATCGGCGGCAAGAACTGGCAGCCGATGTCGTTCAATCCGCAGACCGGCCTCGTCTACATCCCGAGCAACAATGTCTGCATGGACTGGTCGGTCTCCGACGTGAACTACAAGCGCGGCGTGTTCTATCTCGGCGCCGAGTTCCCGACCAAGCCGGGTCCCGGCGGCTTCCTCGGCGAGCTCGTGGCCTGGGATCCGATCGCCAACAAGAAGGTGTGGAGCATCAAGGAAGACCTGCCCTTCAATGGCGGCACGCTGACGACCGGCGGCAATCTGGTGTTCTCCGGCAATCTGCACGGCGACTTCCGCGCCATCGATGCCAAGAACGGCAAGGTGCTGTGGAGCAAGAACCTCGGCAGCGGCATCGGTGCAGGTCCCGTGACCTATTCGGTCGACGGCAAGCAGTATGTCGCGATCGTGGTCGGACGCACCGCGGCGCTGCCGGCCTTCCTCGGTGACATCGGCAAGAAGATGGTCGCCGCGGCGCCCGAAGGCGGCTCGCTGTTCGTGTTCGCCCTGCAGTAAACGATCGCCCAGGAGGCAGCATTGTCCGTGTCTTGCATCGCCCGAAACGAACTGCGCACCCCCTCGCGCAACACGCGGTTGGAACATGCAATCCGGACCGTGCTGCTCTCCGCGCTGCTTCTGGTGCCGGCCCTGGCGGCCGGCGCCGACGAGACAAGACCGCCGCTGCGGCTCTGCGCCGACCCCACCAACCTGCCGTTCTCGAGTGACGACCCGGGCAAGCCCGGCCTCTATCTCGAGATCGGCCAGGCGGTGGCGCAAAAGCTCGGCCGGACGGTGAGCACCAATTGGTACAAGTCCTATTTCGGCAAGCGCACCGTGCGGGAGACGCTGCTCAGCAAGCAGTGCGACGCCATGGTCGGCCTGCCTTTGATCGACGATTTCATGGGCCCGGCGGTGATCTTCTCGAAGCCGATCGCCCATGAAGGCTATGCACTGGTCGGTGGCAAGGATCGCAAGCTTGCCGGCATCGACGACCTCAGGGGATTGCGGGTTGCGGTGCAATATCAATCGACCCCGCAGAACCTGCTCGCGCTGCGCGACGACATCCAGAAGGTGACCGTGCTCAGCCCGGAGGAGGGCATGACGGCGCTCGAACAGGGCAAGGTCGACATCGCCTTCATCTGGGCGCCGGTGGCCGGCTGGCTCAACAAGACCAGCTACGGCGACAAATATCAGATCGTGCCGACCGAGGGCGACGGCCTGCTCTGGGCGACCGCGATCGGTTTCGCCAAGGCGTCCGGTGCGCTGCGCGATGAAGTCGACGGCGTGCTGCCGGGGCTGCAGGCGGAGATTTCCGCCCTGTTTGCCAAATATGGCGTGCCGAACGGCGCACCGGTGAAGTTCGGCGAGGCCGACCGGGCGACGACGTCGTCCGTCGGCGCCAGCGAGCCCGTCACGGTCGGGCAGGCGGCCGCGGCCGAAAAGCCGATTCAGACCGCCGCGACCGCAGGCGATGCCAAAGGGGACGCCAAGGGGGATGCCACCGCCGGGCGGGAAGTCTTCAACGGAACCTGCGCGCATTGCCACGGCCCGGACGCGGTGCAGGCCGAGCGAAAGATCGATCTCAGGCTGCTCAAGAAGCGCTATGCTGACGACATGGAATCGACATTCTGGAAGACGGTCCATGACGGGCGGCCGGCCAAGGGCATGCCGGCCTGGAAGGACGTCTTCAACGACGACGAGCTCAGAAACGTATATGTCTATCTGCAGAGCGTGCAGGATACCGGCGAATCGAACTAGAAGCTGCGATTCGCAATTGGAGCGTTTTCGAGCGAAGTGGCCACCGGTTCGCGTGAAGCAAACGCGTCAAGTCGAGAATCGAGAGCCCCGTTCCGATTCCATCGGAACGGAAACGGCTCGAGCAGGGCGAGGGTCCTCATGATGGGGTTCCTGATCATCGACGATCACCCCCTGTTCGGGGAGGCGCTTGGCAACGCCATTCGCATCTCGCATCCCGATGCCCGGATCTATGAGGCCACCTCGATCAAGGGGGCGCTTGGCATCCTCGCCAGCGAGCCGAATATCGACCTGGCGCTGCTCGACCTGCTGCTGCCCGACGTGGTCGGCTTCTCCGGCTTCCAGAAGATCAGGGATCGCTATCCGCGGCTGCCGATCGCGATCGTCTCGAGCGAGGAGGACAAGCACACCATCCGCGAGGCGCTCGAGATGGGCGCGGTCGGCTATCTGCCGAAGTCGACCTCGCTCGGCGAGCTCTCGCAGGCGATCGCGCGCGTGCTGAGCGGGTCGGTCTCGGCGCCGCGGGATTTCGTCGCGGTCGGCGCGCTGGAACAGTCCGAGACGGCGCGGACGCTGCGCGAACGGATTCAGAAGCTGACGCCGCAGCAAATTCGCGTACTTCATCTGATTATCCGCGGCCTGCAGAACCGCGAGATCGCCGCCGAGCTCAAGCTCGCGGAATCCACCGTGAAGGCACATGTGACCGAGATCCTGCGCAAGCTGAAGCTGTTCAGCCGCAACAAGGCGATCATCGAGCTTGGCAAGATTCCGCTTCCGGTCCCGGAGGCCTGTTCGGGCGCAAAGGCGGAGAAGGCGCCCTAGTGTGCTGAATGCGAAGTTCGTGTGATTTCGCGGCAGCCACTTTCACGAACTTCGCATTCATAAAGCACACTAGAATCATAAGTTTGCTAGTGTCCTTATCGAATCCGAAGTTCGCTCCGAAGGTGCGGCAAATGATGCGAACTTCGGATTCGGGACACTAGCCGTGCTGCACTGCGAGGCGGGCGCATTGGAAATCCTGCCTATAGGCTGCCACCCGGCTTTGAGATAACGTCGTGCGCATTGGCTGTCATGAGCATCCGAGGGAGGACGGCGCAGCATTGACCACGACCGCGCCCCTGGCGGACGAGCCGCCGCTCGGCAGGGCGGGTGCGCCTCGACTGCTGATCGTCGAGGATCACCCGCTGTTCCGTGCCGCCCTGATCGGCGTGATCGGGGCCGAGTTTCCCGACGCCGAGGTACTGCAGGCGACGTCGATCGACGGTGCGCTGGACGTGATCGCCGCGCGCGACGGCCTTGATTTGATCCTGCTCGATCTGTCGATGCCCGGGACCACGGGCCTGCTCGGCGCCTACCGGGTGCGTGCCGCCGCGCCGCGCAGCGCGCTCGTGATCGTGTCGGCGCATGACGATCCCCGGATCGTCGGCGGCGCGATCTCGCTCGGCATTTCCGGCTACATCCCGAAGTCGACGCCGAAGCTCGAGCTGGCGCGGCTGTTGCGCGGCATCCTCGAAGGCGCGGTGTGCCTGCCGACGCGCTTCCGCGATACCGCCACCGCGCGGAAGGCCCAGGCCGAGACGCGCGAGCTGGTGCAGCAGCTCGGCCAGTTCACCGCGCAGCAGCTTCGCGTGCTCGACATGATCTGCCGCGGCCTGCAGAACAAGCACATCGCCTATGAGCTCGATATCTCGGTCACCACCGTGAAGGTGCATGTCTCGGAGATCCTGCGCAAGCTCGGCGTGCGCAGCCGGACCGAGGCCATCATCGCACTGTCGAAGCTCGACTTCGGCAAGCACGACCACGCGCCGGTGACGGCCTCGCCGTCGTCGCATGGCGACTAAAGCGCGATGAGCTTAGGTTGAATCACCATCGCGCTTTAGCTCCTTGTTTGAGCATGATCTTTTCGGAAAACCGCTTCGCACTTTTCCGGATCATGCTTTAGAGCCTTTATCCGTTCCGATGGAATCGGAACGGGGCTCTAAGTTCTTGTCTGACGCGTTTTCTTCACGCGAACCGGTATCCACTTCGCTCGAAAACGCTTTGATCATAACCGCGCGCCCGACTGCTCCGCCGCCAGCAGGAACGACAGCAGCGAGCGCATCTCGGCGGGCTTGATCGGCTTCTTCAACAGCTCATGGCCGAAGGCAGATACGTCGGAGGCGGCCTTGGCCGAGTAGTCGGCGGTCACGATGATCGCCGGCACCTTGGCGTTGATCGCGCCGCGGATGACATCGACGGCCTGAATTCCGGTCTCGCCATTGTCGAGGTGCAGATCGGCGATGATGGCGTCGGGAATGCCATCCAGCGCGTGGATGCGCTCGAGCGCCTCGGTCTTGGAGATCGTCACCGCGACGTCGCAGCCCCATTTTTCCAGCAAATGGGCGAGACCCTCGGCGCTCGAGAGGTCGTTCTCGATCAGCAGGATCTTGGCGCCCTCCATGCCGCCATAGCGATAGTCGACGCTAGCCTGCTCGCGCACCGGGATCGCAACCGGATCAAGCGTGCGGGGCACGGTGACCGAGAACACTGAGCCCTTGCCGGCGCGCGAGCTCAGCCTGATGTCATGGCCGAGCAGGTCGGCAAACCGGCGCACGATCGAAAGACCAAGCCCGATGCCGGCCTTGTCGCCGGCGCTGGTCTCGCCGCGCTGAAACTCGACGAAGATGGCTTCGCGCTGCGCTTCCGGAATGCCCGGCCCGGTGTCGTGCACCTCGATGCAGATGTCATCGCCCCTGGCCCGGCATCCCATCAGCACGCTGCCGCGCTGGGTGTAGCGCAGCGCATTGGCGACAAGGTTTTGCAGGATCCGCCGCAGCATCAGCGGATCGGAGCGAACCACCGCGGACGACGGCATGATCCGGAAGCCGAGATTGCGCTTGGCGGCGGTCGCGACAAATTCCTGCTCCAGCGGCTCGAATAGCGAGGCGATCGCGACCGGTCCGAATTCCGGCCTGAGCACGCCCGCATCGAGCTTGGAGATGTCGAGCAGCGTCCGCAGCATGTCCTCGAGCGTCGCCAGCGAACGGTCGATCTGGTCGGTCAGCGCGACGTTCTTGGACCCGGTTGCCATCTCGGTCAGCGCGGACAGCGTCAGCCGCGCCGCATTCAGCGGCTGCAACAGATCGTGCGTGACCGAGACCAGCACCGATGATTTCAGCGAGCTCGCCGCCTCGGCCTGCTGCTTGGCCTGCAGCAGGCGACCATTGGTTTTCTCCAGCGATTGCAGCGCCTGCTTGAGCTGCTGGGTGCGGTCGCGCACCTGCTGGTCCAGCGCAATGGCTGTTTCAAACAGAGAAAAGGCGTTGAGCTGCTGATCGGTCGAGCGTTCGACGCGCGACATCAGCGCCGCGTTGATCTTGCGCAGCTTCTCGGCCTCGCGTTCGAGCGCCGCAATTCGCGTGGTCCTGGTATCCGTCATTGCGGCGCGAGTGCCCGCTTGCCGATGGCGATGCCGGTCAGCGTCTGGTTGACATGCATGGAGCGATACTGCTCGCCATAGGTCTGAAAGCCAATCACTTTGTTGCGGCGATAGAGCTCGGACATCTCCCGCGACAGCTGGCGCTGCTCGACGTCGAGCCGGCGTAGCACGCATTCGAAACCGATGAACATCGAGACCTCACCGAGATCCTCGGTCAGCTCCTTGAGCAGGCGGCTCGTCACGTCGATCGGGTCGCGCTCGCGCGCCACCGTCAGCACCATGCCCTCGTCGATGGCGCAGAAGAATTGCAGCGATCCGTCCGGGTTGGTGCGCTGGATCGATCGCGCGTAATAGGCGCCGCCGACGCGAACCAGCACGGGGTGCGCGGCGAAGGAGAACAATTCGAGCTTGCTTTCGCTGAGGCCGACGGCACGGGAATATTCCAGCGCGGCCGGCTCGGCATTCAATTCCTTGACGATGCGGTGCTCGATGTCGGCCTCGGTCACCACCATCTTGGTCGAGGTCGGTTCGAAGTGGTCGCACTTGAACAGGCGGAACGGCAGCCGGGTCCGGATCAGGATCAGGACGGCGGCATCGGTAAAGGCCTCGCCGCCATGAAAGACCCACGATTTCTCGAAGCGCAGGCCGTCGCCCGCGGAGCCGCCGACCACCGGGATATCGCCGAGCGATGCATAGATCGCCGACATGATGGTCTCCTCACGCTGGCACATGCCGTCGATGAAGAGCAGCCCGAAGGAATCGTGGGTGTGATCGCAATGCTCGGTGCGTTGCGCGAATTCGTTCTGCAGTTCGGTGCACATCGAGCGGCCGTGGTCGACCCGAAATGTCGTAAGGTCGAACAGCGGACGGGCCGCGATGACGAAATCGGCCGCGTTGAAGCCCATCGCGACGACGCTGTCCTCGTCCCAACCGCTGGGCGACAATTCGCCGGCCGTGGTGCAGCCGAAGATCGGAACGTCGGGCATCCGGCTGGACAGTTCGGCAATGAATGTCTGCGGCTCGTAGAACGGCGACACGAACACCACGAGCATCGCGAGATCGGCCGCCGCCAATTGGCGCGCGATCTCGTCGGCTGCCTCCCGCGGCCCGTCGGTCTTTGCCTGCACCACGACAATACTGTCGGCGGCGCTACCGTTCTGCTTCGCCAAAGGCGCTCTCCCTGACCAGAATTTTTTGCTTTTCTTGGCGCGGGCGGTTGAACCCGCGCGGGTCGTGAGGGCATCCGGACCATGGCGCGATGGCCCGCGTTCCGGCTTGCCCGTGGCTTTCAGGTCGTGAGGGGAAATGCCATTGGCCGGGCTATTGCGCCGGCAGCTACGCTCGCCGCAAGCGCCAATGGCGCCGGTCGACGCGATGACATGGGACACCTCCCGATGTGTTCTCCTGGCCCGGGCAGGGCCAAGTTTGATCGGTTCTAAACTATCGGGCCGGACCCCCGCGTCAATCACCTTACCCACCCGCCTAGCCCGACCAAGGTAGTATCGCGCCGGGCCAGGCGGCCGCTGCCCATTTACCGGGCCTTATCGATTCTGCCTTAGTTTTGCGCTCCGGGGTCTGGGGCGGGTTGCTGCCGGACCCCGCGTGGTTTTCAGAATGAAGACGGGGGTTGGAATGCCGGGGCTGAAGCGATCGTTGTCGATCAGGATCCCAACCCTCAGATTTCGCGCCAAGATCATGCTCGGCTTTGCCGTCACGCTGGCGCTGTCGGCAGCCACCATGGGCTTTGCCTATATGGGCTTCGAGCGGGTCTCCGCCGGCGTCGGCTCCTATCGCCAGAGCGTCGCGGAAGCCGATCTGGCCCGCAACATCGATCGCGAATTGATCTCCTACCGTTCGCTGGCGCGCTACTTCGTCGCGACCGGCAAGGAGGACGACGCCAAGGCCGCGCTCGCCGCCGAGGCCAGCCTGAAGGACGCCATCATGGCGTCGATGAAGGGCACCACCAATCCGGCCCGGCTCGAGCAGATCACCAAGCTGGAGCGCGAATTCCGTGCCTTCACCAAGATCTTCGCCGAGATCGTTCGCATCAAGAACGACAGCGCACAGACCGCGCAGAACAAGCTGACCCGCAGCGCGACCTCGATGCGCTACAAGCTCGACGATCTGCCGAGCAATGCCGATGATTCCGAGCTGCAGTCGATCCAGTTCGGCGCCAAGAAGGTGGCCGACCAGCTCCAGTCGATCACCGGGGCCGTCAATACCTTCGTCGTCAACGGCGACAAGACGGTCGCCTCGAGCGCGCTCGCCCGGCTGAAATTCGCCGACAATCTGGTGAAGGCGATCACCTCGAATAACGAGCGGATCACCCAGAGCGTGAAGGACATTACCGCGCTGCTCGAAGAGTACCGCGAGGCGCTCGCCAAGCTGATCGCGAATGCGAAGTCGATCGACGAGCTGACCGTCGAGATGACGGAGTCTGCGGCCGCCATCAGCCAGGGCGCGGCGGCGATGAAGTCCGATCTGCTCGGCGACCAGAAGCGGCTTGAAAACGAATCGCACACCATGATCGGCGAGACCGAGCAGCTGATCTTGATGCTGGCCGCGGGCAGCTTCGTGCTCGGGCTGGTCTGGGCGTTCCTGCTGGGCAAGGGCATTTCGCGACCGATCGCGGCGATGTGTGCGGCGATGCGCGAGCTCGCGGCGGGCAATTTCGACGTCGTGCTGCCGGGCCTCGGCCGCCGCGACGAACTCGGCGAGATGGCCGGCGCCGTAGAGGAGTTCAAGGTCCAGGCGATCGCCAAGGCCGAACGCGATGCCGCGACCCAGGAAGCGCAGAACAAGGCGAGTGCGACCGCGCGGCGCAATGAGCTGATTCGTTTTGCCGACGAATTCGAATCCGCCGTCGGCTCGATCGTCTCCAACGTGTCGGCCTCCGCCGTGCAGCTCGAATCCGCGGCCGGTACGCTGACCCGGACGGCGGAGACCACGCAGAACCTGTCGAGCCAGGTCGCCGGCGCCTCCGAGGAGGCCTCCAGCAACATGCAATCGGTCGCCTCCGCGACCGAGGAATTGTCGGCGTCGGTCGACGAGATCGGTCGTCGCGCCAAGGAGTCGAGCCAGATCGCCGATTCCGCCGTGCGTCAGGCCGAGCAGACTGATGCCCGGATCGGTAAGCTCTCGCGCGCCGCGCAGGAGATCGGTGACGTCGTCAAGCTGATCACCGCGATCGCCGAGCAGACCAATCTGCTGGCGCTGAACGCCACCATCGAGGCCGCGCGCGCCGGCGACGCCGGCCGCGGCTTCGCGGTGGTTGCCGCCGAGGTGAAGTCGCTGGCGAGCCAGACCGCCAGGGCCACCGACGAGATCTCCACCCATATCTCGGGCATGCAGGCGGCGACGCAGGAATCGGTCGCCGCGATCAAGGAGATCGGCGGCACCATCGGGCAGATCTCCGGGATCGCGACCAACATCGCAAGCTCGGTCGAGCAGCAGAGCGCGGCAACGCAGGAGATCGCGCGCAGCGTGCAGAACGTCGCGCAGGGCACGCAGGAAGCGGCCTCCAGCGTCACCCAGGTCAATCGCGGCGCCACCGAGACCGGAGCTGCCTCCGAGGAGGTGCTGAACTCGGCCCGCTCGCTGTCGGTCGAGAGCTCGCGGCTGCGCGAAGAGCTCGACCGCTTCATGGCGAATATCCGCGCGGCGTAAGGCGCGCGCGGGTCCATCAATTATCGTCGTCCTGGCGAAAGCCAGGACCCATAACCACCACTCACCATTGTTTTAAGTGCAACTTGCCGCGTGCCCTTTTCGTGGGCTGCGGCGTATGGGTCCTGGCTTTCGCCAGGACGACGAATTAATCGCCTGCGCCGGGACGACGCTGTTGGTTGGCGGGATGATGCGACTAATCCCGTCCGAACTGGTGCTTCAACTCGACCTTGGCGCGCTCCAGCCGCGACCGCTCGGTCTTCGGCAGCGTCTTGCCGGCGCGGTTGATATAGAAAGTCAGCATCGACAGCGCGGAACGATAGGCGCCGCCCTTGCGGCGCGCGCTGTGCTCGGCGGATTGCTTCAGCGATGATGCGATCTTCTTCGCGCTGGTCTGCTTGAACACGCCGGGCTCGAGGTCGAGCGCGTTGCTTTCTTTCGTCACCCGCTGCGACCAGCGCTTCGCCGTCGTCTTGCTTGCGCCACGCCTGCGACGCGTCGTGCTCGCGGACCGTGCCGGTGATTTCCTTGCCGTCTTGCGCGTTGCTTTCTTGTGTGCGGCCATCGATGCCTCCGTATCTTTTGAGCCGAGAACAGCTCGCCGCGATCGCGGTTCCTATGCCGCATTGCGGGAACCCTTGCCGGCCTGCGGCGTTGACGTCGCGTGGCGGGCACTCCGTTTGCCGCAATTCCGGGTGAGTGAACCTTGGAACAGATCGTTCCGGGGTTTTTCTCATTGGTCGATTCTGATGACAGTGCAGCCGACACAATTGAGTTCCGCGACGACGCAACAGGCCGTGGCTCCGGTCACGCCGGACGATGACCGCATCATCGAGACCTCGATCCCGGTCCGGCTCGACAATCTCAGCTGGAGCCGCTTTCACACCCGCGTCGTGCTGGCGCTCGGCATCACCTGGATCCTCGACGGGCTGGAAGTGACGCTCGCGGGTGCATTGTCGGGCGCGCTGAAGGACAGCCCGACGATGAGCTTCTCCAACGCCGATGTCGGTCTTGCCAGCAGCGCCTATCTCGCCGGCGCCGTGCTCGGCGCGCTCGGCTTCGGCTGGCTTACCGACCGGATCGGGCGCAAGAAGCTGTTCTTCATCACGCTCGCGCTTTATCTGTCGGCGACTGCCGCGACCGCGCTGTCGTGGAATGTCGCGAGCTACGCGCTGTTTCGCTTTCTCACCGGTGCCGGCATCGGCGGCGAATACACCGCGATCAATTCGACCATCCAGGAACTGGTGCCGGCGCGCTATCGCGGCTGGACCGATCTCGTCATCAACGGCAGCTTCTGGATCGGTGCGGCGATCGGTGCGCTGAGCGCCATCATCCTGCTCGATCCCGCGTTCCTTGCACCCGATCACGGCTGGCGGATCGCCTATTTCACCGGCGCGGTGCTCGGCCTCGTCGTGCTGCTGATGCGGATGTGGATTCCGGAGAGCCCGCGCTGGCTGATGATTCACGGGCGTCCCGAGGAGGCCCACAAGATCGTGGCCGACATCGAGACCTCCGTGCTTGGTCATGAGCAGCCGAGCGCAGACTTTGAGAAGATCAGGCTCCGGATGCGCGATCACACGCCGCTGCGCGAGGTCGCGGTGACGCTGTTCTCCACCTACCGGCAGCGCTCGCTGGTCGGGCTCACGCTGATGGCCGCGCAGGCGTTCTTCTACAATGCGATCTTCTTCACCTTCGCATTGATCCTGACCGACTTCTTCGGCGTCGCCGCCAGCAATGTCGGCTGGTACATCCTCCCCTTCGCCGCCGGCAACTTCCTCGGGCCGCTGCTGCTCGGCCGCCTGTTCGATACGCTCGGCCGCCGCACCATGATCGCGCTGACCTATGGCGTCTCGGGGGTGCTGCTCGCGCTGTCCGGCTATCTGTTCTCGATCGGCGTGCTCAGCGCGCAGACCCAGACCATCGCCTGGATGGTGATCTTCTTCTTTGCCTCGCCGGCCGCGAGCGCCGCCTATCTCACCGTCAGCGAGACGTTTCCGCTGGAGGTCCGCGCGCTCGCGATCGCCGCCTTCTATGCGATCGGCACCGGCATCGGCGGCGTGATCGGGCCGGCGTTGTTCGGCGTGCTGATCGACACCGGATCGCGCAACAGCGTCTTCGCCGGCTACCTCTTGGGGTCGGCGCTCATGATGGTCGCCGCGGTGGTCGCATGGCGCTATGCCGTCGCGGCCGAGCGGAAATCGCTCGAATCTGTCGCGCGGCCACTGGCATTTGTGGAGTAGACTATGACGAAGCATGAATTGGCCGAAATGCCCCTGGATGATAACATCGCCCCTGACGTCAAGACAGACAGCGTGCCGAGGCCGGCGGCGCTGATTCCGCCGCTCCGCCAGGCCGCGGTGCTGCTTGACATCGACGGCACCCTGCTCGATTTCGCGCCGACGCCGCGCGAGGTCTGGGTGCCGCCGGAACTGTCGACCACCCTGAGAGAGCTGCATGAGCGCACACACGGCGCGCTGGCGCTGGTTAGCGGCCGCTCCCTCAACGACATCGACCTGATCTTCGCGCCGGAAGTGTTTTCTGCGATCGGCGGCCACGGCGCCGAGATGCGGCTGCAGCCGGACAGCGAGGCGGTCGCCGCACACGCGCCGCCGCTCGACAAGGAGTTGAAGCGCCGTCTTGCCGCGATCGCAAAGCTCAGCCCCGGCATTCTGCTCGAGGACAAGGGCTATTCGCTGGCGCTGCACTATCGGCTGGCGCCGCAGGCGGAGAGGGCGATCTATGAAGCGGTGTCGCTGATCCGCGCCGAGCTGCCGAATGCGCCGATCGAGGTGCTGCCGGGCAAGAGCGTCTGCGAGATCAAGCATTCCGGCTTCACCAAGGCGACGGGCGTGCTCGAGTTGATGACGCATGAGCCGTTCAAGGGACGGCGTCCGTTCTTCATCGGCGACGACGTCACCGACGAGACCGTGTTCGCGATCATGCCTGATTTCGACGGTCTCGCGTTCTCCGTCGGCCGTCGCGCAACCGGCGTTGCCGGACATTTCGACGGACCGAGCGATGTGCGCGAATTCCTCGCGCATCTGCTCGATGTTGATAGGGACGTCAGCCTGTCCTAATCGCAGCGCATTCATCGCAGCCGAATCGAATACGGTGCTTTTGCGTCGTGGCGTCAACCTCGCGCGCAATTTTCTTTTCGCGAGTTCCCGCGAGTTCCGTGCGTGTTCGCCAGAATTTGGTTTCAATTGGGAGATTCCTTGATCAGGAACCATCTTGATGAATGGTTGTTAATACGCGAGTTGACCAACAGGAGGGGACCTGGTGAACCTCGTCGTCGTATCGAACCGCGTCTCGCGCGGAAAACCCAATGAACCCATGACGGGGGGGCTGGCAGCGGCATTATTGCCGGTGGTGGAAAAGACAGGGGCAATATGGGTTGGTTCCAGTGGACGCGTCCGCGACGGGAACCTGAAGGAACCCTTCGCAGAGGTCGAAGCGCTCGGGGCGGGCGCATTGGCGATGCTCGATCTGCCGGCCGCGCACTATGGCGGCTACTACGAAGGCTTTGCCAATTCGGCGCTGTGGCCCGCGATGCATTCGCGCGCCGATCTGATTCGCGCGTCCCGCGAGGACTACGCGAGCTATCGCGAAGTCAACGCGTTCATGGCGCGCGCGTTGCTGCGCTTCCGCAAGCCGGATTCCGTGTTCTGGGTCCAGGACTATCATTTCCTCGCGCTCGGCGCCGAACTGCGCGATCTCGGCGTCACGCAGCCGATCGGCTTCTTCCTGCACACGCCATGGCCGGCGCGCGCGGTGATCGCGGGCGTGCCCAATCATCGCGAGCTGATCGAGGCGATGCTGTCCTATGACCTGATCGGCTTCCAGACCGATGAGGACTGCGAGAACTTCCTGAGCTACGTGCAGCACGATCTCGACTTCGAGCTGCGCGACGGCGTGATCAATTCGTCGTTCGGCCGCACCCGCGCCGCGGTGTTTCCGATCGGCATCGATCCCGGCAAGTTCGCGCAGCAGGCGACCAAGGCGATGACGCATCCCGACGTGACGCGGCTGCGGCGCAGCCTCAATGGCGAGAAGCTCGCGATCGGCGTCGACCGGCTCGACTATTCCAAGGGCCTCGTCAACCGCATCAAGGCGTTCGACAAGATGTGGACGCTGCATCCGAACCTGAAGCGTTCGGTGTCGCTGCTGCAGATCGCAACGCCCTCGCGCGGCGCGATCGAAGCCTACGGCAATCTGCAGAGCGAGGTGGCGAAGCTCGTCACCGACGTCAACGGCGTGCATGGCGAGGTCGACTGGACGCCGATCCGCTACCTCAACAAGGGCTTTGGCCAGGGCGTGCTCGCAGGCCTTTACCGTACCGCGCAGGTCGGCGTCGTGACGCCGCTGCAGGACGGCATGAACCTGGTCGCCAAGGAATATGTCGCCGCGCAAAACCCGGCGGACCCCGGTGTGCTGGTGCTGTCGAAATTCGCCGGTGCGGCGAACGAGCTCGACGCCGCGCTGCTGGTCAATCCGCACGACATCGACGGCATGGCGCGCACTTTGGCGACGGCGCTCGCGATGCCGCTGACCGAGCGGCGGATGCGCTGGGAAGCGATGATGGAGAAGCTCAACAGCGGCACCATCCAGCAATGGTTCGCCGATTTCATCGAGGCGCTGCAGGATACGCACCACAGTGCGGGAAACGCGGCGCTGCCCGAGCCACCAACCCTGTGGCCGCGCCGCACGGCGGATTTTGCCGCGCGATATCACTGAGCGAGCATGACGATGCAGGATGGGTGCGTTAGTTCACCCATCCGCCGTTCTGTCGCGCCTGCGAAAGCAGGGACGACACTGAGTGTGTTGGGCGGCCAGTGGTCATCACTTCGCGTTCTCGCGACAGCGAGAAACGCGCATCCGTTCTTCCAAGAGCGATGCGGCCCAATAGATTCCGGGCTCGCCTGCGGCGAGCCTCCGGACGAAGAGGCGGGCTGACCGGATGCATCCATTGATTTGCGCCGGTCCCTGACCGACCACCGGCCAAAATCGCGCGGGGCAGCGTGCAAGGCGACGGGGCGCAGCTGCCATATCTATAAATTTACCCAATGTTTTCAATATGTTGTGGAAATTTCACGCTCCCGGCCCGCGCTCCCTTGCAAAATCCGCCTCAGCCCTTCAAGAGAGGGCCTCCCGGAGAGATGGCCGAGTGGCTTAAGGCGCACGCTTGGAAAGCGTGTGTGCGGGAAACCGTACCGTGGGTTCGAATCCCACTCTCTCCGCCATTCTTAAGGATCCCTGCACGCCAAACGACGATTGCGCCCGCTTGCGTTTGGCAAGTTGTGCTGAATGCACGCCAATGGCCAGGGCAACAACAGAAGCCGTTCATGAGACCTGGTCGGGGCGGAATTGCCGCACCCGAAACCGCCGGTCGTCGGCAGAACGGCAACAACGCGGCAAAGCGCCATTGCCGATGCCCGCCGAATTTCAGCCCGCGATAGAGCCGTACGAGACGTCGATCCCTCGCTGCTGCGGCGTGGGGGCAGGCACACTGGATAATCCGGAAGGGGTAGCGGGCTCCCCCATGCGGAGAAATGGCGCGCGCCGACGAACTGCATGAAACTACGACAAAATGACCGATCGGCGAGGGCGGAGACCCCATGGGACAGACCGCAAAAAGTGACTGGCGCCCATTGGGCATGCTGGCGCTGTTGATTCCGCTGCTCACGACCGTTCCGCTGTCCAACGTGGATGCACAGGCGCAACCTGCTGCATCGCGTCAATTACGACGCGAGCCACCGCCGCAAAAGCCGCAGGTGACGATGAATGCCTGGACGGTCGGCCTCGCCGGGGGCCTGCTCGAGGGCGCGCCCATTCGTCTCGCGGCCGAAATCGCCCGCGTCGTAGACGATGGCGACAAGCTGCATGTGTTGCCGGTCGTGACGCGCGGGCCGACGGAGAATGTGAACTCACTGCTGTATCTGCGCGGCATCGATGCCGCCATCATCAATTCCGACGTGCTCGAGGAATACAGGAGCCAGGTGCCGGATATCCAGCAACGGCTGGCTTTCGTGCTGAACCTGTTTCCGTCCGAACTGCATATCTTCGTTCGTCCCGAGATCCAAAGCCTGAGCGATCTCGCCGGCAAGAAGGTGAACTTCAATAATCTGGGTACTGCGGCGGCCTATTCGGGGCCGCTGATCTTCAGCCGTCTTGGCGTCGATGTGGAAAAAACCTTCATTCCTCATCAGGTCGCGCTCGAGCAGATGCGCAAGGGCGAGATGGCCGCGGTCGTTTTCATCACCTCCAAGCCGGTGGATGCTTTCGTACGCGCCCGCTGGGAGCCCGGGTTTAAGTTCCTGCCTGTTCCCTATGACAAGAGGTTCGAAGACTTTTATCTTCCCGCCTCGCTCGAGGCCACGGAATATCCCAATCTCATCAAGCAGGGCGAGCGCGTCACGACAATTGCAGTGCCGACCGCTCTGGTGGCCTTCAACTTTCCGGCCAAGTCGAACCGCTATGAGCGCCTAGCGCGCTTCGTGGAGTATCTGTTCTCGCGGATCGACAAGCTGCAGCAGCCGGGCTTCGACCAAAAGTGGAAGACGATCAATCTCGCCGCAACCGTTCCCGGCCTGACGCGCTTCCCCGCAGCGCAGGCGTGGCTCGATCGCGAGCCGCGCGCCACCGCAAATCCATCGCAATGAGACGCGCGGCGACCTGCGCGGTGGCTGGAGTCTTGCTCGCAAGCGGCATTGCCTCGGCGCAGGCGGCAGGACTTCGTCAGATCGCTCAGCTTCGCGATTGCTCCGCCAAGGAGAACTCCAAACGACCGGAGTGCTCCGACAAGACGCCGCGGGCGTCCGCGCTGCCCCAGGCGAACCAGGCTAGCAGCTGGGTCGTCAGCCTGACGACTTCACCCCTCGACTATTCACCGGTCGCTACCGCCACGACGTCATCGCGCGACGGTGCCGGCGAAAGCGGAATGACGCTTTCGATTCGCTGCCATGGCGGGCGGAGCGAGCTGATCGTCGCCGGATCCCGCGTGTCCGGTCGCGGCGATGGATATGCGATGTCCTACCGTATCAACGACGGTCCGCCGCAACAGGTCGCGGCGGCCGTGCCTGTGTCCGGGACCGGCGTTGCGTTCGGTGGCGACGTGATTCGCTTGCTGCAGTCCCTTCCGGACGGCGGAGGTCTCAATATTCACCTCGCACCCCGTACCGGACCGGCGCTGGATGCGGTGTTCCCGTTGAGCGGGATGGATGTGGTGCGCGCGAAGATCACCGCTGCCTGCAGGTGGCCACAACCGACCGCAAAACCCAACGGATAGAGATTTGAATGACGTGTCTTTAACAGGAGAGGCATCAATGCGTGTGTTTCAGCAAATTGCGAAGGTAACCATCATCGGAGCCGCAACGGTGCTGCTGTCCGCTTCATACGCTGCGGCGGAGCAAGGCGGCGGACGGTATTGGACGCCGACAACAACGAATCCCACTGCGGACTATCGGCACGTTTCAGAAAAGGTCCAAAGGGTTCATGTCTCGCGCAAGGCGACCACCCACAAGAGGGAACGATCTCCTCTCAACGCCAACGCCCGGCTTCCATCCAACACCAAGTCGCACAACCTGATCCTGCAGGTGAACACGAACGATCCCGCAGCCATGAATCTCGCGCTCAACAACGCAGTCAATGTTGCGCAATACTACAAGGATCTCGGCGAGAAGGTGAAGATCGAGGTGGTCACCTTCGGGCCCGGCCTGCACATGCTGCGCGACGACACGTCGCCGGTGAAAGCCCGTCTCGAGGAAATGGCGCTGAGCACGCCGGAGGTCTCGTTCAAGGCCTGCGGCAATACCCAGGAAAAAATGCACAAGGCCGAGAACAAGGACATCCCGATCGTTCGCCAGGCGGAGGTGGTGAAGTCAGGCGTCGTACGCGTGATGGAACTGCAGGAGAAGGGCTGGTCCTATGTGAAGCCGTGATCCGCGGCCTAACCCGAAAGGGGTGGGTGGGGTCCTCCATGCGGGCTGTAGGCTTCGCGCCGCGGTACGGCGCATAATACCGCACCTCAACAGATCGTGTCGCCACGCGACAGGTGATTGCGGATGGGTCCGGTGATCCTCAAGGACAAAGCAGTTGCCGGCTGCGACATCGCAGATTCGTCGCGCCGGCTGCTGCCCAGGGCGGGACGGTCCGCGCTGTCGTGGACGACTGCCGCCATGCTCGCAATGGCGTGCGCGCCGGAAACACGGGCTTCCCCGGATCCGGCCCGCCCTTCGACGCAACCGCAGCATTCGGCGGCTGCCCGCAGTCTCGGTTTCATCGAAGTGGCCAAGAACGGCGCTCCCGAAGCCTTGCCGCCGGGTCGAGGCGGCAACGGCAGACCGGTGCAGGTTGTCCAAGCGACAGTCAATGACCCGGGCGAGGTTTCGAAACGGGAATACAACTGGGCGGAGTCGCTCTCCTGCGAACTGACGAATGCCAGACGTGACATCGAGTTGCTGCAACGTCTCGAGCAGGAGCGCTACCGGGCCGAGTCGCTGGAGCAGAGTCTCGCGGCGGCGCGCCGCGATATCGAGGCCCGGGCCGCGTTGACGGACAAAGCGGCCGAGGAGAAGCAAGCCGCGCTGGGCGGCGCGGAGCTGCTGACCTCCCTGCAAGAGACGCGTGAGCGGGCGGAGCGCCTGGAGCGGGATCTGGCGGCCGCGCGGCGCGATGTCGAAACCCAGACCGTGCTGGCGACAAAGGCGGGTGAGGAAGCGTCTCGGCTGAAAGCAGCGGCGGAAGGCGGCGTGGCCGATCTGCAACGGGAGCGCGAGCGGTCCGCGCGGCTCGATCAGGATCTCGAGGCATCGCGCCGCAACGTCGAGACTCAGACTGCGCTGGCGGCAAAGGCAGGCGAGGAGGTTTCCCGGCTGAAGGAAAGCGGCGCTACGGAGCTGCAGTCGTCCCTGCAAAGGGAGCGCGAGCGGAGCGCGCAGCTGGAGCAGGATTTGGCGGCAGCGCGGCGCGATGTCGAGACCCAGATGGCGTTGGCGACAACGACAAAGCAAGAGGCTCTGCGGCAGAAGCAGGCAGCGGACGTCGGAGCTGCCGAGCTCAGGCAATCACGCGAACGAGCCGAGGCGCTGGCGCAAGACCTCTCCCTGTCGCGCAGCTCGATCTATGCATATGAAGCCCAAGCCCGCAAATCCGGAGACGAAGCGACGGAGCTCAGGCAGGCGGTTGCAAGCTGCACGGCTTCGGCCAGCAAGTTCACACCCGACGAAGAAGAGCGGTTCGCGCGGCTGGAGCGGGATCTTGCGGCTGCCCGCAGCAATGTCGCGACCCAGGCCGCGCTCGCGACCAAAGCAGGCGAGGAGGTTTCCCGACTGAAACAGCAAAGCGAGAGCGGCGCGGCCGAGTCGCAGAGCTCCCTGCAAAAGGAACGAGAACGGTCCGCAAGGCTGGAGCAGGATCTCGCGGTCGCGCGGCGTGATGTCGAGGCCCAGACCGCGCTGGCGGCAAAAGCGGCCGAGGAAGCCCTGCGGCAGAAGCGGACGGTGGAGGCCGGGGCCGCCGAGCTGCGGGAATCGCGCGCGAAGGCCGACGCGCTGGCACAGGAGCTTTCCCAGACGCGAAGCACGAGCTACGCCTTCGAGGCGCAGGCCCGCAAAGCCGGTGAAGAAGCGGCGGAGTTCAGGCGGGCGGCTGAGAGCGGCGCAGCTTCGGTTCACAAATCGACGCCGGACGAACGTGAGCGACTGGTGCGGCTGGAGCAGGATCTTGCGGCTGCCCGCAGCGATGTCGAGACGCAGACCGCGCTGGCGGCGAAAGCAGGCGAAGAAACCGCCCGACTGAAGCGGGAAAGGGAAAGCGGTGCGGCGGAGTTGCAGAACTCACTGCAAGCGGCGCGGGCTGATCGGCTCGAGCAGGATCTTGCGGCCGCGCGGCGTGATGTCGCGACCAAGACGGCCCTGGTGACGAAAGCAGACGAGGAAGCGTCCCGGCTGAAGGCGGCGGAAAAGAGCGGTGCGGCCGATCTGCAAAAGGAGCGCGAGCGGTCCGCCCGGCTGGAGCAGGATCTTGCGGCAGCGCGACGTGATATCGAGAGCAAGGCCGTGCTCGTGACCGAAGCGGGCAAAGAAGCGTCCCGGCTGAAGGCGGCGGAAAAGAGCGGTGCGGCCGATCTGCAAAAGGAGCGCGAGCGGTCCGCCCGGCTGGAGCAGGATCTTGCGGCAGCGCGACGTGATATCGAGAGCAAGGCCGTGCTCGTGACCGAAGCGGGCAAAGAAACGTCCCGGCTGAAGGCGGTGGAGAAGAGCGGTGCGGCCGACCTGCAAAAGGAGCGCGAGCGGTCCGCGCGGCTGGAGCAGAATCTTGCGGCAGCGCATCGCGACAGCGAGACCCAGACGGCGCGGGCGGCAAAGGCAAGCGAGGAAACCTTGCTGCAGAAGCAGGCAGCCGAAGCCAGCGCTGCCGAATTGAGGCAATTGCGCGCCAGGATCGACGTGCAGGCACCGCACCTCCCGTTGTCGCGAAGCGCCATCCATGCGTATGAGGCCGAGGATCGCAAGGCGCACGGCGCGGCGTTGACGACCGGTGCGACCGCGCGGGACAAGTCCATCGGAGTGACCACCAATCCAACCGCCGAACAGACACGAGCGGCGCCTGCTCGCGCGGTTGCGCAGCCTGCTCCCGAGCAGGCTGCGGAAGCGGGAGGGTTGGTTGCGCGGGCGAGCTCCTTGCTGCGTCAGGGCGACATAGGCGCGGCGCGGCTTGTCCTCGAGCGCGCCGTGGAAATGGGCAGCGCCCAGGCGAGCTTTGCGCTCGCAGAAACCTACGATCCCCTGATTCTTGCGAAATGGGGGACTTACGGCACGCGCGGTGACGAGCGCAGGGCACAAGACCTCTATGCCAAGGCCAACGCCGCGGGAATCCAGGAGGCGAAATCGCGCCTGGAGGCGCTGCGCCGATAGCGCATATGCCAATCCACCGGCAATTTCACCGCGATCGTCTGAACGACTGGCACCAACGCGATCAGCTTCGTTCTGAAGCGAGTGGCGCGTCGCTCGGCTGCAATGTCCGGCGACGCGCTTCGCTTTACCGTTCGCGCAGGGCCTCCTGCCGGTACCGTGCCAGCGGCGAAAGCAGGTAGCTGATGATCCTGCGCGTGCCGGTCTTGATTTCGACCGTCACCGCCATGCCCGGCCCGAGCTTGACGAGCTTGTCCTCGATTTGCATGTGCGTCCGGTCGAGCGAAACGCGCGCGGCATATTCCAGCTCCTGACCTTTAGGCTCGCTGCTGCTCTGCGCCGCGCCCAGTGTCCGGTCATTGGGGCCGCCCTGTTGCTTGTCGCGGGTGATGGCATCCGTCGACACGCTGAGCACGTCGCCATGCAGCAGCCCGTACCGGGTGAAGTTGAACGTATCGACCTTGATCTCCGCCTTCTGGCCGGGATGAACGAAGCCGATGTCGCGGTTCGAGAGCATGGCCTCGATCTCAAGCTGGCTCTCGCTCGGGACCACGACGGCCAGCGCCTGAGCTGGCGTCACCACGCCGCCCACCGTATGAACCGCAAGCTGCTGCACGACGCCGTCGACCGGTGCGGTCAGGCTCTGCAGCTTCGTTCGCCGATCCGCCTTGACCACCTCCTGGGCAGCGCTCGCAGCCTTCTGCTCGGCCTTCGCAAGAGCATCATAGGTCGCGCGGCGATACTCCGCGGCAGTCTTGTCCTTGGTCTCCTTCAGCAGCGCGATCGCCGCATCGGCTTCGCGCAGCCGGCTCTGCTGCAGGACGAGGTCCTGCTGCATGGCGACCAGCTCCTGATATTCGGAGAGATAGACGACCTTCGACGCCAATGCCTTCTCGACGAGACCCTTGCGGATGTCGACGCGCTCCTTCAGGACCGGGATCGTGGCCTCCAGCTTGTCGACGCTCGCCGATGTGGTCGCCCGTTCCGCCTCCTTCTGCCCCTGCTGGCGCTCGATTTCGGAAAGCTTTGCGCTCTGTTCGGCGCGCTGGCTGATCAGGAACTGGCGATGCATCTCGATTTCGTTCGCACTTGCGTTTTGCGGCGGTCGGAAGGCCGCGAGCGGGTCTGCGGCCAGCGCGGCGCGCAGCCGCGCGACGTCCAGCTCGGCTGCAAGCAGATCGCTCTTCTGGCGCTCCTGGTCGGCCTCCGTCATTGTCGGGTCCAGCTCGATCAGGACGTCGCCGGCCTTGACGCTCTGGCCGTCGCGGACGCGGATGGCGCGGACCACACCCGTCTCGAACGGCTGGATCAGCTTGGTGCGCCCGCCCGGCACGATCTTGCCGGTCGCGCTGGCGACGATATCGACGCTGCCGAGCGTCGCCCACAACAGCGCGATGCAGAACGCGGCGATGATGCAGGCCCCGATCGCGCGCCCGATCGGCGATGGCGGCGATTCGGCGATCTCGAGCGCCGCCGGCAGAAAGGCGATTTCGTGCTCGCGGCGGCGAGGTTCGCGTCTCGGGAACGCGACGACATTGCGGCTAGCGGACGTCATGGATACCGGCCTGCAGATAATGGAGGTTGGCGTAACGGCCGTTGGTGCGGATCAGCTCGTCATGGCTGCCGTCCTCGACGATGCGGCCATGCTCGAGGGTGATGATCCGGCTTGCATTGCGCACCGTCGACAGCCGGTGGGCGATGACGAACACGGTCCGGCCGGCGGAAATCCGCCTCATGTTCTGTTGGATCGCGCGCTCGCTTTCGTAGTCCAGCGCGCTGGTCGCCTCGTCCAGGATCAGGATGCGTGGATCGGTGATGAGTGCACGCGCGATTGCGATTCGCTGGCGCTGCCCGCCGGACAGGCTGCTGCCGCGCTCGCCCACGACGGTGTCGTAACCCTCCGGCAGTTCGAGGATGAAGTCGTGGGCGCCGGCTAGCTCCGCCGCTTCGATGACGCGCTCCATCGGCATCGCCGGATCGGCCAGCGCGATGTTGTCGCGGACCGTGCAGTTGAACAGTACGTTCTCCTGCAGCACGACACCGATCTGGCGCCGCAGCCAGCTCAGATCGACCATCGCGAGATCGACGCCGTCGACCAGCACGCGGCCGCTCTCCGGGACATAGAGACGCTGGATCAGCTTGGTGATGGTGCTCTTGCCCGAGCCCGATGAACCCACGATGCCGATGACCTGGCCTGGCTCGACGCTGAACGACACGTCGTGCAGCACCTCGGGGCCGTCGATGCGGTAGCGGAAGGTCGCGTGCTCGAATGTGACCTGGCCGCGGATCGGCGGCAGCGCTGCGCGGGCCGGCGTGAAGCTCGGCTCGGGAATGGTGTTGAGGATGTCGCCGAGACGATCAATCGACAGGCGGGCTTGATGGAAGTCCTGCCAGATCTGTGCGAGCCGCAGAACCGGCGCGCTGACGCGCGCGGCCAGCATGTTGAACGCGACGAGCTCGCCGACAGTCAGGTCCCCGCTGACCACCAGGCGGGCGCCGAAGTAGAGGGTCGCGGCGATGACCAGCTTGTTGATCATCTGGACCGCCTGGCTCGCCGTGTTGTTCAGGCTGAGCACGCGGAAGCTTGCGGACACATAGCCGGCGAGCTGCTCCTCCCAGCGGCGTTGCATCTGCGGCTCGACCGCCATGGCCTTCAGCGTCTCGATGCCGGTGACGCTCTCGACCAGGAAGGCCTGGTTCTCGGAGCCGCGATTGAATTTCTCGTCGAGGCGCCGACGGAACAGCGGCGCGGCTCCCGCGGAGATGCCGATGTAGAGCGGGAAGGACGCCAGCACGATCCACGTCAACGTCGTCGAGTAATAGAACATCACCGCAAGGAAGACGACGGTGAACAGCAGATCGATCACCAGCGTGAGCGCCGAGCTGGTCAGGAACTGGCGGATGTTCTCGAGCTCGCGGACGCGCGCCACCGAATCGCCGACGCGGCGGGTCTGGAAATAGGCGATCGGCAGCGCCAGCAGATGGCGGAACAGCCTGGCGCCGAGCTCGACGTCGATACGGTTTGTCGTATGCGCGAACTGATAGACGCGCAGCGTCTCGAGGATGGCCTCGAACACGGTCAGTACGACAAGCCCGACGACCAGCACATCGAGCGTGCTCATGCTTCGATGCACGAGCACCTTGTCGATCACCACCTGGAAGAACAGCGGCGAGACAACGGCGAAGATCTGAAGGAAGAACGACGCCGCCAGCACCTCGCCGAGCAGGCGACGATACTTTTGCATGGCGCCGACGAACCAGGAGATATCGAAGCGCCGCGCAAGATCGGTCAGGCTGGCGCGCCGGGCCATCAGGATGATGCCGCCGTCCCAGATGGCCTCGAGTTGGGCCTGGGTGATTGTTTCGGGGCGCGGAGACAGCGGGCGCTGAACGAGAAGCTTGTCGTCGATAACCTTGCCGAGGATCAGGAAGCTGCCGTCGCGCAGCAGCGCAATTCCCGGCAGCGGGGTGACGGCAAGCCTGTTCCAGCTCGTCCTCTGCACCTTTGCCTTGAGCCCGAAATCCTTGGCACAGCGCAGGATTTCAGTAACGCCGAGGCGCGCTGCGCCGATCCGGTGGCGAATTTGGCCGGGGTCGGCAGCGATGCCATGGCAACGCAGCAAGATCGCGAGCGCAATGAGCCCGGATTCATCGTCATGTTCGGATTCGGCGCCGGGGGCCGGGGATTCGGTGTTTGCCGGATGGTCTGCGGCATCGTCGCGAGGCCCGCGCATCAGGATGCCAGGTCTCATCGCCAAGAAGCTCTTCGTGAGGCCGTCACGGGCACGCATCAGGCCCTCGCCGGCGCGGTGCATCAGGCCGGCGCCCAGGTCAAACGAGCGCGTGCGGATGTCGGCAAATGCATGACGTGCGCGCTGCGCGAGGCTCTGTGATCCAGCACAGATCAAACCGCCATCCCAGATCGCTTCGAATTCCGCGCGCGTCATCCGGCTCGGATGCGGCGAGGTCGGGTGCAGCACAAGCGCCACCTGGTCGTCGATCTTGCCCAGCAGCAGAAATCCGCCGTCACGCAGCGAGGCGATTCCGGGCAGCTGGGTACCCGCAAGGCGGGTCCAATCCATTGTCCGCGAACGGACTTTGACTCCGAATTCGCGCGCGCAGCGAAGCATCGCGCGAATGCCGATCTCGTCGCTCCCGCAACGATCGCGGAGCTGGTCCGGCACAGTATTCACGCCATGGAGGCGCAGGAACAGAGCTAGCGCGCGAAGCCCTAGATCTGCGGCGGGGGCATTTCCGTTCTGGATCGCCATTCTTACTCAACCCTTCGCGGCTACCCGGCCGCGTTTGTGTTCCTTCTCATGCACTTCCAGGGACTGGGAATTCCAATGCCGCGCATCGACAGAGCATGTGACATGCCGCTTGCTCGCAGCCAAAAGGCGCAAGCAACATCAAAGCACTAGGGCCTCGAACCGCGAGGGGATTTCAAAGCAGTGGGATTTTAGACCTGCCCCCCGACTGCTGAACCGGTTCGTTAATGCGCAAAAATGGCGAAAAAAGTTTCAAATCTTGATTTTTGCACCGGTAAATTGCGCGCAAATTTGCCGCATACCCGAACCCGTTGCGCCAGCAGGCGTTTTGATCGCTCGGAAACAGATGCGAGCGATGAAGCCAACCGAGATCAAGGCCCGCGCGTGACAGTCCCTTCACGGTTACCGTCCGCGATCGACCGCCCGTTTCCAATTCCCAACACGTCGATGGTACTGCACCCGGGCGCAGAGCCCCCGGGTGCAGCAGCCGGATCAACCTTGAGGTTTGCTCAAGAACGAGTTGTGCGTCCAGCCGGTCCCATTCGACATGGCCGCTGCGATCTGACCAGCGTCGACCCGACCGGAGCTACCGGCCAGATACTGGTTCAGCAGCGCAAAGCCCTGGCTTGCCTGGGACGCTCGCGTGCCTTGATCGCCCCAACCGGTCGTCTGCGATGCTGCGTTCGCCAGGGTGCTGGTGTCCGCGCCCATCTGCTGCTGCAACTGCGCAAAACCGTGGTTTGCCAAGCTCCCGCTGTTTCCGCCAGTCCAGCTGGACGGCCGGGGATCCGTCACGCGGATCGTCTGCGGATCCGACGACATCACAGCGCCGGTGGTCGGATCCATAGCGCTCGCGGTCAGCGTGAGGTTCGCGACCGGATGAGCATTGCCCTTGTAGTACGATGTCAGCGTCAATCCGCTGTCGACCTGCGCGGAAGTCAGGGTGATGTTGTTGCCCCTGAGCGTCGTGCCATCGCCGGTCGTGATCGTCTCGTATCGCGGCAGTCCCATGATGTTCAGGGTGAGGTTATCGTTGGGGTCGGTCGTTGTAACAGTCGTCCCCAGGTCCACCTGACCGCCTCTGCCGGCCACCCAGAGCGACTTGTCCGCGACGTCGAGCACCGGTGCGGTCACGCTTGGAGTCGTGGGGGTTGTCGGCGTCGTGGGGTCGGTCGGCGTCGTCGGCTGCGACGGTACCGTCGGATCGGTCGGCGTCGTCGGTGTCGTGGGCGTCGTCGGCGAAGAGGTGCCCTTCAGCGGAGGCGGCAGATCGCCCTGCAACTGCGCAGACGTCATCGAGGTGAAGTAAAGGGTCTTGTAGTTCGTCGTCAGTGCGACCCAATCGCTCATCCCGGCACCGGGATTGTTGGAGAAACCGTCGACGTATGGGGCTGTCGGGGTCGACCACCAATCAGCTCCCAGATCGGCAACGAGATGCTCGTTCGGATCAGTGGTCCTCATATCGGCCTGGACGTAGACGCCATCGACCGATCCGGCGGAATAGCTGCCGCGTGAGCCCGGCCAGAAATGGTCGTTGTATCCACTGAGGGGCGCAGCGCCCATCGCGCTGCCGTCCGCCTGCCTTGTCACGCTCCAGGAAGTGTTCGTGTTTCCGGAAAAGTCGGCGAGAAACTGAGATCCGGCGATCGGGTCCGTCGCCTGATCTTGCACGAGAACCCAGCCGCCAGTTTTCAGATGCACCCACGTCTGGAAGTTCGCGATCTGAACGTTGGCCGGATTGGAATCGTTGCTTGCCCCGGATTCGGGGTAAACCTGTCCCCATCCCGTGACGGAGGTGAAATTAGAGGGCGGGGTGCTGCCTGTATGGCCGGTGCTTCCGCCGTACCAGGAATAGCTTGTGGGGACGCCAAGCGGAAACCCTTCGCTGTTACCAGGCGTGTTTTGATAGATGACATCGGTCAGCGCCACTTTAGTTCTCCATTGCAGACCAAATTTAAGGACGAGGAATTCCGCTGCCGCGCATCAGAGATGTGCGACACATTGCATGCTCGCGACGTCAGTCGCGAACAGATTCCGATTCCAAAGAATTGCAGCCTCGAACCGCGAGGAGATTTCAAGCAGTGGGATTTTTGGAAGTTGCCCCCCCGACTGCTGGGTCGGTGGGTTAATAATCAAAAATGGCAAAAAAACTCTCAAAGTGTGATTTATACACACGTATATCGGCCCAATCCCTTGTTTCCGGCGCGCCCATGTTGCAAGCGCCGGATGCTTGCCGATTCAAGCGCGGATTAAGTTCTGCGCTCCGGGGTAACCCGCAAGGATTATTGCGACGACCTCAAGATCAAGAACACACTTGCCGGTGGAGACGGATCGGTTCTCTTGAATGGCGGCTCGTGGGTTGACGAATCTGAAGCCCGACTATTTGGCCATCCAGCGGCGCCGGAAGGACACGCGGCCGTCTGCTCACCCGATCGCGCACTACGAATTCGAACGCAGGCTCTCGGATCGGCTGCGGTTCGCTGGCCGCGGCGAGCGCTCCCGTCGCCATCACGTGACCGCACGGCACTTCAGGTGCCGGTTCGCAAGAGCTGGTTGCAACTCTGGCGTCCCGATCGGTCGTCCAGGTCGCCATTCAATTGAGGGAGAGAACGATGGCTGTCGTCAGAGGGGCAGGGCTCGCGTCCGACGATCTCTATACTGGGGAAGGTTATGCCGAAGCCCATCCGGGCTGGCATGACGAGGATGCCGGAACCAAGGCCGCGAAGATCGCCAGGATCGTGCGTGCCAACAACATCACCTGCCGGACGATCGTCGACGTCGGTTGCGGAGTGGGAGGCGTTCTGAACGCCCTGCTTGAGCACGACGTCTTCCGTGACTCAACCGCCGTTGGCTACGATATCGCTCCCTATGCCATCACTGCCGCCAAACCGCGCGAACGGGACAATTTGCGCTTCCACTGCGGAGACTTCTCGCAAACCAGCGGAAGCTACGATCTTCTATTGTGCATCGATGTTTTCGAGCACATCGATGACTATATGGGCTTTCTGCGAAGGCTCAGAGGGCGTTCGAAATACTATGTGTTTCATATCCCCCTCGACCTTAATGTCCTCAGCGTTCTGCGCGATCAGCCCCTTCAGAAACGTAAGGAGGTTGGTCACCTGCATTACTTTGATCAGGCAACAGCTCTGGCGACACTGCGCGACACCGGCTTTGAGATCATTGACAGTCAGTACACCAGGCTCGAAGATTTCCTCCATCTCCATCCCGAATTGCGAACCACGAAAACCCTCCTCGTTAACGCCGGGCGGCGCATTGTCCGGACTGTTGCCGGAGAGGACCTGTCTGTGCGCTTGCTCGGCGGGGCATCACTGATGGTTCTCGCCAGCTAGAACGCGGGGTATCGGCGGCGCAAGCCGCCCGACACCTGAGAGGTTCATGAGAATGTTTTGCGAAGATGAGTGAAGGAGTTCGGCCCCGCTCCTGTGCAGGCCTTTGCCGGGTCACGGCCAGATGAAGCCCGAGCAGCAGCGGAAATCGCGCGGCTCAGGCGTGAGGTCAACAAGCTCAGGGCTGAACGGGATATTCTGGATTTCCATCGCCATCGTGACCGCTCCTGAACCGCCCCCTCAAATCTTGACGCCGCGCATGCGATGATCCTTGGCGAGCGCCCCGCGCGCCTGGTGCCCGAGCGGATCTATCGAGCACTGAAGCACTGTTCAGCTATCTCAAGGGCGGCGGCTCGGCTTGCAGTTGCGATTTGGTCATGGTCGTGAAGAAGAAGTACTGGTACGTCGTCGTCAACTTGACCCAGGTGCCCATGCCGATGCCGGGATTATTTACAAACACTCCATCTACGTAGAGGTACGGAGCTGAGGTGTTTCTCCACCAGTCAGCTCCAAAGTTTGCGATCAGATTTGCACTTGCATCATCGGTGCGTAGCTGTGCCAGCGAGAACACCCCGTCGACTGTTCCGGGAGCATACGATCCTCTCGGCTCAATCCAGAAATGATTATTATAGCCGGATGCTGGCGAGTCCATTCTTACGCTTCCGTCAGACTCAACAACGAGACTCATTTCCGAAGAGGAGTTGTTGGAGAAGTCTGCCACGAAACGCCGGCCACCGATGGAATTCGTGGCTTGATCTTGTACAAGTTGCCAACCGCCACTCGTCAAGTGCACATAGACGCGATAGTCCTTCAAATAGACGTTGGCGGCAACGTTCGAAACGCCGACTTGCGGATATATCTGTCCCCAACCCGTCAGTGAAGAGAAGTCGGAAGGAGAAACAACGTTCCCGGTGGCGGCGCGGCCACCTGCATACCACGAGAAATAGGTCCTGACTCCGTATGGATATATTCCGTTGTCATATCCGGAAGTTTGCGAAACCACACAATCGATCGACAAGGACGTGCAGATGGGTTTGAGCGCCGGAGACTTGCGTAGTTGCACCTGCAGCACTGGATTGCGATGACACATTTCCCGCTGCGTCACGTGCGATGCAGATTCGATCTCTAACAGGAGATTGCCGTTGTCGCTGCATCGTCCGTACTGGGATGGAGGGGCTATCGTCGCGGCGCTCGCCAATGAGACGAGGGCGCCGAGTAACATGAGAGCCGTGAGCGGAATGGCAAGATGCTCGTTCATGGGAGGTGCTCATAACCAATATCGGCCGATGATGCCAACAGCGGCCATGTTGCTGTTCAGATAGTTTCTCGGCTCGCCGATGCTTCAATCCGCGAACCAGCAGTCATCGAGATGTGCGAGTAGCGCGATCCTGGCTCACGTTCGGTGACGGCTTCAGGTTGAGCCAGCACCACAAACATGCTGACGATCAAGTGCGAAAACGCCACCGTTTCCCTGTCGAAGCTCGCATCGAACGATGCGACCAGCGTCACGCCGGCAAACATCGCAAGCCACAAGTGCAGGATTCCAATTTCTGCTGACCGCTTTCCATATAAAGAAACGAGCCGCCGCCGGTCCGACATCGCGGCCAGCGGAAGACTGAACCAAAACACGGCAAAGGTGATCAGGCCGACCACGCCCGACTCGAAGAATATTTCCACGAACTGACTGTGCGCCAAAAGAAGAAACGGGCTATAGAACCCCACTTGACCGGGGCCATATCCGGTCCACGCTCGTTCCAATCCAAGTGTGGACAGATAGTACCAGTGGTGAATGCGCCAATGGACCGAGGTCGGCGCGGTGCGCCAGTCCCACACCGCATATTCGCCGTTCATGATGTATTCCGGAACGCTGCTCAGGTCCGAGAACAACTCTCCAAATGGAGATGCCCACATGAGGATCGCGAATGCTGCCGCGAACACCGGAAGGAGAGCAGGCCGCTGGACAAAAAAGTATACGCTGAGGGTCACTCCGAGCAGCGCGACACCGGTCCTTGAAGCGGAAAGGACCAGGGCAACAACAAACAGGGAGTACGCCGCGAGGTGAAGGTGCTGAATGGGAAGCCGCATTTTCCGGCGCGACAGCTCGCAAACGAAAAAGGTCAGCACGATCTCCAGGCTGTAGGGTACGGGGTGCGAAGAAAGACCCGCCACCCGCTTAAACTTGTCGTATTGGGTGACAAGCTCTGCATGACCGGTCAGGTATTGACCTAGTCCGACGGCGGAAATGATGAACAGCAGCGACATATAAACGCGATGGACGTTGAGGCAAAAACTTGGATGTCGATAAAGGGACGAAAGCAATGCCACGAACATGATCAGTTGCAGATACCTGAAGATCTCGTACCAGGCGGAATATTGGTCGATTATCTTGCCGGCTCCAGCGCTGACGGTAAGTGACAGTCCGCAAGCGGCAATAAAGATGGACAAGCAGATCAACAGTGTGAAAACTCGTCTGTGTATCCTGACGTCCCGCATGTGCCAGATCGCCACAGCACCGATCCCGAGGACGGTGATCGATAGGATCATGGAAAAACTCGTCCCGGACAGACGGTCGAGGCCGTTGGAGATCGATCGAAAGAACGTATAGATAAGAAAATACAGCAGGAGTGTATTCATCTTGAACGTCGCTTTGGTTCGATCGGTTTGAGGCTCAACTGCGGGACGGGCACGGCGCGTTGGCCGGCACGCCGCGTGCGCAGCTCGCTAGGCGGTGCTGGGCGGCGCGGTCCGGGACCGCGCATGGGGACCGCCTCGACGAGGCTCGATTGCCCTGCGATAGCATCCGAGAGTGCGCTCTGCGATAGAGCGCCAGTCTTCCCGTTCAGCCAACCAGTTGCGTGTCTTCTCGCGCAGTTCCAACGGCCACGGACTGCGTGCAAACGATGCCAGGCGATCCGCGAGCGCTGATACATCTCCCACATGAAAATAGTGCGCGTCATTCAATCCGATCTCCAGGTGAGCAGGAATATCACTGGCCACCACCGGCAAACCGAAGCTCAGAGCTTCCAGCAGCGCGATCGGCAAACCTTCGTGCGAGGATGGCAAAACGAAAATGCCCGCGTGGGCGTATAGCTCCCGCAATGCGAGGCCGCACTGGAAGCCAGCCATGATCACCCCGGCGGTCGCCCCGGCGCGCGCCGCAAGCATTTCGGTATAGGCGTCTGGATGCTCGGAGGCGCCGACGAACACGAGCTTCCATCCGGTGAGCCTGGCATCGGCAAAGGCCTGAATCAGGTCGGTGTGCCGCTTCTCCGGCACCAGCCGGCCCACCATCAACACATATCGTCCGGGCGTCAGCCCAAGCTTCTCCAGTACCGAAGTGCTTTTCGGCACGTCAGGCAAGGTGACGCCGTTTGGAATGAGGTCCGAATTCAGGCCGTACTTATCCCGCACCAGCTTTCGGATGGTCTGGGAGATGACGATGCGGCCGTCGGAGAATCGCATTCCCCAGGCCTCGCCGGCGCGCAGGGCCATCCTGGCCAATCGGCCCCACTTCTCCCGTTCGTAATCCGGGCCGTGGTGCGTCACCACAACATGCAGTCCCAGCAAGCGCGCGAGTGGCGCCATCAGGGCCGGTCCGATGGCCTGGATGTGCAACACGTCCGGCCGCTGCCATGCGGCGACAAGCACTCCGAGGAACGAATGGACGATTGTCTCGAGACCGGAGGTCTTCGGGCACCATACCCGATGGTAACGTACACCGTGCCACTCGTCGCCGCGATCAGGCGGCATATACGAGGAGCGAACGATCACCTCGACATCGCAGCCCAGTTCCTTGAGATGAGGGCACAGATGCTCTGCGTGAACTTCCACTCCTCCCTGTACATTGGGAAATCCACGCAAGCCAAGCATGATCACCCGCAGTACCAGATGATCCGCACTCACTGCACCCTCCCGTCAAATTAGTTGTTCATGAATTCCTTGAGCGGATATCGCGCGTCGACCGTTTCTCTCCCGCGCACCAATCGTGCCTTTTGCTTTTCGTTGAGGAATGACGTTCGTTGGACACGCGGAGTAGGCGCGACGTTGGAATAATCGATGTATTGATCGAAGCAGATCGCCCGACCGAGCTCGACCTTCAGCTTGTTCTTCAGCACCCAGATGAGCGGTCCCATCTTCGGTGCTTGCGGAACCAGCGTTGAACGCATTGCCGTGCGCGCGGTCGTCACCATCCAGCAGTTTTGTTGGCAAGCGTGAACCTTGGCGACGGAGTTCTTGGCCGCGTCGCTCGCCATGATCTCGCTCCAGGACTGGCGCGCCAAATTGCCCAGCGGCAGGTCTGAGCGCACATTGCAGGCCCACACATCGGACCAGGGGTCGATGAATGCGAAATCGGTGCCCGCGCTGCAGCGTATCAACCGCGGGTGGCCGAGGATCTTTTCAATCAAGCCCAGATTCAGGTAGGCGCGAAACCAGTTCTTCGGCTTGTTGCTCTTGAGCATCGCAGTGATAAGCCCTTCCACTTGGCGGGCCACCGCGACGCGCTCGTAGAAATAATTGTCGTTCTTGTAGAACTGCCACGCGTTGTGCAGCGTCGAGGTCGCAAGTTCGAACCCCATCGAACGCGCCAGTTCATAGGTTCGAACCAGCTGAGCCACATTCTCGTCCTGGATGACGAAGGCAAATCCCAGATCTTGCCCGCCGGCCTCCTGCAGCATGCGAAGCCCGGCTACCTTCGTGGCATAGCCGTCCTTCTCGCCGCGGATGCAGTCGCTGGTGGTCGCGTCACCCTCGAGGCTGAAACGAACCTTGATCTTCGGGTGCTTCTTGATGATGGGGAGGAGACGTTCGGGATGCAGGCCGTTCGAGCTGATCTCTATGATTCGGGCCTTGGGGTGGAGCAGGTCCACCATGTCGGCGAGATCCTTCCGCAGAGTCGGTTCTCCGCCGGAGATATTGAGATTATCGAACCCCGCAGGAAGCTTCGCCAGGGTCTCGAGCGTGACCTCTTCCTTTGGATCAGTCGGATTCTTCCAGATGTAACACATCTGGCATCTCGAGTTGCAACGAAACGTGGAGATGATGGTGAGGTCCATTTGCAATCCTCAATGCGATGAATGCCGCTCGCTCACCAGTGACCGGTAGACGGCCATCAGCTCGGTGTTATGCTTCTCGAGAGAGAAGTCCGCTTCGACGCGGCTTCTTCCTGCCGCTCCCATGCCTGCACGGCGTGCGGCGTCGCTCATCAGGCAATCGAGGTGACGTCGAAGCTCGTCCGTATTGCCGGGCTCAAACAAAAGCCCCGTCACGCGATCGTCCACGAGCTCCGGAATGCCGCCGACGCGGGTCGCTATGACCGCCTTGCCATAGGCCATCGCTTCCAGCACCGACATCGGGCAGTTCTCGCACCACTCCGAAGGCACAACCACCACGGAAGCCTCGGCGATCGTCTCGTTTAAAGTTTCGCCGGATAGCTGGCCCGCGAAACGCACGTTCCGGGTGAATTGCGCCTTCAAATTATCTGCCAGCGGGCCGGAGCCTGCGATGACGAGAGGCCACCGGCAGTCCGCCGCTTCGTGGGCGCGCAACAGCGTCTCGGCACCTTTTCCCGGCGCGAGCCGGCCGCAATAGAGCACGTATCCCTTGTCCCGATCGCTCGCCGAAATGCCGGTGACATCCACGCCATTGTAGAGCACCTGTACCCGGTCCGCTGCGAACCGAGGCAACACCGACTCCCGCATGAACTGGCTCGGCGCGAGGAAGCGATCGACCTTCTCGTAGCTGCCAAACCAGCGCTGAATGACCGCTTCCATGTAAAGCGTGGCGCTCTGTGCGATCGAGCCGTCAGCGCAGCGGTGCATCAGCACGTGATGGAAATCGCCGGCGAGACACGACGAACACAATTGGTCCTCTCGCATCCGGGTGTGCACCGGGCACACCGGCTTCGAATCGTGCAGTGTCAGCACGACCGGAATCCCGCGCGACTTGGCGACGCCGACAATCGACGGGGTCAGCTGGTGATAGATGTTGTGGCAATGCATCAAGTCCGGTCGAGTCTCCTCGATCAGGGATGCGAGTTTGCTGACGGCTTCGCGCGAGTGAATCAGTGCGAGCGCGCTCTTGATCTTGGCGAGATGGCCCCCGGTCCGGTATTCCTGGCGAGACACGAAGTGATTTGCATAGCGGGATTCGATGTTCCGCTCGTGCTGCATCGCGAAGTCAATGACGTCTGCCCCGCTGCTCGTCAGGAACATTCTTTCCTGAAGCAGCACTGCCTCTGCGCCACCGTTGTTGAACAGAAACTTGTTGGCGAGCAGTACTTTCATTAAGGCCCTCGACACGCACATCACAAAGGCCGGCATCACCAGTGGCCGGTGCACTCTTTGTTCGACGAAAAGCTACCGTGAAAGCGGTTCGATGCAGGCGGCGCATTCAGAGTGGCGGCGATGAAATCTGGGGTACCCAGTAGTGAGTACCGGCGCCGTAGTTGCCAGAGCGACGCGGTTTGTCGATAAATGGAGGGCTGTTTCCCATCGGAAACATTGCTGCGTTCACGACGGTGATTTGAGGATGAGCATCTGCAGATCGCGCGCGCAATCAAATGAGCACCGAAGCCGCCTGGTCGGCTTGCGCGCAATCAGCCTGTCCGGCGGTGGCTTCGCGTGAAGCGACTTCTCAGCCGAACCATATTCCACGCGGCTAGCTGGGCGGGATTTGCGCCTGCCTTGCGCAGGGCATTTGCCGGCAGGGCCGCCATCCTGATGTTCCATGAGATTCAGCAGGACTGGCGCTCGGAGCTGAAGACCGGCGCACCGCCTGACTTCCTTGAATACTGTCTGAAGTGGCTGCGCCAGCAAGGATGGGAGATTGTCAGTCTCGATGCATGTCTCGAGCGGCTGGCGGCGGATCCTGAGCCCCGCCGCTATGCGGTGCTTACCTTCGACGACGGCTACAAGGATAACGTCACGACTGCATTGCCAATCCTTGAGCGAAATAGCGCGCCCTTCACCGTATATGTTCCAACGGGCGCGGTTAAGCGGACGATGCAGCCGTGGTGGCTGGGCTTGCGCGACCTGTTCCGCTCGAGAGACAGTCTTGCGATCGACGCAATGAACCTGCGATTCAGCTGTCGCGATTTTGACGAGAAAGCATCGGCCCTGGAGAAGGTGAGCAACTGGGTCCACGAAGACTACCAACGAGTCGGAATGCTCGCCCCTACGTTCAGCAAGGCTGATCTGTCGCTGGAGGCCTTGAACGACACCTATTTCATCAATGAGCGCGAGCTTCAGGTCCTGGCACGACACCCCCTGGCTTCGATTGGCGGACACACGGAATCACATCCAGCACTCGCGTACCTGAATGCAGCTTCAGCGCGCGCCGAAATGGTGGATAACCGCGCCTATCTCGAGGGACTGCTTCAGCGTCCGGTTCGGCACGTTGCTTTTCCCTACGGCAACTCCAGGGCATGCGGTTCTCGAGAACAACATCTCGCGGCGGAGGTCGGTTTTTCGACTGCAGTCACAACTCGGCATGGACACATATCGGATCGCAAGCCGCATCTTTTTGGGCTTCCCCGCATCGCGGTCGGAGGTCCATCCGACGGGAGAATTCCGTTCGAAGGGCGAATGAATGGCGTCCAGTCAGCGGTCCAGATGCTGTTCGGTCGCGGCAATTGATATCGTGCATTCTGATTGCGTCGAAGAGCCGAGTGCACGCGAATTCTGGCTCCGGCACGAGAAGCGGGTTGAGCAACCGGCGATCTCGTGCGCCAGGATCGGCCTCCGACAGCGCGACCCGATCATGCCTGACTGGCGATTCCTGAAATCCAGCGGTGGAAGCCGGATCCGGGCGGGCAAGTTGCGAAATTGTAGCCGATTTTGGGGTTCACCTTCAGGCGATCCAGTGTGGCGAGGTCTTCGACCTTCGTGACCGACCCGTCCGCAGCAAGAGCAAACACTGGAAGTCCGAGTGCCTCGAACACATACCTCGTGGTCGCGTGGTTGCGATCCTGGCCATGATCTTCGTAGATGATCAGCGTGTCGCGCTTCAGAACCTGCCGAGCACCCTTCAGGGCCGCAACCTCCTGACCTTCGACGTCGAGCTTGACGACGAGCCGGTCGCTGTCGGTCAGCTGCTGGTCCCTCGCCAGCGCATCGATCGTTATCGACATGACGGGTTCGGTGTGCGACGGACGGCTGCTCTGCGACGTTACGATGTGCCGGGCCGAATGAGGTCCGTCGTCGGAGAAGAACAGGCTGCGCCCGTCGTACTCGAACAATGCCCTTCGGCAGATCTCGAAGCGATGATCATTCGCGTCGCGGTTCTGCTCGAGAATTGCAAGCGTCTCCCGTGAAGCCTCGACGGCAATCGCGCGCTTGCGACCCAGCATTTCCGACGTGACGAGAACGGACCAGTATCCGATGTTCGCACCGCAATCGAAGAACGTATAGTCGATATCCTTCAGCCGCAGCAGAAGCGTCGCTATGTCCGGCTCGTAGGTCATGCCGGGCTGGCCGATGAAGAACGCATTCCAGTAGACGTCGTTCAGCTCGAAGTACAAGCGGCTACCGTCGGCGAAATGGACGCATGACAGCTGGGAATGCAGCAGCGGCTTGACCGCCCGCATGGCAAGTCCCATACCGCGCCCGGTACTCCGCGCAACAACGGTGTGCAGAAGCCTCACCAGCCCCATGGAAAGCCGGCTTCCTGACACCTCGTAATCGAATGTAGACCGGCCCATCAGGTACCGCCTCCCGCGCGTAAGTCCGATTGCAGCAGTCGCGTCCTCGGATGACAGCGAACGCATTCAACTATCTCCCCAATTCATGTACGTGTGTCCCGACTGCCGCGAACAGGCTGCAGGTCAAGAATGGTGCCGCTGGCTTCTGGCCGTATCGCCTCGCTATGCGGTTCGGATGTGCCTCGGCTCGTTGTGCGCCTGACCAACGCGCGGAGTGCCGTGGTGGCGGTGATATCGATCCCTTCCGCCGAATAAATGTAGGCCGCAGTCCATACCCTGGTTGCGATGCCCGCGCAGGAGCCGGCAACCGCTGCTCCTATCGTCCCGAAGGTCCAGGTCGCGCCGATCATGGCCAGGATCCCCGCCACCCAGGTGATCACCACGATGTGCATCGCGGCCCGCTGATGGCCCGTCATGTTCAGGGCGATGGGGCCGATCCCGAAATATGTCGACACCAGCATGCCGATTGCCAGGACCATCAGGACGCTGTAGGCGCGGGTGAAAGTCTCTCCGAACGCCATCAGCGCGAGGTCGCCGCCAAGCGCCAACGTCGCAACGCAGCCGAGGACGGCGACAAACGCACCCAATGACGCTCCCGACGTGATGCGCGTGATTTCCGCATGACGATTCTCGTCGAACAGACGTGCGATGAGGGGCGCCGCGGGGATACAGAAGGTCGCCAGGAAGAAATCAAGAAGAAGCGCGATCCGGCTGGCAGCGTAGTAATATCCGGCGGCTTCCGGGCCGACCATGACCGAGATGACGACGAGATCGACCGTGCCGCCCATGATACTGGTGACGCTGGTTACCCAGAACGGTCCCGAAGTGGAAAGGACCTCGCCAAGCCGGTCATTCGATCGCCTCACCGCCATTGTGAAAACCTTACATCCTTCCGCGAGATGCCGTAGGTAGATGTTCTGAGCGGCGATCAGCACGACCAGGATTGCAGTCGCGATCAGCAGAACGTCTTGCGCCGGCAGCGGATGGCCATACGTCGTGAAGAGAACGGCGCCCAGCAATATGATGAGAAACCGCCACAACACATCCTTCGACACGAGTGCGAGATTGACGGAGCCGAGCGTGCGCCCTAGCGAGCTCTGCATTTCGATCAAGGACAACGGCAATATCAGAAGCACGCTCGTGGCATATTGCCAGCTTCCGAATATTCCGTTGCGGCCGTGAGCGGCGACGAACGGAAGGAGGGCGATTACGGTCACCGCAACGCTGCCCAGACATGCCACACGAAGCCGCTTCGCGACGATCGCGCCGATCTCCGGGTAGTTCTTCCGGGCGGCGATGCTTGGTATTTCCCGCAACACGCGAAATTGCTGACCGACGAGGCCGACCGTGGAGGCGACGAGCGCGAACGTCATCAATGACATGAGCGCACCGTATTCCTCGATGTTCATCATCCGAGCAAAACTTACGCCGAAGAGAAAGGAGACGACGGCGCCCGAGCATCGGTATGCCAACGCCAGCCATGACTGCCGGAAGACATTGCTGAACATGGTCGCCGGTCCGCCGGGCGCTCGGGTAAAGCTCGTCATTGCTCAAGCCAACGTTGGTGGACGCCACGACGCGCCCAGTAATTGTGATCGAGCTCTTGCCCGGAATTCCCGGTTCGGCGCACCTCGTGGGCGGAGGAGCGGACTGCGCGGAGGCTGAGCGTTCAAAGGTTACTCATTGTCAAATCGGCACATTGTCGCAGGGGCGAATATAACCCTACGGCTGCGGAGAGCGTTCGGCCCTTCTGGATTACCCACTCCGGCGGCCGCACGAGGAAGATGCTGCCTTCATCGCGATGAAGGTGGTTCGTCGACGAGCACTGTTCGACGGTGATTTACGGGGCGTTTCAATCGGGCTCGCGATATCGCGATCGGGAACCAATTCATGCGACTATAAGTCAGGATTGGCCTCCTTGTACGTGTGCTGCTTCTCGACCTTGAACGAACCATCGAAATGGGGCTTGACGCCGCTCGCCTTGAGCCCCTGGACGACTGCAGTTCCTCCGGGTGCGGTGGCTGCAGATCTGCGCGCGGGCGCGCGTTCCCGGTCCGACCTGTCGCGCAGCAATCCTATTCCGATCCCCAGAAGCAGGCCGCCGAGAATCGCTGATCCGAGTATCAAGCGGGCGTTTGGCGAACTGGCGGTGTAGGGGTGAGATACCCCGGTGAGGAGACGAGCCTCGAACACCGGCGCGGATTGCTGCTGCATGGCGTCCATGTAACGCAACATCCGGAGGAAATTGTCATACGTTCTGGTGGCGGCGTCCGCCGTGGCTTCCAGTTCGCGGAGTTCGTCTTGCGCCGTTGCGGTCGACTGCGAGGAGGGTGGATTTGCTTCGGCGGAGTTCGCGGGAGCCGCGATGCCATTCCTGGCCCTGTTGTAATCCGCTACCGCCTTTTTGGCAGCCGACGCCTGGCTGCTCAATTCGTTGACACGTTCCTTAACCCATTTCTCGTTTTGCAGACCCCATTTGTATTTCGCGTCCATTTGCGTCGTGATGTAGGTCTCTACGATGGTGTCCAGGACCTGCGCGGCCCGATCGGGGTCGGCGGAGCTGAAGGCGAGATCGACTATGTAGGTGAGACCGGCGCGCTTCACCGAGAGCTTGCGCGCGAATGCTTCCATCGCATCACGCGTGACGACGTCCGTGTCCTGTCTGCTCCAGCCGAGCAGCCGTGATGTCGACCTGCTGAGGTGGTGCAGGGCGCCGCCGGAGAACTCCCGATCCCCCGCCAAGCCGAGCTTCGCGATCGCCGCGCGAGCGACGCTCTCGGACCTCAGGATTGCGACCTGACTGTCGACGGCGGTCGTTGCCGACGCCGTGTCGTTGGAAGAAGCCGTCTTGGCGTCGACGATGAGTTGCGCGGTTGCCGTAAACGTCGGAACTGCGACAACGAGATAGAGCAAGCCGGCGCCAAACATCAAGAGACACGTCAGCAGGATGATCGAGAGGCGGCGGCGCAAGAAGGCGAGACCCTCCGCCACGAATTCGGCCGGCGAACCGAATTCAGGCGGCATCGTGTCCTGAGGTGCCGAATTGTCAGTTCTGTGAGTTTGCAGCATTGTCTCGAACCTGCAGTTACTGGTGGCCTACCGAAGCCTCCGCCGATCAAACGGGAACGGGATCGATTGCAATGCCCTTGCGGTCTTGCTGCACGGAGTGCACGCAGCAATCGACATCGCGTTAAAAGGCATTCCAATAGACCTTTCTGGAGAAGAGGGTCATGACGATGATCTTGAGATCGAGAAGGAACGACCAATTGTCGATGTAATACAGGTCGTGCTCGACACGCCGTTGCATCTTCTCCAAGGTGTCGGTTTCGCCGCGATAGCCGTTGACCTGTGCCCAACCGGTAATGCCGGGCTTGACGTTGTGGCGGCGGGAGAATGACGAAATCAGCCGGGCGAAGCTCTCGTTCTGCGAGGTCGCGTGCGGACGAGGCCCGACGAGTGACATATCGCCGACCAGCACGTTGAAGAGCTGTGGAAGCTCATCGATATTGGTGTGGCGCATGAAGCGTCCCAACCGGGTCACGCGTGGATCGTGCCTGGTCACCTGCTTGAAATTGTCGCCCTCCTCCGTCACGGTCATCGATCTGAATTTCAGCACGCGAATAGTCTCGTTGTTGTAGCCGTGCCGGGTCTGACGAAATAGCACCGGCCCGGGGGAATCGAGCTTGATTGCGAGTGGGAGGATGACGAAGAGGGGACTGATTATGACAAGTCCGACAATCGCGGCCGCGATGTCGAAGGCTCGTTTGACTGCCCGGTGGAACGTCGTCAGGGGAGATTGGAAGATGCGCATCGTCACCATGTTGCCGAACTGCGTGATGCGCGACACGGCCATGAGGTCGATTGCACCGACCGGGACGACGTGAACGTCAACCGGGAGCTCTGACAGGGCGCCGGCGAGCGCGAGGGCAGCCGGAACATCCGACTCCGAAGTCAGAATGACGATGTCATCCGCTCGCAGGGGCCGGCACTCTGCGATCAGTTCGCGGACATGGGATAGCACTTCGACCACCTTGGAGTGCCCCGGCGCTGAAGAGCCGGTGCGAAAGGTCGGCAAATCGAACGAACGAATGGTCCGGATTCCGGTGGCGCTTACTCGTCCGGAAAAATTCAAGCAGTGGCTCGGTTCACCTATGAGGATGACGCGCCTGGCGTCGATCAGTCCGGATGCGATGGCAGGTTGCAGCAACGAGAAGCATATTGCCCGCGCGAAGAGCACCATGACGATGACGCTGGCTGCCTGGGCCATCACGGTCGCGCGCGAGTAGCCGTCCGAGATCTTGAGAAGAAATATCGTTGAGATGAAGAAGGAGAATACGAAGAAGACGGCGCTGACGCCACTCCACAGGAAGGTGTGCCGGGGCTGCGTCTGGATCCGCGAATACTGCCGCAGCCCAACGGATACGAGCAGCTGCAACGTGGCAATCAGAAGGGATTCCAGGATGTATTTGGGAGTGTCCGGATAGTCGAGCTGAAGGACCAGTCGATAATAGAGGACGGCAGCGGCAAAAGCCCCAACAGCTACGAGGAGGAACTCGGCGCCTGCCGCCAATACCAGCAAGGCGGCCAATCGATTCTTGCCAACGTCAGCCGCAATTGCCTTGCGGTCAGGGATCGAATGCGCCGAACGCTCGGTAGGAGCCGGCGAATTGGTGAAAAACGCATAACTCACCGGTTACTCCCAAGCAGTCCGTCAAGCAATCCGTCCCCCTGACAAAAACAATAGCATTCGGGTCAGGAGGCGGATTGGCAATAAATGGGTAGCCGGGAGTAACTACGATGGTCAGTTGAGCCGAGGCGCTGCGGGTTTAGATTGTCGATCAATCAGTGAGACCGAGCCATCGAGCACGCCATGCCGAATGCCAAGCTGCGTAATTTCTTCCATCTTGACAACCGTCACGGTCAACCAGGCCGTTGCGTCAGATGGGGCCTGGTGGCTGTTGGCCTGACGATTTCCGCTCAGGCGAAAGCCGAATATCGCGTGAGCGTCGGAGATGTTCTGGAGGTCGCGGTGGCCGGCGTGCCGGAGCTGCGGCAGCGCGCTCCGGTCCAGGTCGATGGCAATATCTCGTTGCCGCTGGTCGGGATGGTCCCGGTCGCCGGCCTGCCGTTGCAGGAGATTCGGGCCAAAGTCGGAGCCGCACTGACGAGCAAGGTCTTTCGACAGCGGACCGTGGACGGCCGCGAGGTCGTGGTCGTGATCGATGCAGATCAGGTCACGGCGATCGTGGCCGAGTACAGGCCTGTTTACGTCAACGGGGACGTGTCGAAGCCGGGCGAGTACCCTTATCGTCCGGCGAGCACCGCGCGCCAGCTCATCGCCATGGCGGGGGGCTACGACATCATGCATATCAGGATGAATAACCCGTATCTCGAGTCAGCCGACCTGAGAAGCGAGTATGGATCGCTCTGGACAGAGCTCGCCAAGGAACAGGCGCGCATGTGGCGCATCAAGAGCGAACTCGGGGAAGGGACGCAGATCAATCCAAGCGCTTCTCTTGCCGACGTGCCGATAGCCCGGTCGGCGGTTTCGGAAATCGTCAATGCGGAAGCCGAATATCTGAAGACGAAGCAGAGCGACTATCAGCAGGAAAAGGCGTACTTGCAGCGCAGCGTGCGGCAGGGAGACGACGAGGTCCGCGTGCTGTCGGAGCAGCAGAAGAAAGATGAAGAGGGACTTCAGTCCGACGTCGAGGACCTTCAGAAAGCGACCGACCTGTTCGGCAAGGGATCGTTGATCAGTCCTCGCGTGACGGATGCCCGTCGCGCGGTTCTGCTGTCGGCGACCCGGAGGCTGCAGACATCTGCGCAATTGCTCCAGGTCAAGAAATTGCAGGACGAGTACGCCAGACGGTTGGCAAAGCTCGACGATCAGCGGAAGCTTGATCTGTTCCGTGAGCTGCAAGAGACCAGCTTAAAGCTCAATCAGATTCGCGAGAAACTGCAGAGCGTCGGCGAGAAGCTTCAGTACACTTCGATGGTTCGATCGCAGCTCGCACGAGGCGCCGGCAGCAAGCCGGATATTGCTATTATCAGAAAGAGCGAGAAAGGACCGGAACGGATTGTCGTGAACGAGGACGCCGAGTTGCAGCCGGGCGACACCATCGAGGTCTCGCTGCGATACCAGGATGGTCCCGACGCGTCACCCCGAAAGCTGAGCAGTGCAAACGCCCCGGTCGTGATAGGCCGGACTGAGGTGACCGCGGCAGACTCGCGGCGCGACAGCAGGTGACGAAACCGGAAGCGGTCGGCACAGCAAGCGAGGCGGGGAATTTGCGCTCCTTTCGATCGGATGAAGGGGCCGGTCAGCCCGCATCAGGGGCTACCTGGAATTGGAAGACACGAGCAGCCACGGAGTTTGAAGCCGCTCATCCGCATATTTTATGGCCTATCCGACGGTGGCGCCGCTTAGGCAAGGGTAATTCTGCTTGATCTGAACCTTGAATATTTTGTGACCTTGACCGTTCTCGATCCGCTCTTCCGCTTCTCTGCGATCTAGAACTCACAGAAGGGTTGACCTCCTTGTGCGGCTTCGTTGGCATCTTTGGATTTAAGGAATCGATCGAGACGGTGCGCAGCCGGGCGCTCGAGATGGCCAAGACGGTCAGGCACCGCGGGCCGGACTGGAGCGGCATTTACTCCGGCGAGGGCGCAGTGCTCGCGCACGAGCGCCTTTCCATCGTCGACGTGGAGCACGGCGCTCAACCCCTTCTCGACGTGACCACGGGTCGGGCTTTGGCCGTGAACGGGGAGATCTACAATCATGTCGCTTTGCGCGAGGCACTGAAGCTGCCGCACGCATGGAAAACGAAGTCCGATTGCGAAATTATCCTGTATCTCTACGACGAGTACGGCCCCGCCGTGTGCAATATGCTGAGTGGAATCTTTGCGTTTGCCCTGTTCGATGAGCGCAGTGGCGATTTCTTCGTCGCCCGAGACCACATCGGCATCGTTCCGCTTTACATCGGATGGGGTAGCGACGGCACGACTTACGTCGCGAGCGAAATGAAAGCTCTCGATGGCGTATGCGAGACGATCCGGGAGTTTCCTCCGGGACATCATTACAGCGGCAAGGCCGGAAAGTTCGTCAAGTGGTATGATCCGCAGTGGGCGCATACTCTTCCAACGAGGAAGGTGTCCCTGCAGGAGCTCCGAACGTCGCTCGAAGCTGCGGTCAAGCAGCAAATGATGTGCGATGTGCCTTACGGGGTGCTTATTTCCGGTGGGCTCGACTCTTCGCTTATCGCCGCGCTCGCGGCGCGCCACCGCTTCAAGCGGATCGAGTCGGGAGAAACCGAAGAAGCATGGTGGCCGAGACTGCACTCGTTCTCCGTCGGCCTGGAAAACTCACCTGACATGAAGCATGCGCGAGACGTGGCGGCGCACATCGGCACGGTCCATCATGAGATTGTCTTTACCGTGCAGGAAGGGTTGGACGCATTGCCGGACGTGATCCGGCACCTGGAGACCTTTGACGTCACCACCATTCGTGCCGGTACGCCGATGTATCTCATGGCGCGGAAGATCAAATCAATGGGCATCAAAATGGTGTTGTCCGGAGAAGGCGCTGACGAGGTCTTTGGCGGCTATCTCTACTTCCACATGGCGCCATCAGCAGAAGAATTCCATCAGGAGACTGTTCGAAAGATCTTTGCGCTCAGCAAGTATGATTGCTGCCGCGCGAACAAGGCAATGGCGGCCTGGGGGGTCGAAGCCCGCGTGCCCTTCCTGGACAAGGAATTCCTGGACTACGCAATGTCGATAAACCCCGCCGAGAAAATGTGCCCTGGCGAGAAAATCGAGAAGGGCATATTGCGGGAAGCATTTACCGATCTGTTGCCGCAAGCGATCCTGTGGCGTCAGAAGGAGCAGTTTTCCGACGGGGTAGGGTATAGCTGGATTGAGAGCTTGAAACATCAAGCCGAGAATAAAGTCTCGGATCAGATGCTCGCCGCGGCGAGCAAGCGCTTTCCGCAGCAAACGCCGACGTCCAAGGAAGGATATTTCTACAGGACCATCTTTGATAGCATCTTCAACAACCCGACAGCCTGCCTAACTGTGCCCGTCGGTCCTTCGATCGCATGCTCCACGCCGACCGCGTTTCTCTGGTCTCAGCAATTTGCGAGCATGAATGACCCGTCCGGAAGGGCCGTGAAAGGGATCCACGTTCAGGCCATTGATCATGTTCAATCAGTTGGAAACCTCGGCAGCTCGAAGGCCCCGTCGAGCGAACGGGTCGCAGCGGCGGAGTGAAATCCTCCCTCAAGCGGATCTCGGATGCCACAGAGCGTCGGCCGGTGTTCGGCGGCAATGACGCCAGCCGGGTTTTGTGGGTGAATCCGGCGCGCCGTAGGCTGCGTCGGTCGCCGCGCCCCCCGCCGCCCGAAGAGCCGGCACTCAGCCGTCCTGCAACCAATGCCAGAGCGACGTCCTCGACGCCGCATCAGGATCATGACATCGACGCGACCACCTCGAGCATCACCTCCGTCGCGCCGCCGGCGATGGAGAGGACGCGCGCGTCACGCGCTACGCGCTCGATCGCGCTCTCGCGCATGACACCCATGGCGCCGTGGAACTGCACGCACGCATACGCGACCTCGTTGACGAGTTCGCCGCAGATGGCTTTCAACATCGAGGTCTCGCGCAGGCAATCGTCGTCGGCCGCCATGCGCCAAGCGGTGGCATAGAGAAACTGACGGCTTGCCTCCAGTCTCGCGGAGAGCATCGCGAGACGTTGACGGATCGCCTGCATGTCCCAAAGAACGCCCCCAAATGCGCGGCGGGTCTTCACGTAGGTGACGGTCATATCGATCGCTGCCTCGGCCATCCCTATCGACATGGCGGCGAGGACAAGGCGCTCGTTCTGCAAGTTGCGCATGATTGAATAGAAGCCTTGTCCCTCCGCACCGAGCACGTTCTCGGTGGGGACGCGGCAACCGTCGAAGACAAGTTCCGCCGTGTCGGAGGAGCGCCAGCCGAGCTTGTCCAGCTCGCGCGCGACGCTGAAGCCTGGCGTCCCCTTCTCGACGAGGAACATCGTGATCCCGTTGGTTCCTGCCGCGGGATCCGTCTTGGCCGCGACGCAGTAGAGATCCGCGTGGACGCCGTTCGTGATGTAGAGCTTCGTGCCGTCGAGCACGTAGGAATCGCCATCTCGGACCGCGCGCGTGCGGATGGCTTTCACGTCCGAGCCCGCATCCGGCTCCGTGATGGCGACCGCGGTGATCGCCTCGCCGCTGACAATGCCCGGCATCCAGCGGGCCCGCTGGGCTTTGGTCCCGTCGTGAAAGACATACAAGGAAGCCATGTCGGCATGGACGAGCATCGCGTCGGCGACGCCGCCATAGGTCGAGCGCCCGAGCTCCTCGGCGAAGACCGTTGACGCGACGGAGTCCATTTCGGCGCCACCATACTCGGCCGGGTAGCGGATGCCGAAGAAACCGAGTGCGCCCATGCGGCGCAGGATCGAACGGGGAATGAACCCGTTCTCTTCCCATTGATCCGCGCAGGGCTTGATTTCCTCCTTGACGAACCGGCGGACCTGGTCCCGTAACAGCTCATACTCCGCCGCCATCCAGGGCAGCTCCGGCTCTCGCGCCGACATCCAGGCTTTGTCCATCGTCTTCATCCGATCTGCTATGAGCTGACTCAAAGGCTCCTGTCCCGATGCCTAGGACCGGGCGGAGGCCCTCCGGCTAGAGTTCGACCTCCTCTCTCGGTCCCTCCGAGAGGGAAGGGGTATTGGAATCGGCCACCCAGCGCATTCCGTCGATGACTTCCGCCAGTTCGGCCAGTGTCGGGCGCTCGAAGAGGTTGCGAAGCTGCACGTCGACGCCGAAGATCTTTCGCATGCGCGACACCGCCCGCACCACCAGGAGCGACTCCCCGCCCAGGTCGAAGAAGTTGTCGTGGCGTCCGACCGACTCGAGTTTCAGGAGTTGGCACCATAGCGCGGCCAGCGTCTTCTCGGTCTCGGTGGAGGGAGCGGCGAAGACTTGCGCCGGCTGGATGTTTTCCGCTGTCGGCTCGGGAAGCGACGAGCGGTCGATCTTGCCGTTGGACGTAAGCGGCATCCGCTCGAGGTGAACGTAGTGCGTCGGAATCATGGACTCCAGGAGTTCTTCGGCGAGGTGCGCGCGCAGGTCCGCCACGGTCGGAGGTTTCGACGAGACATAGTAGGCCACAAGCCGTGCGATGCTGTCTTCGGTCGTCGACGGTTCGAGATGGCCGTTTTGGGCCGCTTTCCGTGTCGCTGCTTTCGTCATCGAGGTGGTGACGGCGACGACGGCGCATTCCTGAACGTCCGGGTGCTTGAGCAGCCGTGCTTCGATCTCGCCCAGCTCGATACGGGTGCCACCGACCTTCACCTGATGATCGGCGCGACCGAGAAATTCCAGGCGTCCTTCCGAGTTCCAGCGGGCGAGATCGCCCGTCTTGTAGAGCCGCAGCTTCGAGCGCCCATCTCGGGGATCGGCGACCGTGCGGAAGCGTTCGTCGGTCAGATCAGGGCGATTGAAATAACCTCTCGCGAGACCGTCGCCGGCAATGAACATCTCACCGATGATCCCGGGGCCGGTGGGCTGATATTCCTTGCTGAGGACGTAGATTCCCGCATTCGCGGCCGGAACGCCGATCGGCACCGATGCGGATTGATCCCGCTCGGTGTCGAACCGGTGAATCATGCAGCCCACCGTGGCTTCGGTTGGTCCATACTCGTTGTAGATCTCGATAGGATGGGGAATGGCGTTGGTGATATCGCGAGCCAGCGCGGCCTTGAAGTCCTCACCGCCCACGATGAACTTGCGCAGTCTTGTGGTCTCGAGATCTCGGTCGCGGATCATCGCGAGATGCGCCGGCGTCAGCTTGATGATGTCAACTGCATTGTCGTCGATCACCTTGAGCACGACCATGCTCTGCACTCCGGGATCACCAAGATAGACCACGATGCGGCCGCCGGTGATGAGGGGCGTAAAGAGCGTTGTGACGGTCAGGTCAAATGCGAGGGATGAGAAAAGCGGCCATGCGAGACTTTCGCCGGAACTGTACACCTGGGCGGCCCACCAGATGTAGTTCACCAGGCTCCGGTGCTCGATCTCGACGCCCTTGGGCGTGCCGGTCGAGCCGGAGGTGAAGATGATATAGGCGGCGCCGTCCGGCGTGGCTGCGGACGGCCGGGCCGAGGCCGGCTGATTCAAGATCGAATCCAAATTGGCGTCGAGCACGAAAATGTCAGCAAGGTTCGGGGGAATGCCGGAACGCAGGCGCGACTGAGTGATCGCCACGGGCGCCCGCCCGTCGGTCCCGTTGGAAATGTCCTGCAGGATCGTTGCGATACGCCCCTTCGGCGTTGCCGCATCCACCGGCACATAGGCTGCGCCGGACTTCAGGACGCCCAGGATCGCAACGACGACTTCAATGGAGTGCTCCATGAAAACAACGGCAATCCGACCCGGGCCCACGCCGGTCGAGCTCAAATGCGCGGCCATCTGGTTGGAGCGTTCGTCGAGCTGCCGGTAGGTCAGCGTGGCATTGCCAAAGCGGATCGCTTCGGCGTCGGGACTGCGCGTCGCCTGGTCGCGAAAGAGATCGATGATCGTCCTGTCCGACGGATAGCGTGCTGCCGTGGCGTTGTAATCGACAACCAGCGCCTGATGATCGGAATCCTTCAGCAGAGGAAGCGCTACGCCCTCCGGCGCGATAGGCAGAACTTCGTTCATGAAATACGCTCCCATCGGGAAAACCAAAAAATCAAATTACGTCAATCGTTCTGCTTTTGGGTTGCCTGGCGATAGAGGTCTGCGATGGCAGGTGCGTCAGGTTCCATCAGCATCGAGGCTTCGTTGCAGTCATCGGGCCCGAAGTAGAATTCGGCATGCGGCACTACTCGGAGCCATCGATGTGGCGCGGCGCCCGATCGCAGCCAGGCTTTGTTGGGAAGGATTATGCAGACCCGACCCGAATACGGAGTTGGAGTGTACCGCTGAAAGGCCGCGATCGCCGTGGATTTGAGCAGAGCCCTGCTCGCCAACACCGGATCTGTCGCGACAGGCTCTTTGCTCCCGCGAACGAGGGCGTGGAAATGTTCGCGGAGGCGGCTGCCGAAATATCGGAGACGGGCGCTGAATGTCGGCAGCTTCGCCGTCGCATGCAGGAACGATTCCGCCTTAGCCCTGGCAACGAAATACAGCCGGCGCGGCCATTCCCCATAGGTGGTGGGGTGAAGAGGACCAAAGAGCGCAACGCATGCGACCTCCGATTTGCGCTGTCCCAGGATTTGCGCCAGTTCGAAAGCTGTTGAAGCGCCGGAGCAGTAGCCGGCGATGATGTACGGACCGGCCGGCTGATATTCGACGATCTGGCGGGCGAAGTACTCGGCGATATCTTCGACGCGGTCCATCGGCTCGCTCTGCCCATCGAAGCCAGGCGGTTGGAGTGCGTAGAACGGTTGATCGCCGCCCAGGTTCTTCGAGAGGTCCAGGAATGAGGACGGTGCCCCGACATGACCGGGCACAGCGTAAATGGGCGTGCGTGTTCCGCGAGACTGCAACGGAACGATTGCAGGCGGTTGCGTGGTCGCGGCCGTGGCCATGTTCAGAAACGCGATGATCTCGCCCCTCCGCCCCTGCAACTGATCGCGAAGCTCCGCCGTCAGCGCGCCGGCCGGGGCGTTGCAGCGCAGCCGGTCGCCCTCGACCCAGACCTTGATGTCCTTGACCGCGAGGTCTGCGAGCAGCTCCGAAAACTGCATCACCTGCGCTGACATCGGGCTTTTCATGGATGAAGCTGACATTTCCTGTTCCGTGCGCCATCGCGGTATCTTCGACTCCGGATGACAGTTCATTTCCGGACGACCACGCTCCCAACATATCCAGGTTGCGGTACGAAGCTTCTGACAGCCCAATCCTTTTCATCCCAGGACATGGGCTGTCCCAGGCCGCACCCCAGCGCCTTGGAGACAGCCTCCAGCCGGGTCCAGCGCTGGAGGAAGCCTTCCAGCCGGTCTTCCGGATCGAGGGCGGCGTAGGACTCGTACTCGGAGGTGGAAAGACAGAACGCTGCGATCTCGTCCGCTTCGGGCACCGGGAGAATTGCCTCGATGTCCACCCCGACCTCTTGCCTGATCGAGAGGGCGATGACCGCGACTTCTCCGGATCGTGAGACGCTGAAGCGCAAGTCGCGGACGGGCATGCGGCGGGAGAGGTGGGGTTTGCCCAGCCGTCCATATTCCAGCTCGATCTCCGAAGGCGCAATGTCCAGTCTGGAAGCGAGGACCTGGCGCAGCTGCCCGCGGCTAACGACAAAGCGGCGGCGGTCTCGCTCCAGTCTCAATCCCTCGACGCGCCGATGTTCCGCTTCGTTGAGGCAAACGCTTAGCTCCCGGATGACGTCGTGCTCCACATGGAGCACGAATGCCAGGACCTCCAAACCATCATGCTCGAGGACCGGCGTGATGATCCCGGGCCTCAGCTCAACTGCTTTGTCCAAAAAGCTCAAAGGGGTGGCGCCGGCTCCGCGAGCCCCGCGTTCAAGCTTGCGATAGCCTGGCCCGTCAAAGGAACGACTATTTTCCCACGCGCTCTGTTCACAGGCACCTATGCGAAAAGCCATCACAACTTGCTTTCTATTGGCCTCGATCCGGATTGCCGCCGGTAGATTCCGAACGGGTCTTGCGATGGGCATTCGAGCGGACTGCTGCTTGAAATTTTAATCGCGCACCGCCATGGCTCAATGGACCATCGTAATTACCCATTTTTTGCCAGTTTCCATCCAGCGGAAGCGGGGGAATATTCCTAGGGGAATTGGACCGCCAAACGGTCAATGGATGCAGTCCAGGCGTCAGCGCCTGCCCCGGCCGGCAGCCAAAAAGGCGCAGCACCGACATGGCCACATCGCCAACCCAGACATCGGTTTTCGCCAAAGAGCTCAAACCGATCGACCAGGAACTAGCCCCCCGAGTACGGAATACAGAGCCGCGGTCTTTTTTGGAACATTCGTAGCAATGGTTCGGAGCATCCGCTTGGCGCTGCGGAGCTTGGCCTCGATATGGCGCTCCGGACTGTCTTTGCCGACAGCGATCCACGTCATGGCTTGCTCCCGATTGGCCAGATGGGACTTGTGCCCGCCGCCACCGGCCAGGAAGTCGTAGCCGCTTTCCCCGCGTGCAATGCTGTCCTCAATCGCCAGCACATGGCTGACGAGCCCGGGCTTGAGCCGGCTGTCGCTCTCATAGAGAAAGCCACTCTGGTAGTTCAGGACACGGCCGTCGTGCACGAAATTGTACACGACCCCGATTGTCTCGTTCCCAACCATCGTCCGCGAGATGCGAACGGCCCCCGTGGGGACGCCGCGCGCAATGAGCTCCTCGTGAAACGGACGGAAGCCGGGATTGGCGAAGGCTCCCCTGCGTCCCCATCGCGACCGATGAAAGTCGCTCAGCAGATCGAACGCGGCGAGGGCCTCCGCAGTCGTTTCCATGATCCGAAGTTCAAGGGGGCCGCGTTCGGCATACAACCGCATGGCACGGCTCACGGCCTGGCGCGTACTGCGGCCCAATGTGGCGCGATAGTCCCCCCCTCGCTGGCGGACTGGGGCAAAATCAACCCACAATGCCGCATCAGCCTGTTTCACCTCGGTCACGAGCCCAGCCCGGCCGGCGGCGCGACTGGCAGTCGCCTCAAGGTCCGGATCAATCCCGGAGAGCACCAACTGATCCGAGCGGTGCAGGCGGGACGTCAACGCATTGAGGCCTGCCGACATGATGGCATCGGATTGCTCTGCAAGAATACCGTTGTATTCGATGAACAATCGGTCGAAACGAGTATCTCCCGTTTCATTGAGCAGCCAGCGCGTCCGGGCATGCGGCCCGAGACTCCACGCTCTCCGCCGGCAAATAATCGCCAGGCCAACGATCTTGCCTGATGACCGGGCCACGAGGACGTGTGGTCGCGCGCCATCCGGGATATGCCGTAGCCAGGTGCCGATCCAGAGCCAGGACAAGAAGAACGAGTGAGTCACTCGCGCTTCGAGCTCCTTCCATGAGGTTTCAAGCCACGCAATGCTCTCCAGGGCATCCAGGCTGACATCGGTAACCGTCTCAGGCATGCTTTCCCGTTCCAACGCCAGAGGACCGAACGCGCGCCGCGGCGGGAAGACCGGAGGACCGAGCTGCAATGTTTGCGCAAGATCCGATGATGGGTGGCTGGTCACACACAGGCATCCCTCTGACGGACACGTCGTGGTTGGGCGTCTCCGACCATTGTCTCGGCGGAGGCCGATAACGCGAACTATATCCGGAATTCGATCGAGGTGCGGACCCTTCCTGAGTACCCACGCTAGCCTCTTGTGCCGGCGGAGCAACTGTGCCGAGGTGGAGCTGTGATCGACCGGGCTCAAGGCTGGCGCAGCGCGCTCCAGCCTTCGGCGGCCGACGGCCTTGATCCTCCGCAAGCTCAGGGCCCGCCATGGCTGACGTCCGGTTTCTCACGTGGCGCTCGCTCCCGAGGCGAGTTTTTCAAATCTCCGCCGCAGGTGATCCACGAGCAGTTCCGCACCGATCAACAGGCAGCCGGGATGTCCGCCAGGCACCTGGACCAATTCCAGTTGAGAGCTGAGATGCCGCCACGCTCGGCCATCGTGGTCGGCCGCGTAAAAGGCCACAGGGATCTCGAGCGGTGCCGGACAATACCGCGCCATTGCGATTGAATGAGCGTCCCACAACGGCGCGGGAATCTCGACCTTGGCGCTCGCAGTCTGTCCGTTCGCCGGGAGCTTCAGGTATCGCTCCAGTCTCACCATTTGCTCGAAGGTCCAACGCAAGAGATAAGGCGAAACCAGCGGCTTCAGCAGCCCCAGGATCGCCCGTGGCATTGGACGGGCACTGACAGTCGGCGGGTCCACCATCGTAACCAAATCAACCGTGTGGCCGGCTGCCACCAGTTGGCGGGCCACTTCGAACGCCACCATGGCGCCATTGCACTTGCCGCCCAGGAGAAAGGGACCGCGCGCTTGCCTTGCCAGGATGAACGGCAGGCGATCGGCGGCCATCGCCTCGATCGAGATCGGAATCGGCTCCCCATGAAGACCGTGGGGATTGATCGAAATGATCGGATAATCCGGCCCCAGAAGCTCTACCAGCCGCCGCACACTCGCGTGGCCGCTGACAAGGTCGCCGTTGAAAAAGTACAGCGGAGACCGCGTGCCAGGCGCATGGGGCTGGAAGAACGGCGTCGCCCAAATGTCCGTTGGTGCGGAAACCCTTGCGGCAAATTGCCGGATGGTTTCTGCCCCGAACATGATGGTTTCCGGCACGGGATAGCCGACGAGCCGCTCGACCTCGATCAACATCTCCATCGCGAGAAGCGAGTCTCCGCCGCTGGCGAAAAAATCATCGTCAACAGTCACGACCTCGTTCTTCAGCAGCCTGCGCCAGAGGGTCAGCAACTCGGCTTCCAGATTCAACGGCCCGTTCGCGACGGGCGCCGGCATCGGCGCCTGGTGACCCCGTCGCCGGTCGGCCAACTCGCGCAGATGTCGCCGCTGTACCTTTCCCGTCACCCCCTTGGGCAGATGGTCGAGCGTCAGAATGCGTCTCGGAATCTTGAACGAGGCCAGCTCGCGTTGCAGGAACAGGCGAAGCTCCGCAGCGGTCGGCCGCGCGCCGCGATGAGGGACGATGGCGACTGCGACGTCCTCGCCCAGGCGTGGATGTGAGATCGCGAAAGCCGCAGCTTCGGCGATCGCCGAATGTCGCAATAGCGCGGCTTCGATCTCGGCCGGAGAAATCTTCTCACCGCCGCGATTGATCAATTCGCTCAGGCGGCCGTGCAGCGAAAGGAAGCCGTCTTCGTCGAGGCTGCCGATATCGCCGGTGCGAAACCAGCCCTTCGTGAAAGCGGCCTGGTTGAGCTCCGGCGCATCGAGATAGCCCGACGTCACGGTCGGTCCACGAATCCAGATCTCTCCGTGCTCGCCGGCTGCCAGGAGATGTCCATCTTCACCGACGACGACCACGGTATCGGGCCAGGGTCTCCCGCAGGTGCCCTGCCTGTTCGGACCCGGCGGCAGCTGGTTGGCGGCGATCTGCGCCGCCTCGCTGGAGCCGTAATGCTCCAGCACCGGCACGCCCAGAGCGTGTTGCAGGCCGTCCTGCACGGTCCTCGGCAGCGGCGCGCCGCCTGACATCGCGAACCGCAGGGTATGCGCAGCCCGTGCATTCTCGAGGCTCTGCGCCTTGTCCAGCACCGTGGCGTGAAGCGTAGGGCCTGCCGAGTACCAGGTCGGCCGCAGGACATCGAACCACTCATCGAGTGCGACGATGGCACTGTTCGCCGGGATGGCAATGCTGCCTCCTGTCAGCAACGGCGTGAAGACCGTCACTTTCAGCCCATGAGAATAATAGGGGGGCGACACGCTCAGGCATCGGTCCCGGGACGTGAGGCCGAACCAGGCCTGAAGGCGTTCGGCCGCCGCCAGCATATTGTCATGACTGAACGGAATGAGCTTGGGCTGCGCGGTCGTGCCCGACGTCTGCAGGATGAAGGCGGGGGAGTGCGGCTCCGGCTCGGCGTCGATGGCAGGGGAGGCGGAAACTTGCACGGCGATCTCGAGCCCAAGCTGCCCCTGTCCGACCGGGGCGGCTTCTATAATGGCAAGCGTTCTGCGGGCTGCGGCCTGGCGAGCTTCAGGGGCACTGCCCTGCAGCACAACGAGGGCGCTCAGGTTCAGCATGTCGAGACGCTGCTCGATTTCAGGCTGGGAGAGGCGTGGGTCGAGGGGCACCGCTGTGGTACAGCAGGCGACTGCCACGATAGCGAGAGCCGCTTCCGGGCCGTTCGGCATCAAGACCCCGATCCGGGCATTGCAGTCGAAACCGGCCAAGCGCAGCCGCCGGCGGAATGCGTTCAACTGGCGTTCAAGACCGCTGTATGTCAGAGGCTCGAAAGCGCTCGAGACGATCGCCGGCTGGTTCGGAAACCGACTGGCAGTTCGACCGATGACCTGGCCTATTGTGAATCGGGCTTCCGACTCCCCACGGTCGCGCGCGCAGACGGTCTCGGAACACGTGGTGGCGGCAGGCGTTTCGTTGTCCAGAAGCATTCCGTCCTACCTTGAACAACGCAAGTCGGCTCGCACAACCATAGCGCGCCGCTCCCGAAGATGCCTTGCTGTACAGCAAGTGAAGGCAGCAATTAGGGATTAGCCAAGAGTCGGTGCGTCATCCTGCCATCCTGCCGATTGCGGGCATTGGTGGGTGGTGACGTCACGAGGCAGCGGCGCTACTTGAGCTTGGCGATGAGAGCAGTTGTCTAGCTCGCGCAAGACGCAGACGGCTTTCGCCACCTACGCGCCGCGATAGCCATTCGGGTTCTTCATCTGAAAATGCCAATGGTCGGCACACATCTGTGTCAGGGATCGCTTTGATGTCCAGCCCAACAGGTTCTTCGCGAGAGTTGGATCGGCATAGCAGATTGCGACGTCACCGACCCTGCGTTGGTCGATCACATACGGAACTGGCCGGCCACTCACTTCCTTGAATGTCTGGATCACGTCCATGACGCTACTGCCGCTTCCTGTTCCGAGATTGACAGTCAGAAGGCCGGGCTGCCTCAGTTGGCTCAGGGCGCTCAGATGTCCGGATGCAAGATCGACAACGTGAATGTAGTCACGGATCCCGGTGCCGTCCGGAGTATCGTAGTCGTTTCCCCAAACATGCACCTTCGGACGCCGTCCGATCGCCACTTGTGCGACAATCGGCAGCAGATTGTTCGGCACATCCAGAGGATCTTCTCCGATCAGTCCGCTTTCGTGGGCGCCAACCGGATTGAAGTAGCGCAAGATGGCAATCCGCCAATCCTTGTCGGACCCATGAAGATCCTTCAGGATTTCTTCGATGAAGTATTTTGTGCGGCCGTACGGATTGATCGGTGCGACAGGATGCTTCTCGTCCAGCGGCAGGTACGCGGGTGTCCCGTAAACGGTTGCGGATGAACTAAAGACCAGCGTCTTGACGGCTGCTCGCGTCATGGCCGACACGAGCCGCATCGTTCCCACGACGTTGTTGTCGTAATAGGTCATGGGTTGAGCGCTGGACTCGCCCACCGCCTTGAGGCCGGCGAGATGAATGACCGCGGTCACGTCATGGGCGCGCAGGATCTGGTAGATCGCCTCTTCATTGCGGATATCGGCATGCCGGAAAATGACCGATCGTCCGCAGATGGCCCGTATCCGTTCGAGGGAGGTGCTGTTGCTGTTGGAAAGATTGTCGACCGCGACGACATCGAGCCCGGCGTCGAGTAGCGCGACAGCGATATGGGATCCGATATAGCCGGCACCGCCGGTCAACAAGATCATTTCCGCTTCCGTTTCGCGTCTGCGTGGTCAATGCTCGCCGCGCGCGGGAAATCATCCCGCGCGGTGATGTCGATGCGCCAGACCGGACGAGTCTCGGCTATTTTCGCAGTCGGATCGCCCCGTCGACTTTTGAGCTCATGTCCTTGCGGGTATGGCCGTTGGCGAGGGAGGCTTCAAAGTAGTTCTCCGCATGGTCGATCGCGCCAAGTGGCACCGGCCGGCCCGCTCTCGCGATCTTGGAAATTTCCCGGCCAGGCGGGAGAAGCCGCTCGGTTACGTCAACGACCTGATGCGCCGAACTGCTGTTTCTCGACCAGGCCGCAGATCGATGGTTCAATCCCCAGATTGCTGCCTGCGTTCTGTTTTGAACCCGGATCTTGCGAAGGATCGCCTTGATGTGAACCTTCACCGTGGCTTCGGCAATCTTGATCTTGCGCGCAATGCACTTGTTGGAATCGCCCTCAATCAAGCACTGAACGATTGAAACTTCCCGCGGCGAAAGTTGCTGAGCCAACGTGTCATCTGCCGTCGCGACGGCGCGATCGTCATCGTTGGGTACAGGGGCATCGTCCACGTCGCGTTTCTCGCTATCGAGAGCGGACGTCAAGAATGCCGGCGGGAATACCGTCCCGCCCATCATGACGAGTTCGATGGACTTGATGAACGCGTCGCAGTTCATCACGTCGATGAAATAGCCGGTGGCGCCGGCCCGGAATGCGGCAACCAGATCACTCAGATGAAAGTGATCCGCGACAACCGCGACACGTGCATCCGCGCAGCGGCGCTTGAACGAGTCGATCTGCCCGACTGTCGAGCGAAAATCATCGCCGCTATGAACAATGAGGAACAATGCCTGACTGGCGGGGACGTTCTGAAGCGCCTCGTCGCTCGGCCAATCGTCGGCATCGTCTATTGAGGCTAGGACAAAATTCTCCGAATTTAGAATTCTTGCAAGGCCTTCTTTGCGAAGACTATTTTCACCAACCAGCGCAATGGCAAAAGGATATCGCCGTCTCATGGAAACTCTCCCGGACGCTACAATGATACAAGCGGTTGAAGGGTTGAACCCGGTTCATTTTTGGTGGCCCGCCCAGCTAAAAAGAACGACGTAAAAACAAGCTTCCTCAGATTTGGTCGCCTGAACAAACCTGGGACGAAAAGCGCTTAACCCACTCAGAAAATATTTACGAATGTTAGATGCTAATCCCCAATATCCCTATATACCGTTGGTTATAGGCATTTGGGGGCCGCCAACTTGGCGAGGGCGATCTCTCGGTCCTTGCCGACGGACGCTCGCTTGGGGTGCGTCCGGTTGCTGCCGCGATTACACGTTGTGAACCATGTTCGTTGCGGCGCTCCAGGCAGTAAATTCACGGGACCAAGCGACAACAAAACCTTACTGGAATGTCTCATATTAGAGTAGCTTATTGATGACTTGGGCGCCGATCTGAACTGGAGGGGGACTGAGGGTTGATCGGAAATGCATTTCAGTCGTGTTGTAATTGCCAGTAGATATCCAGTCGTTTTATTGGGTCTGAACTGCCTGCTCGAAGCAGAGCGTGATTTCAAAGTTGTTGCGCGCTGCAATGATATTGCGAGCTGCTTCAAGGCAATGCAGACCCTTGCGCCCGACATCGCCATTTTGGACATGTCGATGCCCGACATTTTTGGGCAGGCCATGCTCGAGGTCGCAAATTCCGGGGCGCTTGGTGTGCGGCTCGTGTTTCTTGCCGCCTCGGTTGAGGATCGCGATCTCGCCATGCTCGCAGCAGCGGGAGCTTGCGGTGTTCTTCTGAGTGAGGAGGAGCCTGAGACGCTCTTGCAGACGTTGCGGCAAGTCGCCGACGGCCAGAAGACGTTGCCTTCGCCCTCGTACGAAGAAGCCATCCCTTATGCGCAAACGACGATCCCGGAGAAATATCTTGCGGTGCTGACGGACCGCGAGCGTCAGATCATGCGTTTGGTGTCGGAGGGCTTGTCGAACAAGGAGATTGGCCGCCGTCTAAAGGTGGCCGACGGTACCATCAAGGTTCATCTGCACCACATCTTCCGCAAGCTCGAGATCAGCAACAGGACCGTCCTTGCTACGCTTGCCGTCTCATATTCCGGGCCGGCCGGCTCTCCATCCGCCGAATAGCGGCGACGGATCGGCATTTTTTCATCGAGCTTCGCGCGAGATGAACATTTTGGCTAGATCAACGGGCTGCCTGTTCGCCTGGAGATTGCCGAAAACGAGCGTCTCAAGGCAGTTGCGATGAAAACGCCTGCACAGCAGCCGGCACCTTTGACGAGCATGTCCTTCACGTACCCATGTCTGTCGGGGAGCAGTCTTTGGATGAGCTCGAAGCCGACGACGATGGCTAGCAGGAGGAGCAGTATCGGCAGCACGTGCTTCGGATAGGCGAGCGAAAAGGCGACCCCGATAACGAACAGAGCTGCGAAACGATCGATGTTCGCCGATACCAACGTGTGCGGACGCAATGCCAGCGGTGTATCGGTGACGATGAAGAGGCCCAGGACTAAACCCCAGGCCAAACATCGGAATACGGTTTGCGTCATCCCCTGTGGGTCGGCAAGAACGGAGCAGCTTGGTTTCATCATTCGCATTCGCAACTACTCTCCAGGCGCGGCCGTTTTAAAAGATGGATCGTCGTTTCACGATGGGGTCTGCGGATCACCATGGTGGGCTAAGTCTTGCCAAGCCACTGGTCGATGTCCCTGGATCCGATGACCCGTTTTGGCCGGTACGGGTTGATCGTTCCAGCCGAAAGTCTCTCGATGCGCCGGTCCTCCGCCAGTTTCCTCGTGAACTGCTTCGCATCCTGTTCGGATACGAATGTCGCAGTCCTTCGTGCGTGCCTGTCGGGCGGCGCATCGCGTTGATCAACGAAGGAGACGTACCAGATGTGTCTTGCTGTCATGCGGGACCTTCATACCGCAATGGAAAACTGAAGGACGAACAGCGACTGGCCGCCCGGTTCGGGGCTGTCGCTGATTTCGACGTGCCAGCGAAGATGACGCAAGAATGGCTCCGTCACGTCGTGCTTGAGTATCTCGCCGCTCAGTTCAATCGCCGTCGTCCGTGCGGCGAGAATGTCGGGAAGATCCAGGCCGACATCATCGAGCACTGAATGGCCGCCGTGGATATGAAAAAAATACCGCGGCATTGGTGTCTCCGGATGAGGCGAACATTCCGACGACTGCGCCGAGCTCTACGCGTCAGGATGGTGTCATCGCACCACGGTGAGGCGGACAGCAAGCCGCTATTCTAGGAGGGCGGATCATCATTGTTGAGTACCCCGACGTGGACCTGCATCATCATCGGTTCGGAAGGTCGAACGACGCATCGGGTCGATCGCAGGGCAATCGCATTTGGATGAACCGATTCTTCCGCGCCGTCATGCCCGGGACAAGCCCGGACGCGCCGAGCTCTCTCTCGGACGGTCAAGGAAGCGTGCGGCGATACCCGACGCCCGAAGCTATCGAGCAGCGGTTCACGACGGCCGCTGGTGCCCGCCTGGCGCGCCGGCGATCAACTATTTGTGCAGTGCGGTAATATTGATATTGCATCGCAATAATAGCTGACTAACTCTGCTTCTCACGTGCCATTTGAGGAGCCTTCCGTGATCAAGATTTCCCTCTCCACCCTTGCCGCCGCTCTCGCGATCGCAACCGCCGCGTCAGCTGCGGAGCTTCCGACCTACGAGGCTGCGGGCCTGCCGATCTCGGCCGTGCAGGCCGGCGTGATTGGCGCCGCCAACGCCCGCGAGCAGGCCCCCGTTGCGACCACGTCGGCCACGCCGCATCAGCTCAGCGTCTTGACGCCCCGCAACCAGATGACGACCGCGCGGGCCGCTGCCCGCACCGACCGTTCGGTCCACTGATCGGCATAGTCCTTCCCGGGAGGCCCGCGACGAAGTCGCGGGTCTTCCTCGGGCGTAGAGCAAATACATCGATGCCCGTTGCGTCCGGCGCAAGCTCGTGCCGCTCGCCGCCGCCAAGTGGTGCCTTGCGGCGGGCGGCAAGCGCCATGTCGATTGGTTGAACCCGCGCAGATGCCGATCGGGTAGCCCAGCCTCCCTTTCAGGAGCTCATGGGCAATCCGCGCACCCCAACATGCAAGCAATCTGAGCAAATGGGTCGTCCGGAGGAAGGACGATCAGCTTGCAGGCCTCGAGACAACGGATGCATGAGTCGCTCGCGTGCGTTGCCTTGCCGGTGCTGTCCAGGGCGGGGGCGACCTTCCGCGAAAGCGAGACGATCGCGGTGTTGAGCCCGTCGGTCAGTGCTGCCAAGACTTTTCCCTCAGGCGAGGTCGGCTCCGCGAGCTTGATGCCCACCCTGATGTGAGCGCCTTGTGCCGCCTTGCCGGGCAATTCCTTGATATTCTCGATCAGGCCCCGCGGTATCGATATCCAGGTGTCCGGGGCCAGGTCAGACGCGAACTCGATAACGTTCTGGGATTTGGCGTCTCTTGTGAAGCCTGTCACATACGTGGACATAGAGTTCTCCTCCTGCACAAGTCGTTCGCACAATTCAACCTCATCGCTTGCGAGTTGCATGTGAAGCACCTTACACCGCCAATAATTATTGGAGCGGCGCTCGCGGCCTGCCATACGCGTGACGGTGCAACGAGGAACGCCGCCGCCACGTGGTGCCTGGCGGCGGATGACACGCCTCACGCCGCTGGCGCAAACTCCCGCAGGTGCAGTTTGATTGCGGCGTCGACCTCGTGATTGGGTGATTGGCAGCTGCGAGCCAAGGCATCCTCTGTCATGGCAGGGCTGGCAGCTTGCAAGCTCGGCACTGGAAATCGTCGCCGCGCTCGTCGGTGCGAACTTCGAATTCCTCCGAGACCCGAACAATTCGGTTGCGAAGCGGGGCGACCTCCGAAAGCTCAGCCTAACCCGTGCGTCGGCATTTCGGGCACCGCAGGATCTCAATCCAGCTGGAATGGGTCATGACGTCGCCTGCAAACGCTCGTGAAATAATCCCATCGGCGCGAAGAAAATTGATCCAGCTCAAAAACGCGGCCGCATCTCCTCCAATTCCACAGCTTTTCAAACGCCAAAGCGCGTTTTGAGGCCCCCGGGCGAGCGCTGTCCAAATCGGTGAAAACCCTGACCGCGTTAACCTTTGATTAACCATGCGGTCCGATTGTTAACCATTCGACAAGACAACCGAGTCAGGGGCGATGGACGCAACTCAACAGGTCGCACGTCAGCAGGTCCGCATGCGCGGCCGTTCCTACGTTGCGTTCGTTTTCTCGCCGGTCGTGCCCGTGGTGTCCTGGCTGGCCGAGATCGACGCGACGCTGGCGAAGTCGCCGGGCTTCTTCACCGGCAAGCCCATCGTGCTCGACCTTTCGGCGGTCGACCTCAGCCAGACCGCGATCGCGCATCTGATCGGTAGCCTCGCTGAGCGCAATATCCGCATTCTCGGCATCGAGGGCGTCGACGAATCGAAGCTCGGCGCCAACATGCCGCCGCTCCTGACCGGCGGCCGGGCCTGCGCGATCACCCATGTCGAGCCGCAGAAGCCGCAGGTGCAGGAAAAAACCAAGGACAAGGACAAGACCAAGCTGCCGTCGCTGCTGCTGGAGAGCCCGGTCCGTTCCGGCCAGTCGATCGTGTTCGCCGAGGGCGACGTCACCGTGCTCGGCTCGGTCGGCTCCGGCGCCGAGATCGTCGCCGGCGGCTCGATCCATGTCTACGGCACGCTGCGCGGCCGCGCGATGGCCGGCATCAACGGCAATTCGGCGGCCCGCATCTTCTGCCAGAGGATCGAAGCCGAGTTGCTCGCCATCGACGGCTACTACCAGACGGCGGAAGAAATCGCCGACAGCTTGCGCAACCGGCCCGCCCAGGCGTGGCTCGAGGGCGAAATGCTGCGCATCACACCATTGAACTGACCGACCACAAGGAGAGAGAGAATGGCCAAGGTATTGGTCGTGACGTCTGGGAAGGGCGGGGTCGGCAAAACGACCTCAACCGCCGCGCTCGGCGCGGCGCTCGCGCAAATGGGTCAGAACGTCGTCGTCATCGATTTCGACGTCGGCCTGCGCAACCTCGATCTGGTGATGGGCGCGGAGCGTCGGGTGGTGTTCGACCTCATCAACGTGGTGCAGGGCGTCGCCAAGCTGCCGCAGGCGCTGATCCGCGACAAGCGGCTGGAGAATCTCTGGCTGCTGCCGGCGTCGCAGACCCGCGACAAGGACGCGCTGAGCGAAGAGGGCGTCAAGCGCGTGATCGCCGACCTCAAGACCAAGTTCGACTGGATCCTGTGCGACAGCCCGGCGGGCATCGAGCGCGGCGCGACGCTCGCGATGCGCTACGCCGACGAAGCCGTCATCGTCACCAATCCGGAAGTGTCGTCGGTGCGCGACTCCGATCGCATCATCGGCATGCTCGATTCCAAGACGGTCCGCGCCGAGCGCGGCGAGCGAGTCGAGAAGCATCTTCTGGTCACCCGCTATGATGCCGGCCGCGCGGCGCGCGGCGAGATGCTGTCGATCGACGATATCCTGGAAATCCTTGCGACCCCCTTGCTCGGCATCGTCCCGGAAAGCCAGGACGTGCTGCGCGCCTCCAATGTCGGCTGTCCGGTCACGCTGAACGCAGCAAGCAGCGCGCCGGCGCGGGCCTATACCGACGCGGTACGCCGCCTGATGGGCGAGGCGGTGGAGATGACCGTGCCGGTTCAACGCAAGGGGCTGATGGATCGGCTACTGCGACGGAGGGCGGCATGATGAACGTAATGCGGCTGTTCGGCGGCCGCGCCGCATCGGCGCCCGTCGCGCGGGAGCGGTTGCAGATCCTGCTTTCGCATGAGCGTGGCCGGACTGGCGCGCCCGATCTCCTGGAGACACTTCGCTCGGAAATCCTGAGCGTGGTTTCCAAGCATATCGACGTCGACCCCGACAAGGTCGTGGTCCGGATGGACCGTGGCAAGTTTGTCTCGATGCTCGAGGTCGACATCGAGGTTCCCAATGGCGTGCAACGATCGAAGATGGTGGCGGCTACATGACCGCAGACAGCGATAGTCACATTGCCTGGCAGCGCGCGCAGCTCAAGAAGCTGCGGGCGGCGTTGAAGGCGATCGAGGCCGATCAGCTCGGCAAGGCCAATTGCGGCCGCGCGACGCAGATGACGATCGACGAGTTGCAGCGCAAGATCGGCGAGTCGGGCCGCTGCATCGCCGAGTACGAGCGCCGCACCCGTCGTCCGCTGGCGACGGACCTCGGCAGCCTTGCCAGCGTCAGCTGGACGCACTGGAACGCCAATATGCCGATGGCCAAGGCGCCGCGCCACCGCGCATGAGGGCATAGGCGAGCAGGCGCTGACCTACAGCAAAAAGGACAGCGCCGTCTCGCAACTATCCTCGATCTTGAGGGTGAGCAGCTCGTCGGCGCGGGTGCGGCCGAGATTGACGGCGGCGATCGGCAGGCCGCGCTGCTCTGCCATCCGGACGAAGCGAAAGCCGGAATAGACCATCAGCGAGGAGCCGACCACCAGCACGGCGTCGGCCTGCTCGAGATGCGCCTGCGCCGACGCGACCGTGTCGCGCGGCACGTTCTCGCCGAAGAACACCACATCGGGCTTCAGCACGCCGTCGCAGGCCTCGCAGGCCGGCACCACGAACGACGAAAAATCCTGCTCGAGATCGGCGTCGCCGTCCGGTGCGTCGGCGGCATCGAGCGTGAGCCAGGCTGGGTTCAGTCGCGCGAGCTCGTCCTGAAATCGTTCGCGCGGCATCGTCGCGCCGCAGCCGAGGCAGCGCACCACGTCGAGCCGGCCGTGCAGGTCGATCACGCGCTGGCTGCCGGCGGCCTGGTGCAGGCGGTCGACATTCTGGGTCAGCAGCAGCTCGCAGCGCCCCTGCTGTTCGAGCTTGGCGAGTGCGCGATGCGCGCCGTTCGGCGCGGCACGGCCGAACCGCCGCCAGCCCACCATGCTGCGCGCCCAATAGCGCTGCCGCGTCGCCGCCTCGCCCAAGAAGGCCTGGATGGTGACCGGGCGCGTCCGCTTCCAGTTGCCGTCGCTGTCGCGGTAATCGGGAATGCCGGAATTGGTGCTGCAGCCGGCCCCGGTCAGGACAAACAGGCGCTGGTGCTGATCGATGAAATCACGCAGGGCGGGGTGTTGCATGGCAGCACATCTAGTGCGGCGCGCACGTCTGCGCCAGATGTGGGGCCTGCCACGAGCGGACCTTTCACGCGGCCTCTGCGTTGACGACATGGCACCACGAGACGTGACGCTGCGCGCGCCTGCCTGGCGCAGTTGCCGACGGAGTGATCGATGCGGCCGGGATTCATCGTCGTCGTTTGCGGGCTGATGTCGCTGGCGTCGTCGCCGTCCCATGGTCAGGATGCGGGCGCGTCCGGCGAACAGGCGTTCAACAATTCCTGCCGCACCTGCCACACGGTCAAGGACGGCGACAATCGCGTCGGCCCGAACCTGCACAATGTCGTCGGCCGCAAGGCCGGATCGGTTGCGAACTTTCCTTATTCGGAGGCGATGAAATCATCCGACATCGTCTGGGATGAGAGCGCGCTGCTGCGCTTCATCGAGGATCCCGAGGCCGTGGTGTCGGGTAACGGCATGAAGCCGTATACCGGCGTGCGCTCGGCGGAGGATCGCGCCAGGATCGTGGCGTTCCTGAAATCCCCCGGCAAGTGACCGTTGGCGGAAGGCCGGTCTCACCTTGCCGGCACGACGAAGACCTGGCCGGGATAGATCAAATTGGGATTGCGGATCTGTTGCGAGTTGGCCCGATAGATCACGGCGTAGCGCTGTCCGGCGCCGAATGCGCGCTGGCTGATCCGCCACAGGCTGTCGCCGCGGACGACGGTGGTGGTCGTGATCTTCGGCACGATCACAGCGGAGGGGGACTTCACATCAGATGCGGTGGCGGTTGCCGCTGCCGCGAGCTGCGGTTTGGCCACATCCGCACGGCCGGAGGAGGTTGGCGATACCGGGATCGATGCGGTCGTCATCGTGTCCGGAACGTTGAACGGCACCTCGGCACGCGCGCGAACCTTGCCGGAGGTGGGGTCGACGTCGTCAAGCCGCACCTGATAGTTGCCGGCGGTCACGCCCTTGTTGATCGTGACCGAGAGGTGCCCCGCCTCGTCGGCTGTGGCAGACGTGATCAAGCTGCCGTTGAGATAGAGCCTGACGGTCGCGCCGGGAGCTGCCTGACCGCTCACATGGAGCTTGCCGTCCGGTTCGGTCTCGACGGTCTCGATGGCTACTTTTCCGGCCGCCGCAGTGGCGGCAGGTTGCGACAGCACGCGGACCGGCTTGTCCGGTGCCATCAGCGCCACCATCGGCCGCTCCCTTGTCGCAGCCTCGAGCGCCACCGCCACGCTTTGCTTGGAGGTCACCTGCTTGCCGTCGCGCGTCATGCGCAGGGTCAGGTCATAGTTTCCCGGCGGGAGCGGGCGCGGGACCATGACGAACTGGCCGGACTTGTCCGCCACGGCGCGATCGTGCACCTCGCCATTGCGCAGCAGTTCCACCGTGGTGCCCGGTAGCGCCCGGCCGGCGACAACGGTCTCGCCGGTCGGCTCGATGTTGACGACGTCGAATTCCGGCACCGCGTCGCCGCCTGGTGCTGGCGCCGGCCCTGCCAGCACGTCAGCCAGGGCGGCGGTCTCGGTTTGCGCCTTTGCCAGCGCAGTCTTGTCCTGGTTTCGCGCGTCTTGGTTTCGCGCGGGAGCGCTTGGCGCGGATGGTGCCGTCGCCGTCAAAGGCGTGTTCCCGCCCAGGATTTGCTGGGTTTGGCGGATGCCGAAGACGAGCGCCGCCGTGCCGCCGGCGGCAAGTGCCAGCAACGGAATGACCAGTCGAATCGCCGTGGCGTTCATGATTGTCATCCGCGGATCAATGCCCCCGCGCGTCCGCGCGCGCGATCCCGCACCCCGCGGGGATTCCGCAACAGACTGCGCCGGTTTGCGCCGGCCATCAAGTCGGATGAAGGGATTACTTCTCTCGGGCAGGCCGGCCGACCTCGTGGCTCACGGCGCTGGGCCCGTGCCGGGATCACGTCAGCTTCAAAACTCCAGCGCTGCATTGTCCACCACCTCCTTCATGACGAAGAAGGTGCGGGTCTGCCGTACGCCGGGCAGCGCGATCAGCTGATCGCCATGGATGCGCTTGAAGTCATCGACGTCGCCGGCGCGGATCTTGAGGAAGTAGTCGAAATCGCCGGCGACGAGGTGGCAGTCGAGCACGCATTTGAGCTTCGCCACCGCCTGCTCGAAGCTCGCAAAGCTTTCCGGCGTGGAGCGATCGAGCACGACGCCGACCATGACCAGCGTGCCCTTGCCGAGCTTGCGCGGCGCCACCATGGCGCGGACGCCGCTGAGATACCCCTCGTCGAACAGCGCCTGCGTCCGGCGATGGCAGGTGGCGGGGCTGACGCCGACCTGTTCGGCCAGCTCGGCATTGCTGAGCCGGCCGTTCTTCTGCAGCAATCTCAACATCTTGAGGTCGATGCGGTCGAGTCGCGCGGCCATGGAAGAATCTCTCACCATCGGTGAATTTCGTGGGAGAAAACATATCATCTGGGCCAAATCCAGCAATCTTTAAGAAATCCGCGAGCTGAGTTAGAGAGCACCTTTCGCGCCAGGGGTGATAGCTGTGGCCGCCGTTCCAGACCACCAAAGAGGATGCCAGCATGCTGGAGAAGTTCGCGCGCTATCCGCTCACATTCGGGCCGACCGCCATCGAGAAGCTCGATCGGCTGTCAAAGCACCTCGGCGGCAAGGTCGAGCTCTATGCCAAGCGCGAGGATTGCAATTCCGGGCTCGCCTATGGCGGCAACAAGCTGCGCAAGCTCGAATACATCATCCCCGACGCGATCGCCTCCAATGCCGACACGCTGGTCTCGATCGGCGGCGTGCAGTCGAACCACACCCGCATGGTCGCGGCGGTCGCGGCCAAGATCGGCATGAAGTGCCGGCTGGTGCAGGAAAGCTGGGTGCCGCATGAGGACGCGGTCTATGATCGCGTCGGCAACATCCTGCTCTCGCGCGTGATGGGCGCCGATGTGCGGCTGGTCGACGAAGGCTTCGACATCGGCATCCGCAAGAGCTGGGAGCAGGCGATCGAGGAAGTGAAGGCGGCGGGCGGCAAGCCTTACGCGATTCCGGCCGGCGCTTCCGTGCACAAATATGGCGGGCTCGGCTATGTCGGCTTCGCCGAAGAGGTGCGCGCGCAGGAGCGCCAGCTCGGCGTCAAGTTCGACTACATCGTCGTCTGCACGGTGACCGGCTCGACCCATGCCGGCATGCTGGTCGGCTTCGCCGCCGACGGGCGCGCGCGCAACGTGATCGGCATCGACGGCTCGTTCACGCCCGCGCAGACCAAGGCACAGGTGCTGTCGATCGCGCAGAACACCGCAAAGCTCGTCGAGCTCGGCCGCGACATTGTCGAGGACGATGTCGTGCTGATCGAGGACTATGCCTATCCCGCCTACGGCGTGCCGTCGGAAGAGACCAAGGAGGCGATCCGCCTCAGCGCGCGGCTCGAAGGCATGATCACCGACCCCGTCTATGAGGGGAAGTCGATGCAGGGCATGATCGATCTGGTGCAGAAGGGCTTTTTCCCGGCCGGATCGAAGGTGCTCTACGCCCATCTCGGCGGCGCGCCGGCGCTCAACGGCTACGCCTACGCGTTCAGGAACGGCTGAGGTAGGACGGGGCTTCTGATCTCGTGGCTTCGTAGCCCGGATGAAGCGCAGCGCAATCCGGGTAGATCTCTCGGCGGCGCGAGATTCGCGGATTTCGCCGCGCTCCGTCCGAGCTACGCATTCTCACCTCCCCTTGAAAAGGGGAGGTCGCTTTGCTCGCCAGAGCAAAGCGGGTGGGGATCTGCGCTCTCCGCTTGCAGCGTCGCCTTTGGCCGACCCCCATCCCAACCTTCCCCCTTTCAGGGGGAAGGAGAAGACAGGGCACCTTCCGGGGAAAAGACCGTCCCGGATTTCGCGGAGCCTGTCATCGGGCGCGCGTTCGCGCGACCCGTTGGCTCCATCCGGGCTACGTTCCATGTCCCACGTCAGGTCCGCGTCAGCTTCGCCCGGTATTTTTGCCGGGCCGGGCGAGTTGGGAGACCATCGCGTGAGGATGAATGCATTCGGCCGAGCCGTTGCCGCGCTCGGCGTAGGCATCGTCGCCGTGGGGCACTGGTTCTGGGTCTACCAGGGCCAGGGTGCCGCGCCGCATGCCCGCCTGCTGGCGATGAATCACGCAGTCGAGCTCTATGCCGGCATTTTCCTGATCGGCGTCGGCGTCCATGCCCTCGCATCCCGGTACTGGTTCAGCGAACCAAATCCGCCGTCGCGCTCCTCGGTTGGGGAGCCGCAATAGCGTCCGCCTTGCGGCGAACGGGAAGTGTCCGGGTTGAGGTGCTGTTCTGGTTAGGACACTTGCCTGGGGAAATCAGGACACTCATTCACATATGCAAATGCCCTTCCGTGCCATCGAGGTTCTAGCTCACGCGGGGGTGTCCAGAATCTTTCCCTACCCCACGGGCGCTCCTCGGCCTCAGCCTCCTTGCCCGAGTGCTGGGGCCGTCTGTTTGAGCTCCAAGGCGGGGCATGTCGAATGCGTGCGAACCGATTCAAGAGTTGGACTGAGATCGAAGAGCGCTTGTTGGTTGCGTTGCATGAATCTGGGTTGGATCATCGTCTGATAGCGGATCATATGCGCCGGACCGAAGCCGGGGTTAATAACCGGCTCGCGGTGATCGCCGACAGGGCCAAATGGGCTGAGGGCGCTCAGCGCGGCCTGACGCCGTAGGCATTCCCTCGCTGGGCCGTTTCTTTAGGCCGCCGACCTGGAGGAGAGGAGCGGCGCGCAGTGAGCCACGTTCGGGCTCACGGCTGCGGCGTGGTGATCTAGCTTCTTTGCCTTGGCGGCGAACGGGAAGTGTACGGGTTGAGGTGCTGTCCTGGCTAGGACACTCGCTGCAAGGAACCAGGACACCTGCAATCGGTTAAAGAATTTCGATCCCTTTTCGCCGGAGGGCGGTTTGATGCGATTGCATTCTGAGCGGATAGACGGTGTGGAGATTGCCTTCGCCAGCGTTTTGGCAATGTCGTTCATCGGGCTTCTTGCCAGCATAGCGTGGCTTCTGTTCGCGTGAACGCGGGACCTTGCCGTCGTCTCAGTGTCCCCGGCACTGGGGCGGTGCTTCTACGGAAGTGGCGAGCCCGAGCGCCTTTGTAGCGATTTGTCTGGAGATAGGACGCCATGACTGAGGCGGCCTTACTCAACGACGCCTTTGATATCGGACCTTCACCGAAACAGTCTTGTTTGTCCGATCAGCGGCCGGATCAGATATTTGAAAACAAGGCCAAGACAGATGATCGGCACCAAGATCGGCAAGTATGCCAAAATCGCAAGAGCGGCCAACCATTCCGGACGGCGCTGCTCCCGCCAATAATACACCGACGCCGCGATGACGTGGGCCACCAATAGCGCCGCCCAGATGGCCAGCGCGACGTTGACCGGCTCATCGAATGTCAACGCTTCCCATGCGGCTTCACCCGGCCTTGAAGGCGTGCTTTCGCTTTCCACGGCTTGCTCGACCTCCCTCAGCTTCCAACCCCTGCGACGGCGGGCTTATTCCATGCGGAATGCTACGGGGGACGATAGCAGCGCCCAGGCTGGCTGGAACTCCGTTCACCCACGGAGAACCCCGGATGCCGCCTCTGTTCCGCTCGTTGACTTGGATCAAGAACGAGGTGTCCCATGGACATTGATGGGGCCAGAACATCCGATGGCCGTCTCGATTGTCCGAGAGCGATTGGCCCGCTTCTGACTAAGAGAGGATGGAGCTGACGGGCACTCAAACACCTTGGGGCGTTTGCGCCATAATACCGGACCGTTAAGCATCCGGACGATTTCTTTACCTTTGATTTACGCAAGTTAATTGACTGGCTCACGCTTTGATTCGATCATCCGCGCACTGGGCGGGGAAGGTTTCATTAAGGACAATTTTTTGAGGCCCAGAGGGGCTAGCCCGATTACCGACAGCGGCGGCTCGGACAGGAATGAGAACGACCCCAGCATTACCCTCCAAGGGTGCTGGGGCCGTTTCTTTGGGGATTTTGCTCAGTCCTCTCCGAAATCCAACTCAGGACACGGGGGCTTAAATACGGAAGCACCCCGATTGACATTAGGAACAAAATAGGAACACAAGTTCTGTAACTTGAGGGTGTGGCGGTTGCCTCATCCGCGGCGGGCTTGCGTGGTTGCAGGACCAAAGTCCAAGCCGCGCTCCACTTGCGGATGAATTTCTCCGCCTCCTATGATGGGTTGTGGCTGGGGAGTGTGCGTCATGAGAGTTGCGATCTGGGCGGTCGTTGCGGCCGCGTGGCTGTTTGCGTCTGCAACTCCGTCGAATGCCCGCGGTCCCTACGGTTCGATCAGCGTCGGCAACTGGAAGGGTGGCGCCTTCACCAACGACAAGAATGGCGCCTTCACCCATTGCTCGGCGGGCACCACGTATCAAAGCGGCATCTTCTTCATGGTGTCGATCGCCGAGAATGGCAGCTGGCGCCTGGGTTTTGCCCACGAGAGCTGGCGCCTGACGGCGGGCGAGGCCTTTCCGCTCGCGCTGACCTTCGACGGCCAGCCGGCCTTCAACGTCTACGGCATGCCGCTCGGCACCCAGCTCGTGAATGTCGAGATGCCGGTGAATTCGGCGCTGATCAACCAGTTTCGCAAGGCGCGCCAGATGACCGCCTTCGCGCAGGGCCAGTTGTTTCAGTTCAACCTCAATCAGACCGCGCAGCTGCTGCCGGCACTGCTCAACTGCGTCGTCTCGGTCAAGAAGAACGGCGTCGCCAATGCCGGCGAGTTCGCCGTCGCGACAAAGCCCGCGGCTGCGCCGCCGCAGCAGGCGGCTCCGGGACCCACGCAGAAACCGGCGAGATCGGGGACGGGGACCGGCTTTGTGGTCAGCAGCAGCGGCCACGTCGTCACCAATCACCATGTCGTCGGCGGCTGCAGCGAGATCACGGGCAACCTGAGCGGCGAGGCGCCGGTCAAGCTGCGCCTGGTGTCCGATGACGAGACCAATGATCTCGCGTTGCTGCAGGCGCCGACCCCGTTCAAGGATGTCGTCAGCCTCAGGCAAAACCCCATCCTGGTCGGCAACGGCGTGGTGGCGATCGGCTATCCCTATCACGGATTGCTGACATCCGATTTCACGGTCACCACGGGCATTGTCTCTTCGTTGAGCGGCATCCTCAACGATACCCGTCATCTGCAGATCAGCGCCGCCGTGCAGCCCGGCAACAGCGGCGGTCCGCTGTTCGATCTCACCGGCGCGGTGGTCGGCGTCGTGGCTGCCAAGCTCGACGCGGTCAGGATGGCGCGGGCGACGGGGACCATCCCGGAGAACATCAACTTCGCGATCAAGACCGGCGCGCTGCGCGACTTCCTCGACAACAGCGCGGTGGCGTACCGGACCGCCGAGTGGCGCGAGGAGATGAAGAAGGAAACCGCCGAGATTGCCAGGAATGCGCGCGGCTACACGCTGCTGATCACCTGCACGGTGAACGAGCAGAGCGCGAACGCGAAGAAGGGCAATTGAGACCTCCGCTACGCCTTCTTCCCGTCCTCACGGCAGGGCGGCGGCATCTGGCTACCGGCCACGCGTCTTTCCTTGCGACGTCCGGGCAGCCTCCGGCTACTTTGCATGGGGTTGTTTTCGATATTTTGGCAATGCGCGCCTGCGACGTACGGGCGGGGTGAGTTCAACCGAGCCGCTGCAGCGTGTGCACGGTGATCTCGGCCGGACAGTTGAGCCGCACCGGCGCAAGGCTGGTGCCGGCGCCGGCCGATGTGTAGCCGGCAAGCGCCCCGAACCGCCAGGCGCCGCTGCCCATCCGGCGCGGCAGCCGTGCCTCCAGCTTGATCGCGATGCCGCCGGGCAGGCAAAGCTGGCCGCCATGGGTATGGCCGCTCAGCATCAGGTCGAAGCCGGCCGCCGCCGCCACGCGATAGGATTCCGGCGTATGCGCCAGCAGGATCGAGAATGCATCGCGCGGGATTGCCGCCGCGGCTGTTGCAATGTCGTCGGTGCGATAGAAATGCGCGTCGTCGATCCCGGCGAGGTGGATCGTCGCGCCATCGCGCGTGATCGGCTCCTGCTCATTGAACAGCATCCTGATGCCCATCGCCTCCAGTGCCGGCGTCATGCGGATGCTGTCGTGATTGCCGAGGACGCCGTAGAGCGGCAGCTTGATCCGCGCGCACAGATCCCGCATCAGCGCGAGGCTCGTTTCAAACGGCCCATACGTCTTGCCGCGGTAGTCGCCGGTGAGAACGCAGATATCGCAGGCGATATCGCGCACGATGTCAGCCAGGTGCCGCATCGCGCCTTGGCTGATGTCGGCGTGAAGATCGCTGAGCTGCAGGATGGTGAAGCCGTCGAAGGCCGCCGGCAGCCGCGCCGACGTCACCAGATTGCGCCGCACTTCGACCCTGTCGGCGTTGCGCCGCGCGCGGCCATGGAGGCCGGTCACCTTGAGCGCGGTCTCGATGATCCGCGGCGCCAGCTTCCAGTTCTCGACGTTGAACACCAGCGTGCCCTGGCCGAACAGCTGCTTCTCGTGCGCGGCCTCGATCCCAAGCCGGCGCACCACATGGTCGGCGCCGATCCGCTCGATCAATCCCTGCAGTGCCGTGTCGGCCATGTTCCCCGTCGGCCCGCGGTTTGAAGCGCGGACCGGCGCGACACTATCATGCGCAATCCCGGTGGGGATACCGCCGGCACTCAGATCACGGGAACCCGCTTCGCGGCGACCGCGGCCGGCGAGATCACCTCGATGTCGAGCGGCACCTGCCAGCGCTCGGTGAAACGCACCTGCGGCGGTGCATTGCCGTTGCGCCCGCCCTGCAGCACGAAGCCGTCGTAACCCGAGTTCATCACCTCATTGCACTTCTGCACATAGATCGGGAAGCCGCCGATATAGGGCATGAACACGCGGGGGCGGCCCGGGATGTTGGCGCCGACATACCAGGAGCTGCAGGTCGAGCGCAGCGAGACTGTGGAGACGTCGTTGACGTGGGCGACCCAGGCGTCCTCGTCGTCGCGGACCGCCTCGATCGTGCCGGCGCCGATGTCGCGCATGTGACTGATGCAATCCGCCAGCCAGTCGACATGCTGCTCGATCGCCTGGATCATGCTGGCGAGCACTGATGGGCTGCCGGGCCCGGTGATCATGAACAGGTTCGGAAAGCCCTCGGAGGCAAGGCCGAGATAGGCGCGCGGGCCCGCACGCCATTTCTCGGCCAGCGTCTGGCCGCCGCGGCCGGTGATCGCGATCTTGTCGAACGAGCCCGTCATGGCGGCAAAGCCGGTGGCGGAGACGATCGCATCGAACTTGTATTCGGTGCCGTCGACCACGACGCCTTCGGTCGTGAAGCGATCGATCGGCGTCGTCGACACGTCGACCAGCTTCACATGCGGCAGATTGTAGGTCTCGAAATAATTGGTGTCGACGCAGAGCCGCTTGCAGCCGAACACGTTTCGCGGGCACAGCAGCTCGGCCGTCGCGGGATCCTTGACGATGCCGCGGATCTTCTCGCGCGCGAAATCGGCGATGGTGTCGTTGGCGGCCTTCTCGAACAGGAGGTCGCCGAACGCGCCGAGGAAGGGCAGGCCGCCGCGCTGCCAGGCCTCCTCATAGAGTTGCTCGCGCTCCTGCTCGCTCGCCTGCAACGCGGGCTGGGCGTTGAATTGGAAATAGAAGCCGGTCGGGCGCGCGCGGGCCTTGGCGCGCAGCTCCGGATAATGCGCCTTGGCTTCCTTGAGATATTCCGCCGACAGCCGCTCGTTCCACGCCGGGACCGACCAGGTCGCGGTGCGCTGAAACACGGTGAGCGAGGAGGCCTGCTGCGCGATGATCGGAATCGACTGGATCGCCGACGAGCCGGTGCCGATCACGCCGACGCGCAGGCCGGTGAAGTCGACGCCCTCATGCGGCCATTCGCCGGTGTGATAGATCGGTCCGCGGAAATCCGCCATGCCTGGGAAAGCCGGCCGGTTCGGCGCCGACAGGCAGCCGACCGCCATGATGCAGAACTTTGCGGTGACCCTGTCGCCGCGGTCGGTCTCGATCAGCCAGGTGCCTGCCAGCTCGTCGAAGGTCGCCGCGGTGACGCGGGTGTCGAACACGATCTGGCTGCGCAGGTCGAAGCGATCGGCGACGTGATTGGCGTAGGCGAGAATTTCGGGCTGCGGAGAATACTTCTCCGACCAGCTCCAGTCCTGATCGAGTTCCTCGGAGAACGAGAAGGAATATTGCAGGCTCTCGACGTCGCAACGCGCGCCGGGATAGCGATTCCAGTACCAGGTGCCGCCGACGCCGCCGCCGGCCTCATAGACCCGCGCGGTGAAGCCGAGACTGCGCAGCCGATGCAGCATGTACATGCCGGCGAACCCGGCACCGATCACTACGGCGTCGAACGTTCCGGTTTCGGCAGGGCGCGCAGCCTTGCGCGCGGTGCTCTCCTGAGCCATGGCCCGTCTCTTCCCTATGTCTTGTCGTTATGTCTTGTCGTTTTGTCGTGGCCGCGCCCTCGTTGGACGGGCGAGCGAAAGATTAGGGCGAGGCCGGCGCAGCCCGCAAGCGCATGCGCGGCCGCGCCGGGTATGGCTCCTATGCCGCGGGAACGATGGCCGCGGTATCCGGAGCAGGATCGGTCGACGCAGCCAGGGATTGCATAGAGATGCGCCGCTCCTCGGGCAGCGTGTGATCGCAGTCAAACAAGCGCGCTTGGACCGGTTTGAGATCCTGCGTGCCGCTCAGCCGTCGTTGGACTTCACGATGCGGATCAGCTCGTCGCCGTAATGCTCGAGCTTCTTGTCGCCGATCCCGGCGATGTTGCGCAGCTCGCCCAGCGTGTCCGGCCGCATCGCGGCGATGCCGTCGATGGTCGAATCGTGCAGCACGACATAGGCCGGCACGCCGCGCTGGCGCGCGACGTCCGAGCGCCAGGCGCGCAACGCCGCATGCAGCGCGGGATTTGCGACACCGCCCGGGCTGTCGGCTGCGGGCACAAGCTCGCCGCGGCGCGACTTGCCGCGGACCGCGCGGTTGCGCGCCCCTTCCGGCTGCTCGCGCAGCATCACCGCGGTCTCGCCCTTCAGCACGCCGCGGGCGCTGTCGGTCAGAACAAGCGCGCCGAAGGCGTCGCTGTCGGCGCGCAGATGGCCCATCGCCACCAGCTGGCGCAACACCGCGCGCCATTGCTTCTCATTGAGCTCGCGGCCGATGCCGAACACCGACAGCTGGTCGTGGTTGAACTGCTTGACCCGTTCGGTCAGCCGCCCGACCAGCACGTCGATCAGGTGCATGGCGCCAAAACGCTGGCCGGTGCGGTAGACGCAGGACAGCAGCTTTTGTGCAAGCACCTTGCCGTCGCGGACGCGCGGCGGCGTCAGGCAGTTGTCGCAATTGCCGCAGCTTTCCTCCGTGCGGGTCTCGCCGAAATAGCCGAGCAGGCGCTGCCGGCGGCAATGCACCGTTTCAGCCAGCGCAACCAGCGCGTCGAGCTTGCCGACCGAGACGCGCTTGAAGGCGTCGGAGCCGGTCGATTCATCGATCATGCGGCGCTGCTGCACGATGTCGGAGAGCCCGTAGGCCATCCACGCGGCCGACGGCTTGCCGTCGCGGCCGGCACGCCCGGTCTCCTGGTAGTAGGCTTCGATGCTCTTCGGCAGATCGAGATGCGCGACGAAGCGCACGTCGGGCTTGTCGATCCCCATGCCGAAGGCGATCGTGGCGACGATCACGAGCCCGTCCTCGTTGAGGAAGCGGTCCTGATGCCGGGCGCGCACGCCGGCATCGAGACCGGCATGATAGGGCAGCGCCGCAATGCCGGCCTCGCTGAGCGCCGCCGCGACATCCTCGACCTTGGCGCGGGACAGGCAATAGACCACGCCGGCGTCGCCGGCATGCCGTTCCTTGATGAAGGTCTTCAGCTGCGTGGTCGCATTCTGCTTGTCGACGATCTCGTAGCGGATATTGGGCCGGTCGAAGCTCGCGACGAATTGCGGTGCGTCGGTCAGCTGCAGCCGCTCGGCGATCTCCCTCCGGGTCAGCGCGTCCGCGGTCGCGGTCAGCGCGATGCGCGGCACTTTGGGGAAGCGCTCGGCGAGTGCGGACAGGCCGATATACTCCGGGCGGAAGTCATGGCCCCATTGCGAGACGCAATGCGCCTCGTCGATCGCAAACAGCGCGATCTGCGCCTGGCCGAGCAGATTGAGGCAGCGCGGCGTGAGCAGCCGCTCCGGCGCCACATAGAGCAGGTCGAGATCGCCGGCGAGCAGCCGCCGCTCGACCTCGGAGGCTTCCTCATAGGACAGCGTCGAATTCAGCACCGCGGCGTTGACGCCGGCTTCAGTGAGGCCCGCGACCTGGTCGCGCATCAGCGCGATCAAAGGCGATACCACGATGCCGCAGCCGTCGCGCAGCAGCGACGGCAATTGGTAGCACAGCGACTTGCCGCCGCCGGTCGGCATCAGCACCAGGCAATTGCCGCCATCGGTGACGTGGCGGATGATGTTTTCCTGCGCGCCGCGGAAGCCCGACAGGCCGAACACGGAACTGAGCACGGACAGCGCGTCGCGAGACGGGGCGGATGCGCGATCGAGGGCGGGCTGGGCGGTCATGATCCCTTGCGCGATCCCTTTGGGATTTTCCAGGATTCCTTGAGGTCAACAGGCGGTGATCGAGGTCTTCTGGCCGAACGATACCGGAATGAAAGGTGTTAATACACGTCCCAACAACAAACTCAATTCAGCATGACCGGTCAGCTGCGGATCATCACAGGCATTGCCGCGATCGTACTGGTCGCGGGCGCGGCGGCAGCCTTTGCCGTCGCCTGGCGGCCGCAGATTGCCGCCATTGCGCCGCCGCGGGCCGATACCTTCGACCCTGACGTGGTCAAACGCGGCCGCGAACTCGCCGCGATCGGCAATTGCAACACCTGCCACACCGTGCAGGGTGGCGCGACTTATGCCGGCGGGCTCCCGGTTCCAACGCCGTTCGGCATCGTCTTCTCATCCAACATCACGCCGGATGCCGAAACCGGCATCGGGCGTTGGCCGGAGGAGGCGTTCGTCCGCGCGATGCGCTCGGGTGTGGCGCGCGATGGCCAGCATCTCTATCCGACCTTCCCCTATGACCATTTCACCAACGTCTCGGATGCGGACGACCGGGCACTGTATGCGTTCCTGATGACGCGGCAGCCGGTCCACGCGTCACCGCCGGCGAATCAGCTTTCGTTTCCGTTGAACTATCGACCGCTGATTGCAGGGTGGAAGCTGCTGTATCTGCGCAGCGGCGATGCCCCTCAGGACGCGGCGAAGGGTGCGGAATGGAACCGCGGCGCCTATCTGGTGGAGGGGCTCGCGCATTGCGGCGCCTGCCACACGCCGCGCAACGCGCTCGGCGCCGAGCGTGTCAATGCGCAGTTCTCCGGCGGCGAGGTCGACAATTGGCACGCCTACGCGCTGAACGACACCTCGCACGCCCCGGTGCGGTGGACCGCCGACACGCTGTATGCCTATTTGCGCCACGGCTGGCAGGCCGATCATGGCACCGCGCGCGGGCCGATGGCTGAAGTGGTCGGCAATCTGGCGACGGTGCCCGATAGCGACGTGCGGGCCATCGCCGTGTACATGGCCGATATCTCGGGCGCGCGGGCGCCGGATCGCAAGCGGCCGGCCGACGTCATCGCGCAATCGTCTTCCGATGATGCGGCGCAGACCCATGCGGCCGGCGCAGCGATCTATGCCGCGGCGTGCGCCTCCTGCCATGAGGGCAACCGCGCGCTGCCCTATGGCGGCGTCAATCTCGCGCTCAGCACGGCGATCGCAAGCCCCGACCCGCGCAACCTCCTCAATATCGTGCTGTCGGGCGTCGGCGCCGTCGAAGGCGAGCGCAGCCCGATCATGCCGGGCTTCTCCGCCAGCATCGATGATGCGCAGATGGTCGCGCTCACGGCCTATCTGCGCGAGCGGTTCGGCAAGCGGCCGGCGTGGGCCAATCTCGACAAAGCGGTGCGCGATGCGCGCGCGGTGCAGGCGACGTCGCTTGCGGCGCGCGACACGCCAGCGGAATCCAGACAGCGAGGCAAGCCATGATGACATTGAAGGTCAATGGCAGGGATCATCAGGTCGATGCGGAGGCGGATACGCCGCTGCTCTATGTGCTGCGCAATGATCTAGCGCTCAATGCCGCCAAGTTCGGCTGCGGGCTCGGGCAATGCGGCTCCTGCACGGTGATCGTCGACGGCAAGGCGGTGCTGTCCTGCGTCACGCCGCTGGTTCTGGTCGAGGGCAAGCAGGTGACGACGCTCGAGGGGCTCGGCACCGTGGCCGCGCCGGCACCGATCCAGCGCGCCTTCATGGAGGAGCAGGCGGCACAGTGCGGCTACTGCATCGCCGGGATGATGATGCGCGCGCAGGCGCTCTTGATGCGCAACGCGAAGCCATCCGATGCGCAGATCCGTGCCGAACTGGAGCCGAATCTCTGCCGCTGCGGCACCCATATGCGCATCCTGCGCGCGGTGCACCATGCCGCCAGGTTGATGGATACGGCCGACGCCGCAAGCGACAGGAGCGTCCGATGACCGCGCCGGTGGTTCTCGATCGCCGCAGCGTGCTGGCGGGCGGCGGCGCGCTGATCGTCAGCTTCTCGTTGCGGCATGCGGTGGCGCAGGAGCAGACTGCTACGCAGAGCCCGGAGTTGCCGGGCAGTCTGGCGAAATCGCCCAATCTGGATTCCTGGATCCGTATCGATGCCAATGGCCAGGTCACGGCCTTTACGGGCAAGGCCGAACTCGGCCAGGGATTCCGCACTGCGTTCCAGCAGATCGCGGCCGAGCAGCTCGATATTCCCTTCGATGCGCTGAAGGTGATCACCGCTGACACCAAACTCACGGCGAACGAGGGCTACACGTCCGGCAGTCATTCGATGCAGGACAGCGGCACGGCGATCCTGCATGCCGCAGCGCAGGCGCGCATGTTGCTGGTGGCCGAGGCGGCAAAGCGTTTCGACTTGGCGCCCGATGTCTTGCGAACCGAGAACGCCGCCGTCGTCGCTCCCGATGGCCGGCGTCTCGGCTATGGCGAGCTTGTCGCCGCGGACATGTTGCACGTCCAGGCGCAACCGACATCAAGCCTGAAGGATCCGGCGAACTTCAAGGTGATGGGCCAGCCGGTGCCGCGCGTCGACATTCCGGCCAAGGTCACGGGCGGCGCCGCCTATGTGCAGGACATGCGGCTTCCCGGCATGGTGCACGCGCGCGTGGTGCGCCCGCTGAGCTACGGCGCGCAGCTCGTGGAATGCGACACGGCCGCAATCGAGAAAATGCCCGGCGTGATTCAAGTCGTGCGCGACGGCAACTTCCTGGCCGTGGTGGCGGAGAAGGAATTTTCAGCGGTCAAGGCCATGCACGCGCTGGCCGCCGCCGCGAAGTGGCGGGAGAGCGCGAAGCTGCCGAACCAGCACGATCTGGCCAACGTGCTGACTGCGCTGCCGTCGCAGGATTTCGCGATCTTCCAGCGTAGCGATCCCACGGTGAGCGGCGCGCGGTCGCTCCAAGCGACCTATACGCGGCCTTACCAGTCGCACGGCTCGATCGGGCCGTCCTGCGCGGTCGCGCAATTCGTCGATGGCGCGATGACGGTGTGGACGCACACGCAGGGCGTCTATCCCGACCGGCAGGCGATCGCCGAGATGCTCGGTATGACGCCCGCCAGCGTCCGCCTGATCCATGTCGAAGGCTCCGGCTGTTACGGCCACAATGGCGCCGACGATGCCGCGGCCGATGCCGCGCTGGTCGCCCGGGCGCTGCCAGGGCGCCCAATTCGGGTGCAGTGGATGCGCGAGGAGGAGCACGGCTGGGAGCCGTATGGTCCGGCGATGGTGACGAAATTGAGCGCGTCGCTCACGGCCGACGGCAAAGTTGCCGACTGGAATTTCGCGGTGTGGAGCAACACTCATTCGATGCGGCCGGGCGGCGCCGGCGCGCTGCTTGCGGCCCAGCACATGGCGCGATCATTCGCGGTGCCCGCACCAAAGCCGTTGCCGTTGCCGGAAGGTGGCGGCGACCGCAACGCGATCCCGATCTACAACTTTCCGAACGCGCATGTGATGCATCACTTCATCCCCGCGATGCCGCTGCGGATCTCCGCGATGCGCGCGCTCGGTGCGTATCACAACGTGTTCTCGACCGAGAGCTTCATGGATGAACTGGCCGCTCTCGCCGGCGCCGATCCAGTCGAGTTTCGCCTCAGGCATCTCGACGACCAGCGCGGCCGCGCGGTGGTCGAGAAAGCCGCGGAGGAATTCGGCTGGACGCGCGGGCGGCAGCCGCCGCGGAATGGCGGCTACGGCTTTGCGTTCGCGCGCTACAAGAATCTCGCCGCCTATTGCGCCATCGCGTCCGAGGTCGAGGTCGATCGCGAAACCGGGCGGGCCCGGCTGGTGCGCGCGGTCGCCGCCGTCGATGCCGGCCAGGTCGTCAATCCGGACGGCATCACCAACCAGATCGAGGGCGCGATCGTGCAGTCGACGAGCTGGACGCTGTATGAAAGCGTCACCTTCGACGACACAAGGATCACCAGCATCGACTGGCAGACCTACCCGATCCTGCGCTTCAATGCGGTGCCCGACAGCATCGCCGTCCACATCATCAACCGTCCGGGCCAGCCGTTCCTCGGCAGCGGCGAGACCGGGCAGGGGCCGGCCGCCGCCTCGCTCGCCAATGCCATCGCGCATGCAACCGGCAAGCGGCTGCGCGACCTGCCGCTCAGCCGCAAACGGATCAAGGACGCGATCGACGCGTGAAATGAAACTGATTTGGATTGATCTCACCGCAAACTCGTTGCACCTCTCCCGTTTGCGGGGTCGAGACGAGCGAAGCTCGCTCTTAGGTCGCATCGCATCGAAGATGCGATGCGGGTGGGGGCTCTTTCCTCGATGTGACTCGCGGTGATACCCCCACCCCAACCCTCCCCCGCAAGCGGGAGAGGGAGCAGGCTGCCTTCTCGGTTGCTAAATCATTCTCTAACGCTGTCAGGCCGTCGGGGCGGGTGGCGCCGGGGGCGGCGTCATTGGCTCGACGTTGTAGGTCTTCGGCATATTGATCGGCTTGTAGGCAGGATCCTTCTCCATGCGCTCCAGCACCGAGGCATGGATGGTCGCGCCGTCCGCAATCGGCCGCGGTTCGCCGCGCGGCAGATAGAAGCCGAGGAAGGATTTCCGCTCCGGCCATTCCTTCCATTTGTCGCTCTTCGGAATCCATTCCAGGATTTCCCAGGCGGCGGTCAGCGAATTGTGCAGCGGACCGGTCGCGCTCGGCGGCACATAGTCGTGCTTGTGCGGCGGCAACGGCATCCCCCAGGCGAGATGATCGATCAGCGCCTGATCCATCTGCAGCCCGGCCGCCTTGGCCTGTTCGAGCATCCAGATCAGCGGAAACTTTGACGGTCCGCTCTGGTCTTCCGGATAGCCGCCGCCGACGTCGGAATGCACGCCGGCAAACCAGACCTGGCGGATGTCCTGCTCCACCTCCGTTGCCGGATCGAATGGATCCGAGCGGAATTTTTGCGGCTCGATCCAGCGATTAAGTCGGAACATGCGCCTGCGCTCGTCGATCGCGATCGCCTGGCGGAACCGTTTGACGCTGGAATTGGTCCGGGTGAACAGCAGCGTCTGCAGGTCGAACAGGAAGTTGTCCTGCCGCGGCACGATGATCGAGGCCACCGTGTCCCAGACCCCGACGAACTCGATGTCAATGTTGCGGCCGCCGGCAATCTGGCTGAAATGCCAGGCTTCCTTCAACGGAGCATAGTCGAACGTGCCATCGGACTTCTGGGCGTCAGAGCTGGCTTTCTTGTAGGTGCCGAAGGCGTAGCTCGCGAGGTCGAGCTGGTCGACCGGCAGAAGGCCCATCGCGTGGACGAAGGCCGCGAGCACGCGCACCGTGTAGGCACCGCGGCTGAAGCCGAACATCCAGACCCGGTCACCGGGCTCCCAGGTTCGGCACAGGAACAGGTAGGCGCCGAGCGTGTCCTGGTCGAGACCGGCGCCGAAGGCCAGCCCGAACAAGCCGCGCATCTGCTGCTTGAAGCGGCCCCAGGCGTTTTGCAGGCCGATGGTGCCGAGGCCGGGATGATAGTAGATCCGCTGCCGGTCATTCTTGTCGGCGACGCGGAACAGCTTCAGCACGTTGGAAATATTGTCACCGATCTCGTTGCCGGTGCCGTCGCAGCAAATCACAATATCCTTCGGCATCCGTTGCCCTCGCGGCCGCCGTGAAAATTCGCGGCCTCTATGTACGGCAGAATGCGGTGAAAATTCAATCTCCAATTGAAGACGGTTATGTGGCGGCGGCGTGACCGCCGGTGGTGCCGGGTCGCCGAAGCGCGATGCGCGCCGGCGTTGCCTGCCTCTGGATCGAATTGAATCTCGCCACGGCCGGCCAAAGCTGCGCCAAGGACGGCGTCGCTTGAGCTCGTCGATGCCCGGCCATGACGGAGTTTCCGTGAGAGACCCAATCGCGTTCGCGGTGTCTTGAGTCGATCGCCAATGGCGCTCCCAGAATTCAATTGCAACACTTCGGAAAAGATGGAAATCTGCTTGTCGATCATTGCTATATGCGTCGACATTTTCTCCCTTTCAGGGACTCCGCGGTGCACGCGATCATCTTTCCTGCTGCCTCCCGCAGCTTCCTCGACAACAGCAGGAACAGGTCGGCATGAGCCCGCAAGCTCTCGTGACGGCCATTCTCTCAGGACTTGTGGTGGCGGCGTTCGGGCTATTCTGGTGGGTCGGCAGCTATTCCGATCGCGTGTTCGCAAGCAGGTTCCGCACCCGCTTTCCGGAGAAGACGCTGAGCTACACCGGCGACCAGCTTGGCGAACTGGTGCAGTCGGATCTGCGGATGAAGTATGTGTTTCCGATCCTGTTTCCGCTCGATCTGATCGTCATGCTGGCGCTGGCGGGCGCGATGGGCGCGGCGTCATCGCACTGGCTCAGCCGGATCTACCCGTCCGCGGCGTGGCTCGGCCTGGTCGTGCCGGCGGTGTACCTGCTCAGCGATTTGATCGAGGATTGTCTCCTGGCATGGCTGCTGCTGCACGGCGACCCGCATGCGGCGGCGCGGTCGGTCTCGATCCTGAAGGCGATCACGACGATCAAGCTGGTCGGCATCTTCGCCTCGATCGCGCTGACATTGGCGGCGTTCGTCGGGTGGCTGTTCCACGGCGAGACGCTTGCCATCTAAAGCGCGGCCGGCGACCTACTGATACGTCGCGACGATATCCGACACGGCGCGCTCGAGCTGCTGCGCGGTCGCGCATTGCCGCACCACGCTGCAGAAGGTCGCGTAGCGCGGCATCTCGGAATCGCCAAAACCCCAGACCATGCGGCCTTCGGGGTTGAGCCAGACCAGCCGCTTGGAGCGCTCGCCGATACGGCGCAGGATGTCGGCGCGCGGATCGAGATTGTTGCTGCGGGCGTCGCCGAGCACGATCACCGTGGTCTGCGGCGTGATCGCGCTCATCCAGTTGTCCTCAAAATCGGCGAAGGAATTGCCGTAGTCGGACGAACCGAAGCCGACCTTGGACATGATCTCCTTCATCGCCTCTTCCGGCGATTTCGATTCCAGGATGTCGCTGACCTCGATCAGGTGGCCCGAGAAGGCGAACGAGCGGACGTCGTCCACCACCTCGTGCAGGCTGTGGATCAGGAGCAGGAAGAAGTCCGAGACGCGGGCGACCGAGCCCGAGACGTCGCACAGCGCGACAATCTTCGGCCGGTCGCGATGCTTGCGCTTCCACGCGGTGAGGAAGGGGACGCCGCCCCAGGCCGCGTTGCGGCGCAGCGTGCGGCGGACATCGAGATGGCCGCGGCGCTGGCGCTTGCGCGGCTTGGAATAGCGCTCGCGCAGCCGGCGCGCGATCTGGCGGATCAGCGTGCGCATCTGCTCGACCTGCCGCGGCTCGATCCGTGCCAGCGGCGCGTTGCGCAGGATCTCGTTGCGCAAATTCTCCGCTTCCTCGCGCCCGTACAGCAGCAGGGCTTGCGAGACCGCATCGCGAACGGTGCCGCGCAGGCCGTTGAGCGCCTCCTGCAGCCGTTCGGCGAGCGCGGGATTGCGCGCGGTCAGGTCGTCGATGTCGTCGCGCAGGCGCTGGATGCCCATCGCATCGAGGATGCGGGTCTGGAAGATGCCGCGCTGGGTGAAGTAGCGGATATCCGGCAGCGAGGCGGCGCCGGAGGCGTTGGCGATCGCGCTCGATATCGCAGAGCGATCCTGCGACAGCAGCATCTGCGCCAGCGGCCCGATAGTCTCGTTGGCGGAGCCGCCCGACGCGTCGCCATGCTCGTCGGCCGATGGGTTGGCGCCGGATTCGCTGCCGTCGTCGGTCTTGCTCTGCTCGGCGTTCTCCTGCTGCGGCTCGGGCTGGCTGAAGAACAGATCGAAGCATTCGCCGAGCGCGCGCTTCTCGTCCTGCGTCTTGGCAAGCGTCAGCAGGAAGGTGTCGCGCAGGATGTCGCGATCGGCAAAGCCGACCTGGGCGACCGCCCGCATCGCATCGATGCTTTCGGCGGGCGAGACCCGGACCCCGGCCCCCCGCGCCGCACGAAAGAAGCGATGCAGGTTCTCGCGCATGGTGATCTATCGGTAGAAAAAGTGATGTTCAGTCGATCTGGCGGCAGGCTCGCTGTACCTCTCCCGCTTGCGGGGGAGGTCGTATCGCATCGAAAGATGCGATACGGGTGGGGGCTCTCTCCGCGAAATGACTCGCGGTGAAACCCCCACCCCAGCCCTCCCCCGCAAGCGGGAGAGGGGGCGCTGCTCGCTCTCGGCTATGGTTCGAACCAATCGCATCATGCTTTAGCTGAACACGCCCTGGCGCGACGCCTTGGCGATGAAGGACGAAATCTGCGGCGTCGCGGCCTCGATATCGGCCTCGTATTTCAGCAGCACGTTGAGCGTGTCCTTGACGATCTCGTGGTCGAGCTCGCTGGCCTGCAGCAGCACCAGCACGCGCGCCCAGTCGATCGCCTCGCTGACCGAGGGCAGCTTCTTCAGGTCCAGCGAGCGGATCTCGTGGATGAAGCCGACCATCTGCTTGCGCAGGGTCTGCGAGATGCCGGGCACCCGGCTCTCGACGATGCGCTCCTCCAGCTTCTGCTCGGGGAAGCCGATGTGCAGATGCAGGCAGCGCCGCTTCAAGGCGTCGCCAAGATCGCGCTCGCTGTTCGAGGTCAGGATCACGGTCGGCGGCGCCACTGCGGAGACGGTGCCGAGCTCGGGGATCGTGACCTGGAAGTCCGAGAGGATTTCCAGCAGCAGCGATTCGAATTCGGCATCCGACTTGTCGATCTCGTCGATCAGCAGCACGCAGCCGGCGGGCTGCTCCAGCGCCTGCAACAGCGGCCGCGGCTCGACGAATTCCTTGGAGAAGAACACGTCGCCGAAGGTGTGGAGCTGGTCGAGCGCCGCGGCCAGCGACTGCGCGCCGCCGAGCACCTCACCGAGCTTGTCCTTCAGGATCTGGGTGTAGAGCAGCTGCTTGGCGTATTTCCACTCATACAGCGCCTTGGCCTCGTCGAGGCCCTCATAGCATTGCAGGCGGATCATCTTCATGCCGCGCCAGGCGGCGATCGCCTTCGCCAGCTCGGTCTTGCCGACGCCGGCAGGGCCCTCGACCAGGATCGGCTTCTCGATCTGCTGCGACAGATAGACCGCGGTCGCGATCTGCCGGCTCGCAATATAGCCTTGCGCGGCGAGGCCGCTTTCCACGGTCTCGATCGAGGCGGTGGGCCTGGTGTCAGCCACGAGGATCAGCTCCGAATTTACCTTGAACTCGGACCTGTTCTGCGCCCGTTGCGGGCAAAGCACAAGGCTCGTTTGGCCCGCAAAGGCATGAGGGCTAAAGGCTGGCGTTAGCGCAAGGGTTCCGGGGTATTTCCGCCAAGCGCAAATACAGTTGTTAGCGTGTGGTTCGAACCTCCCCTTGAAAAGGGGAGGTCGCTTTGCTCGCCAGAGCAAAGCGGGTGGGGATCTACTCTCTCCATTAACACTGGTGTCTGCGGCTGACCCCCATCCCGACCTTCCCCCTTTCAGGGGGAAGGAGAACAGTCTCGTAGCCCGGCTACCGTCAACCCGCGCAGCTCTCGACGAATTCCTTGCGCTGCGGGCCAACGATCTTCTGGTCGATCGCCTACTTCAGGCAGTCCAGATACGCATGCGCCATGCAAAGCTGCATCTGGTCGTGCCGGCTGCGTAACCCGCTTCACCTCAGCGTGAGGCCGGTCGCGGCTTCAAGCTCGCCGATCGCCTGCGCGGCATTCGCGACCTTGATCGTGGTTATGCCCATCTCGCGCGCCGGCTTCAAATTGACGCCGAGATCGTCGAGATAGACGCAGTTCTTCGGGTTCACCTGCAGCGTCTCCACCATCATCTGGTAGATGCGCGGGTCGGGCTTGCGCAGGCCGATCTTCGCGGACTCGATGACGTGGTCGAACAGCGCCATCACCTCGGCGACATAGAGCGTACGTCCGCTGCGGCTGCCGATCGCATTCGCCGGCAGATTGTTGGTGATGCAGCCGGTCTTGAATTTCGCCTTGATGCGCTTCAGCGCCTCGACCATCTCGGGGCGGAGGTCGCCGGAGAGCAGCGGCAGCACGTCCTTGCCGCGCACCTCGGCGCCGAGCGCCTTCGATTCCGTCGCGAACAGCACGTCGAATGCGTCGATATCGATCTCGGCGCGCTCGAACTTGGCCCAGGCGTTCTCGAGATGATTGGCAGCGTTGGTGCGGCGAATGATGTCGATCGGCAGGCCGCGCTCGATCTCATAGCGCGCGAACGCCTCGAACGGCGAGGTGGTCAACACGCCGCCGAAATCCCAGATCACTGCCTCAATCATCAAAGTCCTGCCCGTTGCAAAGCGGCGGCTTCGCCTCGGATCGTCCGGCCGATTGCAGGACAACAGGGAAACGCGCGTCCAGCCTTCTTTATTGGAATTGCCGCCGATCAGGCAAGCCGCCAGTTCGCGGCAAAAATCCGCCACGCGGAACCAGCTCACCAGACCATCGGCACCAGGCGATAGCGCACCCGCGCGAGATACTCGGCATAGCCGTCGAGCTCGGCGGTCAGCATCCGCTCCTCCATCAGCGACCGCAAGCCGAGCAGCGCCGCCATCACAGGCACGATGGCAAGGCCATACCAGGATCCCAGCAGCAGCGGCGTGCCGACATAGGTCAGGAGGCCGCTGGCATAGATCGGATGCCGCACATAGGCGTAGGGTCCGGTGGTCACCGCCGCATGCCCGCGCTCGCGCTGGATCTTCACGACCGGCGCGGCGTAGCTGTTTTCGCGGTAGGTCCGGTAGACGATATAGAACGATGCCGCGATCATCGCGGCGCCGGCGCATTGCAACCAGAAGGGCGCGATGGATGTCTGGTAGCGGACTGCGTCGAGCGCCATCAGCGGCAGCCATGTCAGCCACAACAGCGGCATGATCATCGTGATGACGCGATCCCATCCGGCCTGGCCGCGTGCGGTGCGCCGCTCCGCCAGCAACCCCGGATCATGCCGGGCGAGCCAGGCTTCGGTGATCAGCCCGCCGATCGTGATCTCGAGCAGGAACACCCAGGCGCCGGCCCATCGCAGCGTGCCGGCCGCGAGAAACAGGAATGTGCCGAGGCCCACACAAGTGAAGGAGGCGCGGCGCAGGTTGACGCGAGGGGGATTGCCGTTCTCGTTCATGTTGCTCTCCGGCGAACGGCAACGGCCGCGCCGCCGGATCGGGCGGGCCGTTGCGTGCACGGTTGCGGATCGCGGCCTGTTCGGCGCGCAAAGCCGATTACGGTCTGCGGGTCCAGTTTCGCGCCTGTCCGGAATAGACCTTGCTCGGCAGCGCGCGCGCCGTGGGATCGAGCAGGATCTTCATCGCGGTGTTGAGCCGCTCCTCCGAATGCGGTGAGCCATCATGGCGCATTTGCTGCGGAGCCCCGGGGCCCTGCGGCGGCGCCAGATAGGTCGGCGTTGTCGGCGGAGTGGGAGTGGTGGCGATCTTCGGACGGGCGACAACAGCTGCCTCCATCGGGCGCCGCGCCTGGGCCATGCGTGACGCTGCGGAAGGTGCTTCCGCCGGCGGGGGCGAGGCGGCGCTGTCGGATCCGGATTTGCGGGGCGGTCTTGCCATGGCATCGGCTCCATAGGTTCGGTGACGACGACGACGTCAGGACTTGTCTTCGTCGGATGTGGTGCGTTTGGCGATGATCGGGTTGCGGTCGCTGATCGCGGCGATCAGCGAGGCGTGGCTCACGACTGACGACACGACGATCTTGCCGGATGGCTCGATCCGGCGACCGTTCTGCTGCTGTTGCTGTGGGCTCCTGGCGGTGGATTTCTGCATCATGTCGGCCTCCTCGAAGGTGGGGGTGGGGCCCGACAGCGCCGGGCCCCGAGTTTGGCGATCAGATGCCGAAGGCGCCGAGGACACCCGGCAGCGCCTGCGCGACGCCGCCGAGGATTTCTCCCCAACCCTGCGGGTTGACCGACCCGTTGGTCGCCACGTCGGCAATCCGCTTCGGACCGCGCTCGATGCCCTCACACTGGATCGGGCTACGCACGCTGCCGAAGGTCTCAAAGTCGTTCCTTGCGTACATGTTCAGCTCCTTCTTTCGGTTTGAATTGACGGCAACTACGGGAGGTGGGCACCGACCGGGGCAGCCGTCGCTGGACGTCGCCCAGGGGATCGCTCATCACGTCGATCCCCTGGACCACGTGACGCATTCGCGCCACGTTCTGATCTCCTCCGGACGCAGAGGAGCAATCGCGTCAATAGACCTGCCACTGCCGCAGCGGTCCGACCGCCACCGGCACCACGTCGCTCACGTCGATCGTGTACTGATAGACTTCGCGCGCCTGGGTCAGGACCTGGGTCGGATTGAAGAAGCGGTAAGTCACGTCGTGACAAACCGAGTCCGGGCGGCAGATGACGCTCTGGTCGACCTCGACGGTATCGAGCCGCAAGCCCTTCTTGGCGACGTCGGTGAAGATCTTCCGCGTGTTGTAGGCATTCATCGCGGAATAGTTCAGCGCGCGATCCTGCGGCGAGAGGCCGACATTGCGGAACTCGTTGTAGATCCGCTCGAGGAAGCCTTCCGCGCCGGCCGGCCAGGTGTCGGGATCGGGCCCGAACAGCGTGTAGAGATCCCACTGGTAGAAGCCGCGCCAGTCGGTCACCAGCGTCGGCACGACGGTCCCGTTCAGGAGCTTGGTCGTGTTGGCGCTGTCGACCCAGCCGGCCATCGAAATCCGCGCAACACCGCCGCGCGGCGGGAAAGCCGGGGGCGTGGTCGGTGGCGTATCGTCGCCGCCGCGCGCGGCCGGGACCACGGTTCGGGTGTTCGATGGATCGTCATGCGAGACCTCCTGATGCCAGAGCGCCAGGATCAGCGCGGCGAAGAATCCGAGACCGAACACATCGAGCGGCTTGACCGCATAGATCGGGATCGAGTCGATCGTCATCGTCCAGATGATGGCATCGGCATCCGGGAAGTTGTTGCCCGAGCCGCTCGGTGTCGCGCTCTCACCTTCGGCCTGGTTCAACAGATAGCGCGCCATGATCGCCGGATTGTACGGCGCCGAGGTATCGCCGGAGCGGTCGCGCTCCGGCCCGAACGCCGGATCGCCGCGTCCGATCAGGCTGTCGCGCCAGTTGGCGATGGCCTGCACGAAGTAGTCGAGGCGCGCCTCCTTGCCGAAGTCGTAGAACAGCCGGCCGATCGGGAACGCGAGCTGTCCGGTGGATTCCGCCGCGGCGCCCTGCGGACGCAGGCCGCCGCCACAGCCGCAGCTGTTCTCGCTGGTGCGAACCGCGGGGGCTTCGTACATCGGCAGCGCCTGCGGCATCGCGACGGGAAGCGCGTTGCTCGGCATCAGCGCAGGCAGCTGCTGCGGCTGCAGCCAGGCCTGCGGCATCATGCCGGCCGCCGGCATTGCCATCTGCGGCATCATCATCGGCGGCATGACCATCTGCGGTGCCGGCGTCGGCATCCAGACCATGTCGCCGCCCGCATGGGGCGCGTGATACGGATAGGGCGCCGGCGCTGCGATCGGCGCGGCGGCGACGCCGTGATCAACGGGCGCGGCGACGGCCGCAGGCGCTGCCGGCGCAGCAGGCTGCGCTTCGCTTGGCATGATCCCGGCGCTGCTGCGCAGAACCGAGCCGTCCGGCCCGAATATGCGCGGAGCCGATGGTGCAGACATTGCTGATAGATCTCCCATGGAACCCTCTCTGGTTGCAGTTGGCTGAGCGGCGGATAACGGTTGGACGAAAGGGCGCGCGGACACTCCCCGGAAATGGGGAGCCGCGGCCGTGGTACCCGACGGCATGACGGCGTCCGCCTGCTCGCCAAGCAGGGCGGCGACAGCCGCGGGAATATCGAGCCGCCCGGCGAGACAGCGCGAGGCACTGCCGTCGCTGCGGCAGGGCACCGCGCTTTCGAGCAGCGCGGCACGGATGGCTTGCGGATCGGCCTTGCGTCCGGTCTGGCGCAGGCATGAGAGCAGCAGGGCGACGACGCCGGTGACGATCGGCGCCGCAAAACTCGTTCCGGAGCGCAGGCTGATATTGCGGACCGGCGAGGCGCCGGCGATGTTCTCGCCCGGCGCGAGGATGCCGTTCTCGAGATAGGCGTCGCCGAAATTGCTGAAGGGCAGCGGATTGCCGACCGGATCGCACGCGCCGACCGCAAGCACCGAAGCGAGGCTGCCCGGCACCTGGACGCAGCGGCATCCGTCATTGCCTGCAGCGGCGACGATCAGCTTGCCGGCGCGCTCGCAAGCGCGGACCGCGTCGACCAGAATGCGGTCGGCCTGACCGGTCGCGGATTGCTGGCCGCTGCTGATATTGATGACGTCGGCACCGGCGGCGAGCGCCTGGTTGATCGCGAGCGCCAGGGTGCTTTGCGAGGACGGCTCGATCTGACCGGAGGCATTCTCGCGATAGATCGAGAACACGGTCGCGCTGCAATTCGGCGCGACGCCGAGCACCGGGCTGCCGGGCGTGCCCATCAGCACGCTCGTCACATGCGTGCCGTGCTCGGACTGGATCATCGGCGAAGCCGGTGCAACGAACTCGCCGCCGCTGGCGACGCGGGCCTGCCGGAGCGAAGGATGATTGAGATCGACGGGGCCGTCGATGATCGCGATCTTCACCGCGGGGTCGCCGCCCGACGTTTTCTGCCACAAGGCAGCCAGACCAGCGATGTCGGCAACTGGATTCATGAAATCAATCCCGACCGGCCTGCCGCAAATCCGTGCAGCCGATCCATCTTCCGCGGCAATTTGCTTTCACGCAGCGATCCAGCAGAGCGGCAGGTCGTTGCGTTGGTGCAGTTGTGGCAGCTGTGACGCCTAAGGCCTATTCGCCGCGGTGGATCAGAAAGGATCGAGCCGACGATACGGATCGATCGGTCCATGAGATCGATCCTGCAGCTCGGACGATCGATCGAAGGGTTTAGCCGAGACCGATCTCGCCGCACCATTGCGCGCGCCCGGGGCAAACACGTGTGCATCTGCGCTCCGGTGCGCGAACGCGTCTGCGCGTCGGCCGAACACGGAATTCGGGATGCTGGTGTCAGTCGAGCTCGCGGGCCCGATCGGGGATCGCTGCCGATGATGCGATCCACGGTGCTTCGCGCACCCGTCGCATCGCCTGTGCCCGGCGCGGCAGGCCGAGCTTCTGCAGCACGTGATGGACGTGGTGCTTGACCGTCGCAAGGCTGAGATTGAGATCGCGCGCGATCTCCTTGTTCGACATGCCTTGTCCGATCAGCTTGAGAACCTCGCCTTCGCGGCGCGTCAGTCCCTGGTCCGCGTCGATCGTATCCGTCTGACGTTCCATGCAGAACAGCGCGCGCAGCAGGCCGCCGGAAATCTCGGCGCTGCAGGCGAGCCGCCCCGATGCCACGTCCGACAGCGCGCGGCATAGCTCATCGAAGCTGGCGTTCCGGGAGATGTAGCCGCTGAAACCGGCCCGGCCGCAGCGGACCACGTCGCGCCGATCTTCGTTGAGACCGAGCGCCACCAGCGCGACATCCGCATGATCGCTGGCAATCACGCGCACTTCGTCGAGATCGATACCCTGTGTGACGTCGATCAGAATGACATTCACACTGCCGGTCTCGAGGGTCTCGCGCAGGCCGGCGAGATCGGACACCGCCGCCGCAATCGCAAACTCGGCGTGGTTCTGGAAACTCGAGGTAAGCCCCTCGCTGAACAGCCTGATCGGCGTGACGACCGCTATCCTCATCGTTATCCTCTAACTCAACGAAATGGCGGATGGAAACGCCGTGTTGAGATCAACGGCACCGGCATCCAGAAAGTCATGAAAGTAAGTATGCGATATGCTGCCGGAGGTTGTATTAGTATCACGCCGAAATTACGACCCCGATGCAGGCAATCAAGAGACGCAGTTCACATGAGGCGCGCGATCCGACATGGTGCGTCTCGCGACAGACGTCGATGTGTGGCGCCGGCGCGCGATGGCGGTGCTGGATTCCGGCGGCGACTTCAACGCCGTAGTGATCGACGCCTAGATATTTAGACAATTGACGCATGCAGGCCTGGATGCTCTGTACAATATTGCGTGTTCTCCAGAGCCGGGTGCGAGCGACGCGATGCCGCGGCTCGAATGGGCTCGATTCAGAAGCAGACCGACGGGGTTCCATGACGAGCGTAATTCGAGCGACGGCTTTTCTTAGCCTGTTGGTGGCAACGCCGGCGCTGGCCATCGTCGGCGGCGGCGCGCCGTCGACGGATGGCGTTGCGCGCTCCGTCGTCACCATCGTCGGCTCGCGCGGCAATTTCTGCACCGGCGCGCTGATCGCGCCGAAGGTCGTGCTGACCGCGGCGCATTGCGTGCAGCCCGGCGCCGATTACAAGATCGTCGAATATGGCGCGGACAGGCAGCCGAAGCTGCAGGACGTCAGGACGGTTGCGATCCATCCCGGCTTCCGGATGCAGGCGATGACCAATCATGTCGCGACCGCCGATGTCGCGCTGCTGCAGCTCGCGGCGCCGGCCGCAGGCAAGGCGCCGGCCGCGCTCGGCATGCCAAACATTCCGATCCAGGTCGGCGGCCGCTTCACCATCGCGGGCGTCGGCGTCACCGTGCGCGGTGACGGCAAAAGCGGTGGCGCCACGCGCGTCGCCGGCCTGATCGCGAGCGGCAAGCCGGGCACGTTGCAGATCCGTCTCGTCGATCCGGTCGGGCAGGGCGTGCGCGAAGGGCTCGGGGCCTGCACCGGCGATTCCGGCGCGCCGGTGTTCGAGGACAAGCAGGGCGGCCCTGCGATCGTCGGCGTGGTGAGTTGGTCGACGGGGCCGAACGGCGCCGCCGGCTGCGGCGGCATCACCGGCGTGACGCCGCTGACACTCTATCGCGACTGGGTGATGCAGACCGCGCGGCAGTGGGGTGCGAGCTTTTAAGTCACCTCGCCCCGCATGCGGGAAGAGGTCGGATCGCATCGTGAGATGCGATCCGGGTGAGGGGGTACAGGTCTTTCGTCTGGTACCGCCTCGCGGAGAGAGCCCCTCACCCCGACCCTCTCCCCGTAAGAACGGGGAGAGGGAGTGAAGCCTAATGCCCTGCGGCCTTGTTCGCGGCGGCGTTGTTCAGCACGATCAGGCCGTCGACGGCGACGCCGAGCTTGCTGTTGATCAGGAACGGGTTGACGTCGATCGAGGCAATGCGGCCATTGGCGTCGGCCATCAGGTTGGAAAGACCGACCAGCGCCTTCACCGCCGACGGCTCGTGCAGCGCGGGCTTGCCGCGATAGCCCTTCATCTTGACCCCGGCCTTGGTCCTGGCAATCAGCTCCTTCGCCTCGGCGGCGTCGAGCGGCGCGCCGGCGAGCGCGACGTCCTTCATCAGCTCGATATCGACGCCGCCGGTGCCGAACAGCACGACGGGGCCCATCTCGGCGTCGAGCGAGGCGCCAACCACGAGCTCGAGGTCGGCCTTGACCTGCTGCGCGATCAGGATGCCTTCGAGCTTCGGCTTGCCCTTCAACTTCTTCACCCGCGCGGTGATGTCGTTGAACGCCTTCTTCACCTCGGCCGCACTGGCGAGATTCAGCTCCACGCCGCCAACATCGGATTTGTGCAGGATGTCGGGGCTGACCACCTTGGCGACCACCGGGAAGCCGATCTGCTTGGCGATCTTCACGGCCTCCGCCGCGGTCTGCGCAACCTCTTCCTTTGAGATCGGGATGCCATAGGCCCTGAGCAGCTTCTTCGAGGCGACCTCGTCGAGCGCGGCGGCGCCGTTGGCGGCCTTCAGCGTCTTCTCCAGCACCGCGCGCGCCGATGCCTTCGAGCTCGACGCGATATCGGGCACCTCCTTGCGCAGGCCGGCATATTCGATCAGCGACTTGATCGCGCCGACCGCGCGGTCGAGGCCCTGCATGACCGCGATATCGGGCAGCGACTTGCGCAGCCCCTTGGTGAATTCGGTGAAGCCGATCGACATCGCGCTGATATAGATCACCGGCTTGTTGGCCTGGCCCGCCATCTCGTTGACGATGCGCAAATTGCGCTCGCGCAGCTCGTGCGGCGCCTTCGGCAGCTCGGCATCGATGATGACGATATCGGTGTCGGGATCGTCGATCATGATCTTGATCGACTTCATGTAGACGGAGGGATCGACCACCGCGGCAAAGCCGGCGTCGAGCGGATTGCCGACGATGCTGCCGGGGCCGAGCATCTTCGCCAGCTGCTCCGAGGCGTTCGGGCTGAGCGGCGCAAAATTCAGGCCGGCGGAATAGAACGCGTCGATCAGAAGCCCGCGCTTGCCGCCCGACAGCGACACCGCCGCGAGGCGATTGCCCTTCGGCGGATCGGCATGGACGAAGCATTCGGTGGTTTCGATCAGTTCATCCAGTCCGCGCACCCGGATCACGCCCTCGCGGGTCGAGATCGCATCGAATGTCTCGATCGAACCGGCGAGCGCGCCGGTATGCGCCATCGCCGCAGCGCGGCCGCCTTCGGAGGCGCCGAGCTTGAGCGCGATCACCGGCTTGCCGGCGGCGCGCGCGGCCTTGCAGGCATCGCGGAACACTTTCGTGTTCCTGACGCCTTCGAGATAGACCACGATGACGCGGATGCTCGGATCGGCGGCGAAATAGCTCATCAGGTCCGGGGTCTCGAGCCCGGATTCGTTGCCGGTCGTGACCATGTAGCCGACGCCGACGCCGCGATCCTCCAGCGCCTGCCGGATCGCCATCACGATCGCGCCGGATTGGCCGGCGATCGCCACCGCGCCCTGCTCCATGGTGACGATGCGGTCGTCGATATTGGTGAACAGGTTCTCGCCGGCGCTGAGATTGCCGAGGCAATTCGGGCCGGTGACGGCAAGCCCGGTCTCCTTGATCGCCTGCTTCAGCTCGACCGCGAGCCGCTGGCTCTCTTCATCCTGCAATTCGCTGAAGCCGGAGGTGACGATGGTCGCCGAGCGCGCGCCGGCCGCGGCCGCATCGCGGATCACCTGTACCGCAAACCGGGCCGGCACCAGCACCAGCACATGGTCGGGTTTTTCGGGAAGGCTGGCGAAGTCCTTGTAGCAGGTGACGCCCCAGATCGCTTCGCGCTTGGCGTTGATCGGATAGAGGCCGCCGGCGTAGCCGTATTTGACCAGATTGTTCCAGATCCGTTCGGCGTAATTGCCGGGCTTGTCGGTGGCGCCGACCAGCACGATGTTGCGCGGATGCAGCATCGCGTGGATGCTCTTGACGATATCGCTGGCGTCCGCGGGCGGCGCCCATTTGTGGGACACATGAGACGCGGTGCTTGCGAAAGCTTCCATGGAGCCTGCCCTTATCCTTGTTGTCGTTGTTTCCTGTGGCCACGGCGGATCACCGTGAGGCGCGCGATTTTTCATTGTTTTTATGGCGAGGGAAAGGGGGTAGCAACTCATGCCGGCGCAGGTCAGGGCACCGCGCGCAATATCCCGGCAGGCGCAAAATTGATTGCCTATCAGGAACCCGATTCGCGCGGGCGCGTATCCGTTTCGATCAAGGTCGCGTGCAGCAGATAACGCTCGGGCCCCGATGTCAGCGCATCGAACGGCCAGCAGGTCGATAGCACAAGTTCATGTCGGTCAGTAATCGGATCGACCCCCGATTGATCGAAGCGGACCACCGAGCTGCGATCGGCCCGATAGCGAAACATCTTGCCGTCGCTTCGTGTGACGTCGATCTCGTCACCGATTGTGACATCCCTGAGAAAGCGAAAATGCGTGTCACGGTGCGCGGAATAGACCGCCACGCCCCGCTCGCCGGGATCGACGGTCTGTTCGACATGGCCGGGGCCGAATGCCAGCGCCTGGCCGCTGCTGCCGGCAAGCGCAATCGCGGACGCGTGCAGGCGCTTCACCTCGATCCGCGCCACCGGCCAGGTATCGGCCCAGCTCTACGGCTTCACCGGCTGGCCGGTCGCGATGCTCTGTGCGAAGGCGCGCTCCAGCAGCACCTGCGCGAGCAGCGCCTTGGCGTGGATATAGGCGCCCTGGCCGAACAGGATCAGGCCGATGAGGGCGAACGCGATGGGTGGAATGAAGCGGGGCATTTTGTTCTGCTCTGGCCATTGCGAGAAGCGACTGTCTGACCCTCATCCCGAGCAGCGCGCAGCGCGTCTCGAAGGATGAGGCCGGTCCGGTGGCCTCGCCCTTCGAGACGCCCGCTTCGCGTGCTCCTCAGGGTGAGGGTTGGAAATTCGCGCGATGCCTTCCTCGGGCGGGAGAAGCTGCGCGCGCGGCCCCTGGGGGACGGATGGAAGGCCGCGCGCGCTCTTGAAGGAGGAGGTTGGGGGGCGCCTCCTCCTTTCATCCGACGTCATTGGGGCGACGTCTGACGCCGGTTGAACACCAGGAGAAGAAGGCTGACCGTGAGCAGGATCACGCCCGCGATCATCTTCAGCTCCGCATCGGTCGCGGTCTTCGGCAGCTGGATCGTGCCGGGAGCTTGCGTGGCGACCGGTGACCGCTTCAGCGCAGCGAGCTGCACCTTGCCGTCGCCACCGTCGGCGCGCCGCTCGCCCGGGACGGCCGGCAGACTCGGGCGCTCGCCGAACAGCTTCGCAAAATCCCAGCCGGCGGGCAGGTTGAGCGGGAGTTCGCTCAACTTCAGCGGCTCGCCTTCGGGACGGCTCGGCGTCTTGTCGACCGCGACAAGGCTGGTCAGCCGCGTCACGAGCTGATGCTCCAGCGCCAGCGCGAGGATGGTCTTGTCGGCGTCCTCGGGACTCTCTTGTCGCGTGGTGCGCGCCACCTCGGCATCGGCGATCTTGCGGCGCGCCCACAGTTTCGACAGGCCCTTGCCCTCGGCGGCATTCGCGAGCGGCAGCGTCACGCTCCACGGACGGTCGCCGATGCGGCCCTTGATCTCGACCGAGCCGGTCAGCTTGTCGAGCTTGGCGGCCAGCACCAGCGGCTCGTCGCGATAGACGTCGGGCAGCGCCGACGGCGTCAGATCGGCCGTCGCCTCGGAGAATTTCGCCGAGAGGTTCGTCACCGCCGGGTTCTCGAGCCTGGCGAACAGGCCGCGCATGCGCTCGTCGACCTGCTCGACCGAGCCGATATGGGTGAAGGTGCCGCGGCCGAGCTCGGCGGCGCGCGTCATCAGATAGGTGTTCGGCGCCGAGCCGATCCCGACCATGAATACCCGCGAGCGTCCGCGGAGCGCGCTGATGGTCTCGAACAATTGCTGCTCGTTGCCGATGGCGCCGTCGGTCAGGAACACGACCTGCCGGACGTAATTGGCGTCGTCGTGGTTGGTGTCTGACAGCGCCGCGCGCATCGCCGGCACCATCTCGGTGCCGCCGCGGGCCTGCAGCGCGCTGACGAACGCCGTCGCGTTGCCGATATTGGCGCTGTTGGCCGCGACCGGTGCCGGAAACAGCGTATCCATGGTGTCGTCGAACCGGATCACGTTGAAGCGATCGGTCGGCTGCAGGCGACCGAGCGCGTAAGTCAGGCTCGCCTTGGCCTGGATGATCGAGGTGCCGCCCATCGAGCCGGAATTGTCGATCACGAAGATCACCTCACGCGGCAACGGTTTCTGCTGCGGCTGCTCGACCGACGGCGGGGTGACGAAGGCGAGCAGATAGTCGGAATTGCCGACATGCTCGCGGAACAGCCCGACCGACGGCGCCTTCTCGGCGGCCGGCTTCCAGGTCAGCTCGAAATCACGATCGGCCGGCACCGGGCCTTCGGCGAGCTTGACGATGCGCGTGGTGCTGTCGGGGCTCTCGATCCTGACCTGATGGAAATGGCTCTTCACCTCGCCGAGCGGGAAGCCGGCGTTGAGGTGCACCGTGACGTTGGTTGGATTGACCGGCGCATTCTGGGCGGGATCGAGCACTTCGGAGGAGATGCGGTCGCGGTCCGGCACCGGATCGGTGGTGCCCCAGCCGTTGCCGTCGGCGCGAAGGTCGACGCTCTGCACCACCGGGCGCGGATTGTAGCGTGGGCCGACCACCATCGGCACCCGCAGCGAGAATTCGCTGCCGTTCTGCTGCACCGGCTCCTGATACTCGATCTGCACCAGCACGGTTTCGCCGGGGCCGATATTGGCGACCGAATTGGTGAAGATGTTGGGCCGCTCCTGTTCGGTGAGCGCGGCCTTCTGGCCGTTCTGCTTGGCCTGCTCATAGATCGCGCGAGCCTGCTGCCGCTCCTTGATGTCGCCGACCACGACGCGGTCGCCGACCACCATCTTCAGCGTGTCGACCGCGCCGCCCGCCGGCAGCGGATAGACATAGGTCGCCTCCACCCAGTCCTTGGTCGGGTTGCGGAAGATCTGCGTGACGCGGGCGCGGACGGTCGGGCCCGACACCGTGAGGTCGACATCGACGCCGAGCCTGAGCGCATCCCTGTAGCCATCGTCGGTCTTGAACAGCAGCGAGCCGGAGCGCGCATCGCTTGGCCGCAGCACCGCCTGTTGCGGCAGCTCGGCCGACCACACCGGATCGAAACTCACGAATAAGGCCGCAAAGCCGATCACCAGCGCGGCCACACCTTCCACCAGGAAGAACAGCGCAATGCGCATCCTGCGCGACAGGCGGATCTGCGGGCTGCTCTCACATGCATCGTAAATCGTCATTTTCGTCACTCCCGAGCGAGGCTTTCGCTGCCTCGCGATCATGGAGAACGGCGGTTTTGGCGCGAGCAGAATGATCGGCAATGATTGGCCGCGGTCCGGCGCGGCCCGCCGCCGCGGGAGGCGGGTTTGTGCGGTTTTGTGATGGGTTGTGCGGTCTGCTAGACTGCGCGGAATCAAGGGGAACCGGGCAGGAATCTGGATGCCGACGCCTGACAAGCAGCTGTCCGCCGAGCAGAGCCGGCAGGTCGCGGAGACCATTCGCGAGGAAATCGCGCGCCGCCGAATCTCGCGGCAGGCGCTGGCCGAGCAGGCGAAGCTGAGCCTCTCGACGTTGGAAAAGGTGCTCGGCGGCCGCCGCCCGTTCACGCTGGCGACCACGGTGCGGCTGGAGCAGGCGCTGGGTGTGTCCCTGCGTAAGCTGCCGGAGACGATCACGGTGGCCGCACCCGCCAATGGCGGGATCGCGCCCGACAGCCTCGGATCCTACTCCCGCCGCGCGGTGGCGCGGATCGAGGGCACCTACATCACGGTGCGTCCGTCGTTCGGCGAACAGGGCGCGCTCTATGCCTATCGCACCGAGATTACCTGGGACGAAGCGTCATCGTCGCTCGGCTTTCGCGAGGGCGAACGGCAGGATGCCGATTACACCCAGTATGGCGAGGTGGCGGTGCCCAATGAATCCGGCTTCGTCTACCTCGTGACCAACCGACACGGCCAGCATCGCGTGATCACGGTGTCGCGCCCGCGCAATTCCGGCGAGATGTACGGCATCATCACGACCTTGCTTGCTGGCCGCGGCTCGCTGCTGACGCCGGTCGCCGCGCCGATCGCGTTCCTGCCGGTGAAGAACGTGCCCAAGCCGAGCCTCGGCCGGGTGTCGGCGGACGATGCGAACTACGCCGCCTATCGCGAGCATCTGCGTCGCACGATCGACGAGCCGTTCGCGATCTTTTTGCCGGGATAATCGACCGGCTACGTCAACTTCACGATGCCAATCCCGTCATCCCCGCGCAAAGGCTTCGCCTTTGTCGCTGGAGGAGCGCGTAGCGCGTCTCGAAGGATGCACGGCCACCGACCGGGCCGTCGACCCTTCGAGACGCCGCTTCGCGGCTCCTCAGGGTGACGGTGAGATAGCTTGCGCGTCGCTCGGCTCGGCATCACCAGCGATCCGTAAAAACAACGAAGCCGCCCGGATGGGCGGCTTCGCGATGGCTGATGTGGGCGTCCTGCGCTGCGCTAGCCGCCGGTCTCGGCGCTGATGATGTCGCCGAACAGCTCCCACTGCCCGTTCTTGAACTGCATCATCTTAAGCTGCTCGACCGGCGCGAAGTCGGTCGCGCTGGTGTTGATCCGGATGCCGGGGATCAGCGTGTCGGGCGTGAAGTCCTTGAGGCTGGCGGCCTGCTTCATCACGTTTTCACGCGTCAGGTTGTCACCGGCCTGCTTCAGCACCTGCACCATGGTCTGCGCCGCGGCGTAGCCATAGACCAGATTGGCGTCGGCGAGGTTGGCGCCCGGCATGTACTTCTCGGCGAAGGCCATGAACTTCTTCATGCCCTCATCATTCTTCCACTGCGGATCGGACGCGTCCTTCAGATAGCCGGCCGACAGCACGCCTTCCGAGGCCTCGAGCCCGGCGGGCTTCATGACCGCGCCGATCGAGATCGAGACGTCGGTCATCACCTGCACCGGCTTCCAGTTGAGCTCGGCGATCTTCTTGATCGCCTGCGCCGCGAATTTCGGCGTCGAGATGTTGACGAATACGTCGGCGCCGGTGTCCTTCAGCTTGACGATGTGGGAGTCGATCGACGGCTCGGTGGTCTCGTAGCTCTCTTCGGCGACGATCTTGACGCTCGACTTGTCGAGGATCTCCTTCAAGCCGACCAGGTAGTCCTTGCCGAAATCGTCATTGGCATAGAAGATCGCGACCTTGGCATCCGGCTTGGCCTTCAGGATGTACTTGCCGAAGATCCGCGCCTCGACGCGATAGCTCGGCTGGAAACCCATGGTCCAAGGGAAATCCTTCGGATCGTTCCACTTGCTGGCGCCGGTAGCGAGGAACAGCTGCGGCACCTTCTTGGCGTTGTGATACTTCTGCACCGCGGTCTGGGTCGGCGTGCCCAGCGCGTTGAACACCAGGAAGACTTCGTCGCTCTCGATCAGCTTGCGGATCTGCTCCACGGTCTTCGGCGGCGAGTAGCCGTCGTCATAGGAGATCCAGTTGATCTTGCGGCCGTTGATGCCGCCCTGGTCGTTGATCATCTTGAAATAGGCTTCTTCGGTCTTGCCGATGACGCCGTAGGCGGAGGCAGGACCGCTATAGGCCTCGACATTGCCGATCTTGATCTCGGTGTCGGAGGCGCCGGTATCATATTTCTTTTGAGCAAAGGCGGCCTGGGTGGAGAGCAGGCAGAGCGCCGTGGCGGCCGCCAGCAGCGGCAGTGTTGTTGTTTTCATAAAGGCAATTTCCTCGATTGATCTTGGTTGGGGACTTACGCAACGAACCCGCAGCCGGTCCCGGCAGACGGCAACGGGGTAATCCTTGTCGCGGCGAATTCCGGAACGCGCGGCGCGCGTCTGGCTCACGCCGCGGTATCGGTTGGCTTCGGCCGGCTGAATTGTTGCCGGAGCGTCGGCTTATGAATTTTGCCTGTCGCGTTCCGCGGCAGGACCTCGATGAATTCGATCAGGCGCGGGCACTTGAACCGCGCCAGATTGGCCTGGCAATGCGCGTGGACCTCGGCCGGGGTCAGCGAATGGCTTGGCTTTACGGCAATGATCGCCATGCCGACTTCGCCCCATTGCTCGTCGGGGATGCCGATGACAGCGGCCTCGGCGACGGCGGCCAATTGATGCAGCACGCTCTCGACCTCGGCCGGATAGACGTTCTCGCCGCCCGAGATGTACATGTCCTTCCAGCGGTCGACGATGTAGTAGAAGCCTTCCTCGTCGATCCGCGTGGCGTCGCCGGTGTGCAGCCAACCGTCGGTGAAGGAGGAGGCGTTGGCGTCCGGCCTGTTCCAGTAGCCCGGCGTGATGTTCGGGCCCTTGACCCAGAGTTCGCCGAGCTCGCCGACCGCGGCGTCGCTGCCGTCGGGCCGCACGATGCGGACCTCGGTGTGCAGCACCGGCTTGCCGGAGGAGCCGGCCTTGCGCGCGGCATCCTCGCGGTCGAGCACCATCACCGCCGGCGAGGTCTCGGTCATGCCGTAGCCCTGCTGCAGCGCGACGCCGCGCGCCTCCCAGGTCTTGAGCAACGGCACCGGCATCGGCGCGCCGCCGACGCCGCCGATGACGAGGCGGCTGAAATCCGCTGATGCGAAGGCCGGATGCTGCGCCATGAACTGGTAGATCGCGGGGACGCCGAAGAATACGTTGATGCCTTGCGCCGGGTCGCTGATCAGCTTCAGCGCCTCGCCGGGATCGAAGGCGCGCATGATCAGCACAGTGCCGCCGGCATGCAGCACCGGGTTGGTGTAGCAATTCAGCCCGCCGGTGTGGAACAGCGGCAGCACCGTGAGCAGCACCGAGGCCGGCGAGATGTAGGCGGGGCCGCCGAGATTGACGCAATTCCAGAACGTCATCCCATGCGTAATGATCGCGCCCTTGGGCTGGCCCGTCGTCCCCGAGGTGTACATGATGGTCGAGATGTCATCGAGCATGACCTCCTCGAACCGCTCGAGCGGCGTGGCTGCCGCAATGCCGGCCTCATAGGCGCCGCCCGGGCCGAGCCTCACGGTCGCAGCGACATCGCAGAGCTTTGCCACCGCAAGCGCGGTCTCGGCGAGGTCGTCGTCGTGGACCATCACCTTCGGCGCGGCGTCGCCGGTGATGTAGCGCAGTTCGGGAACGGTGAGACGGGTGTTGAGCGGCAGGAAAATCGCGCCGATCCGGAAGCAGGCGAACTGCAGCTCCAGCGTATCCGTCGTGTTCAGCGCCAGCACTGCGACGCGGTCGCCGCGGGCGACCTTCAGCGCGTCGCGCAGCCAGGCGCCGAGCCGCGACACGCGGGCGTCAAGCTCCTTGTAGCTGAAGCGGCGTCCGCTGGCGAGATCGACAAGCGCCATCTTGTCCGGCGTGCGCCGGCGATGATGCGCGATCCAGTCGTAATAACGAACCGGCAAATTTCCCTCCTCCGGAACGGCAGTCTTGCGCCGCCTGTTCCTGGCTCAATTGATGCCATGAATTGGCAGTGGAGGGGGCGTATTAGGATACTGTCTTGCGTTTAGTGGCTGGCAGATCGCCGGACCGGACGCCGGCACCGATGGCAGCCACTCGACGCAAGTGAACCGGGAAAAATCCGGACATCGTCGACGGGAAGAATCAACGGAGCATGCGGATGGCAAACCCGTTCTACACCGGCGAGCATGAGGCCTTTCGCGAGGTGATGCGGCGCTTTGTTGCCAGGGAAATCGAGCCATATGCCCATCAATGGGACGAAGACGGCGAGTTTCCGCGCGAACTCTATGCCAAGGCATCCGCGATCGGGCTGCTCGGTCTTGGCTTCCCCGAAGAGTATGGCGGCATCGCCGCCGACCAGTTCATGAAGATCGTGGCTTCGCAGGAGCTGGCGCAGGCCGGCGCCGGCGGCGTCTCCTCGAGCCTGATGAGCCACACCATCGGCTCGCCGCCGATCGCCCGCGCCGCGCGGCCCGAGGTCAAGGCGCGGGTGCTGCCGGAGGTGCTCGCGGGCAAGAAGATCTCCGCGCTCGCGATCACCGAGCCGAGCGGCGGCTCCGATGTCGCGAACCTGCGCACCAGGGCGCGGCGCGAGGGCGATCATTACGTCGTCTCCGGCGAGAAGACCTTCATTACCTCGGGCATGCGGGCCGACTACCTGACGGTTGCGGTGCGTACCGGTGGCGAGGGCTCCGGCGGTGTCAGCCTGCTGTTGATTGAAGGCAATACGCCGGGCCTCTCCCGCACCAAGCTGAAGAAGATGGGCTGGTGGGCGTCGGATACTGCGACACTTCATTTCGACGAATGCCGCGTGCCGGTCGAGAATTTGATCGGCGAGGAAGGTCAGGGCTTCAAGATCATCATGCAGAACTTCAACAGCGAGCGCATGGGCATGGCGGCGAGCTGCACCGCCTATGCGCGCGTCTGCCTCGACGAGGCGGTCGCCTATGCCAAGGAGCGCAAGACGTTCGGCAAGCCGATCGCCCAACACCAGGTGATCAGGCACAAGATCGTCGACATGGCGCAGAAGGTCGCGGCCTCGCAGGCGATGCTGGAGATGCTGGCGTGGCGGCTCGGCCACGGCGAAAGCCCGGTCGCCGAGATCTGCATGATGAAGAACCAGGCGACCCAGACCATGGCGCACTGCGCCTCCGAGGCGGTGCAGATCTTCGGCGGCGCCGGCTTCATGCGCGGCGTCAAGGTCGAACGCATCTACCGCGAGGTCAAGGTCAACGCGATCGGCGGCGGTACCGAGGAGATCATGAAGGATCTCGCCAGCCGGCAGATGGGATTGTGAGATCAGTGTGTCGTCATGCCCGGGCTTGTCCCGGGCATCCACGTCTTTCTTTTCGGCGACAAACAAGACGTGGATGGCCGGGACAAGCCCGGCCATGACGGAATAGAAGCTTTGACGGAGTTACATAGCAAAATGCTCTTCACCGCCGACCACGACGAACCGCGCCGCGCTCTACAAAAGTTCATCGCGGCCGAGATCAACCCTCATGTCGACGAATGGGAGAAGGCCGACATCTTCCCGGCGCATGAGCTGTTCAAGAAGCTCGGCGATCTCGGTTTCCTCGGCCTCAACAAGCCGGTCGAGTTCGGCGGTCAGGGACTGGATTATTCCTACGCGCTGATGATGGCCGAGGAGCTCGGGGCCATCACCTGCGGCGGCGTGCCGATGGCGATCGGGGTGCAGACCGATATGGCGACGCCGGCGCTGGCGCGGTTCGGCTCCGACGAGGTGCGGCGCGAATTCCTGGTGCCGGCGATCGCCGGCGACCAGGTCGCCTGCATCGGCGTCTCCGAACCCGGCGCCGGCTCCGACGTCGCCTCGATCAAGACCCATGCGCGCTCCGACGGCGACGACTACGTCATCAATGGCGGCAAGATGTGGATCACCAACGGCACCCAGGCCGACTGGATCTGCCTGCTGGCCAATACCAGCGACGGTCAGGTCCACCGCAACAAGTCGCTGATCTGCGTGCCGATGAAGACCAGGGGCGTGCAGGTCGCGCGCAAGCTCGACAAGCTCGGCATGCGCTCGTCCGACACCGCGCAAATCTTCTTCGACAATGTGAGGGTGCCGAAGCGCAACCGGATCGGCGAGGAGGGCCAGGGCTTCACCTACCAGATGATCCAGTTCCAGGAGGAACGGCTGTGGGGCGCGGCGGCCTGCCTGAAGGCGCATGAATTCATCATCAACCAGACCATCGACTACACCCGCGGCCGCAAGGCGTTCGGCGGCTCGATCCTGGACAATCAGGTGGTGCACTTCAAGCTCGCGGAAATGCAGACCGAGGTCGAGCTGCTGCGCTCGCTGATTTATCGTGCCGGCGAGGCGCTGGTCGCGGGCGAGGACGTGACCCGGCTCGCGACCATGGCCAAGCTGAAGGCCGGCCGGCTCGGCCGCGAGCTCACCGACGCATGCCTGCAATATTGGGGCGGCATGGGCTTCACCAACGAGACGCCGGTCAGCCGCGCCTATCGCGACAGCCGCCTGACCTCGATCGGCGGCGGCGTCGACGAGGTCATGCTCATGGTATTGTGCAAGATGATGGGCACGCTGCCTGGCCTGAAGCAAAAGGGAAACGCCTGATGATCACGCTCTATCACTGCGACGCCGCGCGCTCGTTCCGTCCGCTGTGGATGCTGGAGGAGCTTGGGCTGCCCTATGAGCTGAAGATGCTGCCGTTCCCGCCGCGCGTGTTCGCCAAGGAATATCTCGGCATCAATCCGCTCGGCACCATCCCGTTCATGATCGATGGCGAGACCAGGATGACGGAGTCGTCAGGCATCTGCCATTACCTCGGCACGAAATACGGCCCGACGCCGCTGATTGTCGGCGTCGACGAGCCGGCCTATGGCGCGTTCCTGAACTGGATGTATTTTTCCGACGCGACGCTGACCTTCCCGCAGACGCTGGTGCTCCGCTACAGCCAGCTCGAACCGGAGGAGCGGCGCAACCCGCAGGTCTCGGGCGATTATGCAAAATGGTTCCTGGGCCGGCTGCGCGCGGTGGAAGCTGCCGCCGCGAAGTCGGAATTCCTCTGCGCGGAACGCTTCACGGCGGCCGACATCACGAACGGTTATGCGCTGCGGCTTGCCAGCAATATCGGTCTCGCCAAGGATTTCGGGCCGAATGTCGCGGCCTATTGGGCGCGGCTGCAGCAGCGCGACGGCTACCAGCGCGCGGTGGCGGCGGAGCAAAAAGCCGGGCAGGAACAGAACGTTGCGCCGCGGACGCGGCCGTAAGTTTTCCGTCGTTCCGGGGCAATGCGCAGCATTGAACCCGGAACCTCGAGATTCCGGGTTCGATGCGTCGCATCGCCCCTGAATGACGACATTTCGCATCGGTGACAGCTTGCGAATTTGCGTTATGGTAGCTCCGCCGCAGCGGCCCAAAGAGTCGCGCGAGGAGGAACCGCCATGGACGCGATCGTGGACGCGAAGTGCCAGAGCTCCAGCCAGCAATCCGGTCACCGGATGCTGATTACGCCGGAACGGGTGTTCTATGCCGGGCTGCTCGGACGCCCGCGCGAGCGCTGTCCCGGCGCATTCCATGTCTATGTCGCGATCCGCGACGGGCTGCATCTGTCGACCAGCGACGGCCGCGAGTCGCATGGCGAGATCGCGGTGACGATGCCGAACCTGCGCCACACCATCACCAGCGAATATCGCTCGGCGATCTGCGTCGCGATCGAGCCGGAGAGTGTGCCCGACGGCACGCTTGAGGCGGTCGCCCGCCGTTTGCAAGGACCGGACTCTCATCTGTTCGCCAATCGCATCCGGAACGCCTATGCGACGCTCGCCGAGATGCAGCATCGCGATGCGATCGCGAATGCCGAGTTCGATACCATGTGCTTCGGCGACGCGCTGCCGCAGCGTGTGCTCGATCCGCGTGTCGTGCGCGCGATCGGCCGCATCGGGCAGTTCTCCGGCGAGCCGGTGACGGCGGCAGGCTGCGCCGCCGAGGCCGGGCTATCGCCCTCGCGCTTCCTGCATCTGTTCAAGGAGGAGACCGGGATCTCGTTCCGCTCCTTCCGCGCCTGGAAACGCGCGCGGCATCTGCTGCACTTCGCCAACCAGGACATCAACCTCGCGCATCTCGCGCAGGATATCGGCTATCCCGACTCGACGCATTTCAGTCATTCGATTCGTCGCTTCTATGGCTTGAAGCCGCGCGCGATCTTCTCCGGCTCGCGGGACCTTGCGATCTATCGCACCGGACAGGCGGCAAGCGAGCGCGCGTTGACTTAGACTGTCGTCCCGGCGAAAGCCGGACCCATACCGCGTGATCTATCCGTCATGCGGGATGGCAACGCGCTGTTAAACAATAAGCAGCGGTGGTTATGGGTCCCGGCTTTCGCCGGGACGACGGCTAGAAATTCGCGCCCTGGATCACCTCGCCGAACCGCAGCCAGCCGGGCCCTTCGATCCGTTGCAGCTGAAGCTGCTGCAGCGGGTGATGATTGGTCGGGCTGGTGTTGACGCGGATGCCGGGCAACAGCGTCGGGACCTCGATGTCCTTCAGGTTGTTGGCCTGCGCCATGATGTTGTCGCGGCTGAAATTGCCCTTGCATTGCTCGAGCACGATCTTCAAGACCTGCGCCACCGTGTAGGCGTAGAGGTTGTAGCCCTCCTTCGGATTGCCGTCGGGGAAGTACTTTTCCATGAAGGCGAGGAAGTCCTTCACGCCGGGATCATTGGCCCAGGCAGGGTCGGCGACGTCCTTGACATAGGCCGACGAGATCGTGCCCTGCGACTTGTCGAGGCCGACAGGCGCAATGGTCGATGAGATCGAGGCGGCGCCGCTGGCGATGAAGTGCATCGGCTTCCAGCCGAGCTCATAGATCTTGCGAATCGACTGCGCGCAGAACTTTGCCGTGGTGCCCGAGATCAGCACATCGGGATTGGCGCCGCGCAGCGCCACGATCTGGGAATCGATCGTGGGATCGGTGACCTCGTGCGAAGCCACCACGGCTGCGGTCGCGAACCGCTCGCCGAGCACGTCCTTGGCTCCGGCGACGAAATCCTTGCCGAGATCGTCGTTCTGGTAGAGCACCGCGAATTTCGCGTTCTTGTTCTGGCTCAGCGCGTATTTGACGAACACCTGCGCCTCGGTCCGCGCGCTCGGCGCAAAGCCCATGGTCCAGGGATAGGTCTTGTAGTCGCCCCATTTGTCGCCGTTCACCGACAGGAACAGGTGCGGCACCTTGGCGGCGTTGATGTATTTGACGACAGACGAGTTCGGCGCGGTGCCGAGCATGTTGAACAGGAAGGCGACATTGTCGCTTTCGATCAGGCGGCGCACCTGCTCGACCGTCTTCGCCGGATTGAACGCGTCGTCGTAGTAGATGTACTTGATCTGCCGGCCGGCGATGCCGCCCTGCTCGTTCAGCATCTTGAAATAGGCTTCCTGGCAGCGCGCCTGTACGCCGAGCGCGGACACCGGGCCGCTCAGGGAGGTGGTGCTGCCGATCCTGATCTCGGTCGCGGTGACGCCGGGCGTGTCCTCGGCAAGTGAAGCTCGGACGCCTGCGACTGCGGCAAGCCCCACGCCTGCCGCGCGGGTAAGCCATGCGCGCCGGTTGATCGAGATCATGACTTTCTCCCCGTGATGCCGGCTTGTTGCGCCGCTTCTGCTTACAGCAAGGCTATGCGTCACGCGGGCGTCGCGTCTTGTGTTAACCGGCTGGCGGCGGATTGTGTCGTGAGCGCATCCACTTAGCCAGTCAACGCAAGATGGCGCGAAGGCAAAGTTCTCATCATAGCAAGATCAGCAGCGCATGTGCGCTGCAAAGCGGACAAGAGACCCATGAGCGACAAGGCCGTCATCACCTGCGCGCTGAACGGCGTGCTTACCGACCCGAAGCAGCACAACGTTCCGGTGACGCCGGAACAGATGGCGCGCGAGGCCAGGGCCGCGTTCAACGCCGGCGCCAGCATCATGCACATCCATCTGCGGCAGCAGGAGCCGAACAAGGGCCATCTGCCGTCGTGGGACGTCGGCGTCAGCAAGGAGATCCAGCAGGCGATCCGCGAGGCCTGCCCCGGCGTGATCATCAACCACACCACCGGCACGTCAGGCCCGAACTACCAGGGCGCGCTCGATTGCGTGCGCGAAACCCGGCCCGAGATCGCGGCCTGCAATGCCGGCTCGCTGAACTATCTCAAGGTCAAGGCCGACAACACCTGGGCCTGGCCGCCGATGATGTTCGATAACGCCGTCGAGAAGGTGCAGGACTATCTCGACGTGATGAAAGCGGCCGGCACCATCCCCGAATTCGAATGCTTCGATGTCGGCATCGTGCGCTGCGTCGGCATGTACCGGCAGACCGGGATGTATTCCGGCCCGCTCGAATACAATTTCGTGATGGGCGTCGCCTCGGGCATGCCGGCCGATCCGGAGTTGTTGCCGATCCTGTTGAGGCTGAAGGCGCCGGAGGCGCATTGGCAGGTCACCGCGATCGGTCGTGCCGAGATCTGGCCGCTGCACCAGCGCGCCGCCGATCTCGGCGGCCATCTGCGCAGCGGGCTCGAGGATACGTTCTATCTCGGCGACGGCACCAAGGTGACGTCGAACGGGCAGCTCGTCGAAGGGCTCGCCGCCTGCGCGCGCCGCGCCGGCCGCGAGATCGCGAGCCCCGCGGAAGCGCGGCAGATTTTCGGGGTAAGGCAATAGGGACACGCCAGCCGTCATTGCGAGCGCAGCGAAGCACTCCATCTTGCCGTTTGGACAGTATGGATTGCTTCGTCGCTTCAGCGCAAAATTGCTTTGCAATCTTGTCGCGAGCTCCTCGCAATGACGAGGCAGGAGGACATACATGCACAATCTCGCAGCACCCGGTGGCGTCACCGGGCCGGGCCGCATCGGGCGGGTCGCGATCGGTGACCTCCTGAAGCGTGCCGCGCGGCGATTTCCGGATCGCATCGCGCTGACCGATGGCAACCGGCAGGTCACCTTTACCGAGCTCGAGCGCGACGCCAATCGCTTCGCCAATCATCTGGTGCAGCGCGGGCTGAAGCCAGGCGAAAAGATCTCGACCATCTGCAACAACTCCGTCGAATTCGTCAAAGCGCTGTTCGGCATTCACCGCGCCGGCCTGGTCTGGGTGCCGATCAACACCATGCTCGGACCGTCTGACATGGACTACATCCTCGGCCATGCCGAGGTGCGTTTCGCCGTCATCGACGACGCCCTTCATGCCCAGGCTGACCGCCGCGCCGCGCTGGAAGCGCGCGGCATGGAGATGATCGCGATCGACCTGACCGGCAATGCCGGCAAGACCGGATTGCAGGAGTTCAACGGTCTGCTGGAGGGACAGTCCGATATCGAGCCTGACATCGAGATCAACGACCGCGACCTCGCGATGATCATCTATACGTCAGGCACGACCTCGCGGCCGAAGGGCGCGATGCATTGTCACCTCGCCGTGGTCATGGCCGTGATGAGCAACTGCATCGAGATGCAGCTCTCGCGCGATGACGGGATCACCGGGCAGTTTCCGCTGTTCCACTGCGCCGGCCACGTGCTGCTGCTCAGCTATCTCTCGGTCGGCGGCCGCATGGCGCTGATGCGCGGCTTCGATCCGGTCGCCTGCATGGAGGCGATCGTGCGCGATAAGCTCACTGTGTTCGTCGGTCTGTCCTTGATGTACCAGGCGATCCTCGACCATCCGCGCCGGCGCGACTACGACCTGTCGGGTCTGCGCTGCTGCATCTACACCATGGCGCCGATGGGCAAGCCGCTGCTCGAGCGCGCCATCGCCGATCTCTGTCCGAACTTCGTGCTGTCCAGCGGCCAGACCGAGATGTATCCGGCGACGACGATGTCCCGCCCGGAGGTGCAGCTCGACCGCTTCGGCAACTATTGGGGCGAATCGCTGATCGTCAACGAGACCGCGATCATGGACGACAATGGCAACCTGCTGCCGCGCGGCGAGATCGGCGAGCTGGTGCATCGCGGGCCCAATGTGATGATGGGCTACTACAAGGACCCCAGATCGACCGAGGAGGCGCGCAAGTTCGGCTGGCATCATACCGGCGATCTTGCCCTGATCGACGGCAATGGCGAGGTGCTGTTCCTCGACCGCAAGAAGGATATGATCAAGTCGGGCGGCGAGAACGTTGCCTCCGTCAAGATCGAGGAGACGTTGCTGGCGCACCCCGCCGTGCAGAATGCCGCCGTGGTCGGCCTGCCGCATCCGCAATGGGGCGAAGCGGTCTCCGCCTTCGTCAAGCTGAAACCCGGCGCGGTGGCCGACGAGGCCGGCATCGAGGCGCATTGCAGAAAGCATCTCGGTGGCTTCCAGGTGCCGAAGCTGGTGCGTATCCTCGAGGAGATGCCGATGACCGCGACTGGCAAGCTGCGCAAGGTCGAACTGCGGCAGCAATACAGTGGGCATTTTGTGGAGCGCGCCTAGTGGCCATCATCGAGAACACGATTTCCACCGGCAGCGCCGCGTTCCAGGGCAATCGCGACGGCATGCTGGCGTTGATCGCCCGGATGCGCGCCCTGGAGGAGCGGACGCGCGCAGCCTCCGCCGTGGCAAAGGACCGCTTCCACAAGCGCGGCCAGCTGTTGCCGCGCGAGCGCGTCGCGCTGGTGCTCGATCCCGGCTCGCCCTTCCTCGAACTGTCGACGCTCGCCGGCTACATGTTCGACGTGGCGGATGCGGACAAGAGCGTGCCCGGCGGCGGACTGGTCGCCGGTATCGGATTCGTCTCCGGCATCCGCTGCATGGTCAGCGCCAATGATGCCGGCATCGACGCGGGCGCGTTGCAGCCCTACGGCCTCGACAAGACGCTGCGGGTGCAGGAACTTGCGCTGGAGAACAAGCTGCCCTATGTGCAGCTGGTTGAGAGCGCCGGCGCCAATCTGCTGCGCTACCGTGTCGAGGACTTCGTCCGCGGCGGCAACATCTTCCGCAACCTGGCGCGGCTGTCGGCGGCGGGGCTTCCCGTCGTCACCGTCACCCACGGCTCCTCGACCGCGGGCGGCGCCTACCAGACGGGCCTGTCCGACTACATCGTGATGGTGCGCGGCCGCACCCGCGCCTTCCTCGCCGGTCCGCCTCTGCTCAAGGCCGCCACCGGCGAGATCGCGACCGAGGAGGAGCTCGGCGGCGCCGAGATGCACACCTCGATTTCGGGCCTCGGCGATTATCTCGCCGAGGACGACCGCGACGCACTGCGCATCGCGCGCGACATCATGGCCAAGCTGCCTTGGGATCGTCCGGACCGCGAACCGGCTGCGTTCAAGCCGCCGCGCTATGACGCCGAGGAACTGCTCGGCATCATGCCGATGGATCACAAGCGTCCCGTCGACATGCGCCAGGCGATCGCGCGCTTCATCGACGATTCCGACTTCACCGAGTTCGGCGCCAATTACGGTCCGGCGACGGTCTGCGGCCATGCCCGCATCCAGGGCCAAGCGATCGGCATCATCACCAATAATGGCCCGCTCGATGTGCCCGGCGCCAACAAGGCGACGCATTTCATCCAGGCCTGCTGCCAGTCGCGCACGCCGATCCTCTACATGAACAACACCACCGGCTACATGGTGGGCCGGGCCTATGAAGAGGCCGGCATGATCAAGCACGGCTCGAAGATGATCCAGGCGGTGACCTCGGCGACGGTGCCGCAGATCACGCTGTATTGCGGCGCCTCGTTCGGCGCCGGCAATTACGGCATGTGCGGCCGCGGTTTCCACCCGCGCTTCTGCTTCTCCTGGCCCAACGCCAAGACCGCCGTGATGGGCGGCGAGCAGGCCGCCGAAACCATGGCGATCGTCACCGAAGCCGCCGCCGCGCGGCGCGGCAAGCCGATCGAGAAGGAGAAGCTGGACGCGATGAAGGCGCAGATCACAGGGGTGTTCGACAGCCAGATGGACGTGTTCTCGACCAGCGCCCGCGTGCTCGACGACGGCGTGATCGATCCGCGCGACACGCGGACGGTGCTGTCAGAGGTGCTTTCGATCTGCCGCGAGGCCGAGGCCCGCACCCCGCAGCGCATGCAGTTCTCGGTGGCGCGGCCATGAGCGGTACCATCGTGAAGCGGACGCCGTTCTTCAAGATCCTGATCGCCAATCGCGGCGAGATCGCGCTGCGCATCATGCGGTCGGCACGGCGGCTCGGCCATGGCGTCGTCGCGGTCTATTCGGACGCCGACCGCGACGCGCTGCATGTGCGCGAGGCCGACCAGGCCGTGCGAATCGGCGAGGCGCTGCCGGCGCAATCCTATCTGAAGATCGACGCGATCATCGCCGCCGCCAAGGCGAGCGGCGCCGGCGCGGTGCATCCCGGCTATGGTTTCCTCGCCGAGAACGAGGATTTTGCGCAGGCCTGCCGCGATGCGGGTCTGGTGTTCATCGGTCCGTCGCCGGAAGCGATCCTTGCGATGGGTAACAAGGCCGGCGCCAAGGAGATTATGCAGCGGGCCGGCGTGCCCTGCGTGCCTGGCTATCAGGGCGCCGACCAGAGCGATGCCGTGATGCTGGCGGAAGCCAGGACGATCGGCTTTCCCGTGATGATCAAGGCGGTCGCCGGCGGCGGCGGCCGCGGCATGCGGCTGGTTACCGATGCGGCGGCATTTCCCGATGCGCTGCGCAGCGCGCGGTCGGAGGCGCAGGGCGCGTTCGGCGATCCAACCGTCATTCTGGAGCGCGCGATCGTCAATCCCCGCCACATCGAGATCCAGGTGTTCGGCGACCGCCATGGCAACGCCATCCATCTCGGTGAGCGCGATTGCTCGGTGCAGCGGCGGCACCAGAAGCTGGTCGAGGAGGCGCCGTCGCCGGCGGTGACGCCGGAACTGCGCGCGCGGATGGGCGCGGTCGCGGTGCAGGCGGTCAAGGCGATCGGCTACGAGGGTGCGGGCACGCTGGAGTTCCTGCTCGATCGCGCCGGCAATTTCTACTTCATGGAGATGAACACGCGGCTGCAGGTCGAGCATCCCGTCACCGAGGCGATCACCGGGCTCGATCTGGTCGAATTGCAGCTGCGCGTCGCCAGTGGCGCGCCGCTCGGCTTGACCCAAGAGGACATCAAGTTCTTCGGCCATGCCATCGAAGTCCGCCTCTGCTCGGAGGATGCCGCGCACGATTTCATGCCGCAATCCGGCACGATGGCGCGGTGGCAGATGCCCGACGGCATCCGCGTCGAGCACGCGCTGCAGTCCGGCTCGGAGATTCCGCCGTTCTATGATTCGATGATTGCCAAAGTCATCAGCCAAGGCACGACCCGCGCGGAGGCACGCGGCAAGCTGATCTGCGCCCTGGAGCAGCTCACCGCCTTCGGCATCACGACCAATCAGGGCTTCCTGATCGATTGCCTGCGCCATCCGGTCTTTGCCAGGGGCGAGGCGACCACGGCCTTCATCGGCGACAACCGCGAAGCGCTGCTCGCGGTCCGGCCCGATCGCGGCAGCGATGTCGCGCTTGCGGCGCTGCTGCTCTACGTTACCCATCCGCACGCGCCGCCATGGCAGCGCGGCCGGTCGCTGTCAGCGACATTCCCGCTCGGCCTGCGAATCGATCTCGGCCACGGCGTGCAGGAGATCGAGATTGTCCGCGAGCGCGACGGCAGCTATCTCGCGATCCGCAACGGCGATCGCTTCAGCTTCGTCATCGACGAGCTCGGCCAGGACAGCATCCGCTTCCACCACGATGGGGTGATGGAGCATGCCCAATTCCTGCGCGATGGCGATCGGCTCTATATCCTGCATCGCGGCGTCACGCTGGCCGCACGCGATCTCACGCTTGCGCCGCCGGAGAGCGCGACGGCGGCCGGCGGCGACGGCAAGGTCCGCGCCGCCATGAACGGCCGGGTCGTCGCGGTGCTGGTGAAGCCGGGCGACAAGGTCGCGGCCGGCCAGCCGGTGATGACGCTGGAAGCGATGAAGATGGAGCACGTCCACACTGCCGGCGTCGCAGGCACGGTGTCGTCGATCGATGTTGCCGAGGGCGAGCAGGTGACGACGGGGAAGATCGTGGTGGAGATCGAGGGGACGACACTGATTTATGAGGCCGCTTGCCCCGTCCCTTCATTCAGCCAGCAGGCGACCTGATGCGCCGGGCCGGCCGCCTGCAGCACCGGGCGTTCGGTCTTGCAGCGATCCATCGCGTAGCGGCAGCGGGTGTGAAAGGCGCAGCCTGAAGGTGGATTGATCGGGCTCGGGACATCGCCGTCAATCAGGGGAGCGGTGCGTTTCGCCTTCGGATCGGCGATCGGCACCGAGGCGAGCAGCGCCTGGGTGTAGGGATGGCGCGGATTGGCGAACAGCTCGTGCTTGTCGGCGATCTCGACAATGCGGCCGAGATACATCACCGCGACGCGGTGGCTGATATGGGCGACGACAGCGAGATCGTGCGCGATGAACAGATAGGAGAAGTTCTGCTGGCGCTGCAGGTCGATCAACAGATTGATCACCTGCGCCTGGATCGAGACGTCGAGTGCCGAGACCGGCTCGTCGCAGACGATCAGCCGCGGCCCGAGCGACAGCGCGCGCGCGATGCAGATGCGCTGGCGCTGGCCGCCGGAGAACTGGTGCGGGAAATTCTTCATCTGGTCGGGCCGCAGGCCGACCTGCTGGAACAGCTCCGCGACACGCTCCTGTTTTTTCGCGCCGGTCGCAAGGCCATGTACAATGAGGGGCTCGCCGACGATGTCGCCGGCCGTCATGCGCGGGTTGAGCGAGGCGAACGGATCCTGGAACACGATCTGCATCGAGCGCCGGTACGGCCGCAGCGCAGTCTTGCTGAGCGGCGCGATGTCCTCGCCATCCAGCTTGATGGCGCCGCTGGTCGGCTCGACCAGCCGCAGCACGGTGCGCGCCACCGTCGACTTGCCGCAGCCGGATTCGCCGACCAAGCCAAGTGTCTCGCCGGCGCCAAGCGCGAAGCTGACGCCGTCGACCGCATGCACGGTGCCGACCTGCCGGCGCAGCACACCGCCGCGTACCGCATAGTGCTTGACGAGGTCGGTCACCTCGAGGAGCGGGCGTTGTTCGGTCATGACGCCTCCGCTATCTCGCCGGCGCGCCAGCACGCAGCCCAATGATTGCTCTTGATCTCGTCGAGCGGTGGATACTCCTGCCGGCAGCGGTCGACCGCCAGCTTGCAGCGCGGCGCGAAGGCGCAGCCCGGCGGCAGCCTGGTCAGCGACGGCACCATGCCGGGGATTTCGGTCAGCCGCGCATCGGTCTTGGCGCCGAGCGCGATCACCGCCGGCATCGAGGCCATCAGCCCGCGCGTGTAGGGATGCAGCGGCGTCTCGAACAAAGCTTCGACCGTCGCCTCCTCGACCTTTTTGCCGGCATACATCACGATCACGCGCTGCGCGGTTTGCGCGACGACGCCGAGGTCGTGGGTGATCAGGATCAGCCCGGTGCCGAGCCGCTTTTGCAGATCGACGATCAGCGCCAGGATCTGCGCCTGGATGGTGACGTCGAGCGCCGTGGTCGGTTCGTCCGCGATCAGGAGCGCCGGCCGGCACGCCAGCGCCATTGCGATCATGGCGCGCTGGCGCATGCCGCCGGACAGCTGATGCGGATATTCCTGCGCGCGGCGCTCCGGCTCCGGGATGCGCACCAGCCGCAGCATGTCGACGGCCTGCTTCCAGGCCTCCTTGCTGCTCACCTTCTGGTGCAGCCGCACCGCCTCGATGATCTGGTCGCCGATCCGCATCACCGGATTGAGCGAGGTCATCGGCTCCTGGAAGATCATGGAGATGCGGTTGCCTCTGATATCGCGCATCGCGGCATCGTCGAGCTTCAGCAGGTCGGTGCCCTCGAGCGTCACCGAGCCGCCGACGATGCGGCCGGGCGGATCGGGCACCAGCCGCATGATCGACAGCGCGCTGACGCTCTTGCCGCAGCCGGATTCGCCGACGATTGCCAGCGTTTCGCCGCGACGGACCGAGAACGAGACGTCGTCGACCGCGCGGAACAGACCGGAGTTGGTGAAGAACACCGTCTGCAGGTTCTTCACGTCGAGAATCGTATCGAGCGTCTTGGCCTCGCTCATCAGCCGCGCTGCCTCGGATCGAGAATATCACGCAACGCATCGCCGAACAGATTGGTGCCGAACACCGCGAGGCTGATCGCAATGCCGGGGAAGATGACGAGCCACGGCGCGGTGCGGACATATTCGGCGGCGGATTCGGACAGCATGCGACCCCAGGACGGATAAGGCTCGGGGATGCCGAGGCCAAGGAACGACAGCGACGCTTCGGTCAGGATGGTCGAGCCGAGTTGCGCGGTGGCGAGCACGATCAGCGGCGCGATGGTGTTGGGCAGCACGTGGCGCAGCGCGATCCGCATCTCGCTCATGCCGATCGATTTGGCGGCCTCGACGAACGGTTGCTCGCGCAGCGCCAGCGTGTTGGCGCGGATCACGCGTGCGACCGTCGGGATCAGGGGAATTGCGATCGCCAGGATCACGTTCGGCAGCGAGGGGCCGAGCGCCGCCGTCATCACGAGCGCGAGCACCAAGAGCGGCAGCGATTGCAGGATGTCGGTCACCCGCTGGAACACGAGGTCGACCCAGCCGGAGAGATAGCCGGAGGCGAGGCCCACGATCACGCCGAGCGTGGCGCCGAGCGTCGTCGAGCCGATGCCGACCGCGAGCGAGATCCGCGCGCCGTGGATGATGCGGCTCCAGACGTCGCGGCCGAAGGAATCGGTGCCGAACCAGTGCAGCGCGGACGGCGCAGCCAGCCGGTGCGCGGAATCGACGCTGAGCGGATCGTAGCGGCTGATGACGTTAGCGAAGATCGCGGTCAGCACGAACAGCAGCATGATGACGAGGCCGACCGTGCCGAGCACATGGCGCTGTGCGAGGAACGCAAACCGTCCCCAGCCGCCGGTGGCGTTGGCCCCGGCACGTCGCAATTCGCTGTCGAAATTGATCGTTGCCAAGCGCTCAGTCTCCAAACCGGATACGCGGGTCGATTGCCGCATAGAGCATGTCGACGATGAAGTTGACCACCACCACGACGACGGCGATGAACATCACGAGGTTCTGCACGATCGGGTAGTCGCGCCAGCGCAGCGCCTCGACCAGGAAGCGGGCGATGCCGGGGATGTTGAACACGGTCTCGGTGACGATCAGCCCGCCGATCAGGAACGCGGCCTCGATGCCGATCACGGTGATGACCGGCAGCACCGCGTTCTTCAGCGCGTGGTGATAGTTCACGGAGGCTTCGGAGGCGCCCTTGGCACGTGCGGTGCGGATATAGTCCTGGCGCAGGATCTCAAGCATCGAGGAGCGGGTGATGCGCATGGTGAGCGCCGCGCTGCGGAAGCCGACCGCCATCGCCGGCACGGCATAGATGGTCAGCGCCTCGAGCCAGGTCTTCGGGTTCGGATTGAAGATCGGCATGGTGCCGAACAGCGAGACCGAGGCCATCAAAATCAGCAGGCCGAGCCAGAATGACGGCAGTGACAGGCCGCTGAGGCTGACGACGCGCAGCGCATAATCGAGCCGTGAGCCCTGGTGGACCGCGCTGATGACGCCGAGCGGAATGCCGATCGAGGCGGAGAACAATAGCGCCAGTCCGGCAAGCCGCGCCGTAATCGGAATCCGCGGCAGGATTTCCTCCAGCGCCGGCTTCTCCGAGACGTAGGAGTAGCCGAGGTCCCCGTGCAGCAGGCCGCCGATCCAGTGCAGATACTGGATCACGATCGGCTGGCTCAGGCCGAGCTCGCGCTCGAGATTGGCCTTGTCGGCGGGATCGACGAAGCCCGCAGCGTCGAACAGGATGTCGACGATGTTGCCGGGAACGACGCGCAGCAGCACGAAAATGATGATCGAGATCCCGAACAGGGTCACGAGCATCAGGAACAGCCGCCGCACGATATAGGCAAACACCCTGGCTCTCTCCCTGATCCCGCCTGTGTCTTGTCTTCCGACGCGTTTCTTGACGCGAACCGGTATTCACTTCGCTCGAAAACGCTACGCCTACTTGTCCAGCCAGACGTCTTCGTAACGATAGCCGTTATATGAGCTGTTGGACATGATCGTGACATTCTTCACGTAAGGCTGCCAGCAGGTGCCGGTGCGGGCATGGAAGATGATCGGACGCGCGACGTCTTCCTGCAGCTTCTTGTCGATCTCCCAGACCAGCTTCTTGCGCTTGTCGGTGTTGGTCTCTTCCGACTGCTGGTCGAACAGCTTCTCGATCTCCTTGTTGCAATAATTGGTGTAGTTCCGCTCCGAGCCGCAGGCATAGTTCTCGTAGAACGACTGGTCGGGCTCGTCGACGGCATTGCCGGTGAGGTTGAGGCCGAGCGAGTAGTCCTTGCGGGCGATCTTCGGGAACCATTGCGCGGTGTCGACGACGTCGAGCTCGGCGTCGATGTAGATGCTCTTGATCTGGTCGATCAGGATGATCGCGGGGTCGCGATAGACCGCGATGTTGCGGGTCGAGACCTTGATCTGCAGGTGCTTGTCCGGGCCATAGCCCGCCTTCTGCATCAGCTTGCGGGCTTCCTCGCGGTTCTTCTCGATGTCGGGACCGTAGCCGGGGATCTGCTCCAGCATGTCCTTCGGCATCGCCCACAGCCCGTCCGGCGCGGGCTCCATGGTACCGCCGATGTCGCCCTGGCCCTCGAACATGATCTGGATGAACGCCTTGCGGTCGAGCGCCAGCGCCAGCGCGCGGCGGATGTCAAGATTGTCGAACGGCGGCGCGGTCGAATTGATGATGATGTTGGTGGAGACGTTGTTCGGTTCCACCACGCAGACCGCATTGGGCGCCTGCGACTTGACGTCCTTGAGCAGCGGGATCGAGACCTCGGTCGGGAACGTCATGTCGAACTTGCCGGAGACGAAGCCGAGGATCGCGGTCGAGCGGTTCGGGATGATGGTGAACTCGATACCGTCGAGATAAGGCAGGCCCTTCTTGAAGTAGTCCGGGTTCTTGGTGAGCTTGATCGACTCGTTGGCCTTGAACTCGACGAACTTGAACGGGCCGGTGCCGACCGGCTTGGTGCGCATTTCGGCCGGCGACACATGGCAGGGATAGACCGGCGAATAGCCTGAGGCGAGCAGCGACAACAGCGCGGGCTGCGGCCGCTTCAGCTTGAACGACGCCTCATAGTCGCCGTTGGTCGTGACCTCCTCGACTTGTTCGTACCAGGACTTGCGCGGGTTTTGCCGGAACTTCTGCTGCGACTTGCCCATCAGCATGTCGAAGGTGCATTTGACATCGGCCGCGGTGAACGGCTTGCCGTCGTGCCATTTCACGTCCTTGCGCAGCTTGAAGGTCAGCGTCTTGTTGTCGCCGCTCCAGGCCCAGCTCTCGGCAAGCTCGGGCCTGATCGTGCTGGCGCTGTTCTGGGCGATGTGCTGGTCGAAGATGACGAGATTGTTGAAGATCGGCATGAACGGAACGTTCAGCGAATAGGTCGCGCCCTCGTGGATCGAGGCGCTGCCGGGGCTGTCGCGGTGATAGATCCTGAAGATGCCGCCTGATTTCGGCTCGGCTGCGCGTGAAACGTCGCTGATGATCAGCACAGACAACACCGCGACGGCCAGCGCTTGCACGCTCCGCATGGTCCCCTCCCACATTTCGGTCTCAATGGCCGATTGGCATCGACGATACCACGGTGAGGCTGTCGGGCAACCAGCGAGGATCGCGCGGGGATTGGCAATTCGGATGACCCCACAACATTAAAATTTCCACGGATCGGGAAGAATGGCTGTGATTGCGGGGAACTCCGGTTGTTTTGCTCTGCAGCGGCGAATCTCCGTTTGAATTCGGTTGCCGACGCCGATGTGTGCGGCGTGAGACTTTCCGCAATCAGCGACAGTTTGTCGCCGATCAAATCGCGATGTAGCTCCGTCATCCATGCTCAGGGACCAAAAACAATGGCAACCCGCTTGACGAAGAACACAGTCGCTGAGGCGCGAGCGGAGCGAGCCTCGAAGGATGAACGCCACCAGCCGGGCCGTGCATCCTTCGAGACGCGCTACGCGCTCCTCAGGATGACGGTGCATCGCCATTCACCTCACTCCGCCGCCTGCGGCGAGGGCAGGTGCATGTTGGCGACGCCGTCGGCCTCGGTCGCGGAGATCGTGGTGCGAATCATCAGGCGGCCTTCATGCGCCGGCCAGGGGCGGCCGCGGTGCATGGTGGCGCGGTTGTCCCACATCACGACGTCGCCCTGCTTCCATTGGTGCAGATAGCTGACGCCGGGCGCGGTCGCGGCTTCGGTCAATTGCTCGATCAGCGCCTTGCCGGCCTCGGCGTCCATGCCCTCGACGCCATAGGCATGGGAGGCGAGATACAGCGCGCCGCGGCCGTTGACGGGATTGCGCCAGACCATGCGCCAGCATACCGGCGGCAGCGCGTCGACTTCCTCGGTTGTTGCAAGTCCCGTGGCCACCTTGCTGCGCGAATGCGCGTAGGAGTGCCAGGCGAACGAGTTCTCCAGCCGCTTCGCCGTGTCCTTGTCGAGCCGCTCGAAGGCAAGCCGCATCGAGACGAATTCGGTCTCGCCGCCATGTTCAGGAATGATGCGCGCCGACAGGATCGAGGTCAGCGCCGGCAAGCGCTTGAAGGAGGAATCGGTGTGCCAGAGCTGGTTGGCCCTGGCACGCAGCTGCTGCCGGTGATCGGATGGAACCACCTTGCCGTCGGGCCCGAAGGTCGAGAGGATCACGAAATGCGATCCGGTGCCCATCGAACCGACCTTGGTCACCTCGGGCGGTCCGAACCGGCGCGAGAAGGCGAGCTGGATGTCGTCGCTGACCTCCTGGCCGCGGAACACCAGCACCGAATGTTCCTCGAACGCCGCGCGCACCGCCGCATAGGCGGCATCGCTGGCGGCAACGTCCGACAGCGTGACGCCGCGCAGTTCGGCGCCAAAGCCCTGACGCAGTGGGATCACTTCCATCGGCAAGTCCTCCCTGACTTTTCTTGTTGGGGTGAGGTTAGGGGAAAAGCCCGCCACCGGCAACGCGGCTCGCGCCTCATCCCATTGCGATCAGATTGCGCCGCGCGCGCCGATCGGCGATCTCGATGCGATGCGTGACGAACGCGAACAGCGCCCAGCTGGAGTGGAATGCGACGCCGGCCAGAACCACGATGGCTCCGGGAATCGGGCCGATCGAGGCGCGATCCCAGATCTCGCTCATCGTGGTCAACGGCAGCGGATGGATCGCGAGCTTGCCGTAATAGGCGATGGCCTGGATCGCGAAAATCCAGCCATAGGTTCGGCGCAGCCGCCGGCCGATCGCCCGGACATAGCTGATATGGTATCTCGGGTTGCGGTAATCGTTGGCAAGCAGCTCGGTCCAGGCCGAGTTCGGCGAGGGACCTTCGCCTCGGATCATCGGCGCGTAGAAATCGGTTTCGAGCAACCGTGCGCGGGCGCGCCAGACGTTGAAGTAACGGTAGCGCCGCGCCTCGAACAACAGGAACACCGTTACCAGCAGGCCGACCAGCACCATCGGCAAGGGCGAAGCCTCCGCGCTGCTGTAGGTCGCCGACAGCGCGATCCCGGTCGTCACCACCGCCCAGTTGGTCGAGCTGTCGAGGCGGGTGCGCCAGACCGTACTGCGGTAGATCTCGCCACGATAGAGATGGGCGAGAGCACCGATCTCGGCGGCGGTGAATTCGAGCCTTCCGGCCTGTACCGGCTCCGGCTCGCGCGGCTGGGGCGACGGCATGACGGCCTCCGGCGAAGCTGGCTTGCGATCGCTGAGCATAGCGCGAAATCTGCGCGACGGGCGAGTTTGTTACGCTGTCCGGCGCTTCCGGCTGCATTCGCCCGGCCCGACGCATCGCCCGTTCACACGATCCGCGAGGTCTTGTTGCCCCAATAGCGGTCACGCAGCAGGCGCTTGTAGAGTTTGCCGGTCGGCAGCCGCGGCAGCTCGGCCTCGAAATCCACCGAGCGCGGCACTTTCTGGCGCGACAGCGAGCTGGCGCAGAACGCGATCAGTTCCTCGGCAAGCTCCGGCCCCGGCGCGATGCCGTCGACCGGCTGCACCACCGCCTTCACCTCCTCGCCGAGATCGACATTGGGCACGCCGAACACCGCGGCGTCGGCGACCTTGGGATGGGTGATCAACAGGTTCTCGCATTCCTGCGGATAGATGTTCACGCCGCCGGAGATGATCATGAAAGTGGCGCGATCGGTGAGATAAAGGAAGTTGTCGTCGTCGACATAGCCGACGTCGCCGACCGTGCTCATGCTGCCGTCGGCCGAGCGCGCCTCGGTGGTCTTGGCGGGGTCGTTGAAATATTCGAATGGCGTGGCGGTCTTGAACCACACTGTGCCCGGCGTTCCCTTCGGGCAGGGCTGCATGTTCTCGTCGAGGATATGCAGATCGCCGAGCAGGACCCTGCCGACGGTGCCGCGATGCGCGAGCCACTCCTCGCTGTTGCAGGCGGTGAAGCCGAGCCCCTCGGTCGCGCCGTAATATTCGTGGATGATGGGACCCCACCATTTGATCATGTCGTCCTTGACCAGCGCCGGGCAGGGCGCGGCGGCATGGATCGCAATCTCGAGGGTCGACAGATCGTAGCGAGCGCGAACTTCCTCGGGCAGTTTCAGCAGACGTGAAAACATGGTCGGCACCAGCTGGCTGTGGGTGATGCCCCATTTCTCGACCAGCTGCAGATAGCGCTCCGGATCGAAGCTCTCCATGATGACGACCGTGCCGCCCATCCGGATGGTGAGATTGACCGCGGCCTGCGGCGCCGAGTGATAGAGCGGCGCCGGCGAGAGGTAGACCATGCCCTCGCGGTAGTGCCAGAGCTTGGTCAGGAAATCGAACAGCGGCAGGTTCTGCGACGGCGGCTGCTCCGGCAGCGGCCGCACGATGCCCTTGGGCCGGCCGGTGGTGCCGGAGGAATACAGCATCGCGGTGCCGGCATATTCGTCCGCGATCGGCGTTGACGGCAGGCCCGCGGTGGCCTCGCGCAGCCCGACGATGCGCTCGCTCTCGCTGTCGCCGTCGACCACGATGCAGAGCTCGACCTGCGGACACTCCTTCAGCGCCTCGCGCGCGATGTCGAGCTTCAGCTTCGAGGTGATCAGGATCCGCGACTGGCTGTTGGTCAGGATGTAGGCGAGCTCGCCCGCGGTGAGGTAGGAGTTGACGCAGGTGAAGTAGAGCCCGGCGCGCTCGCCGGCGCCGCAGGCCTCGAGGTAGCGGTTGTTGTTCTCCATGAAGATCGAATAATGGTCGAGCCGCCCCAGCCCCTGCTTGCGGAACAGATGCGCGAGCCGGTTGGAGCGCGCCTCGAGCTCACGATAGGTGACGGTCTCGCCGGTCCCGGCCATGATGAAGGCGGGTTGCAGCGGGCGCAGGTAAGCATGCTTGCCGGTGTACATCGAACGTCACATCCCCCTTTAGATTCTTGTCTTGACGCGTTTCCCTCACGCGAACCGGTACCCACCTCGCTCGAAAACGCTCTATGCAGCCATCTCCAGAATCTCGCGAACCTGGGACGGATCGTCGATCTTGCGCGGATTGCGCGGCACCCAGGGCGTTCGCATCGCTTGCGTTGCGATGCGGTCGAAATGCTCGGGGCCGACGCGCACCTCTTGCAGGCTGCGCGGCATGCCGAGGTCGCGGATGAAGCGGTCGAGCACATCGCCGGCGTCCGCGCCCGCATGCCCCATTGCGGCCGCGACCAGCGCCTGCCGGTCGGCATTGTCGCGCTTGTTCCAGCGCATCACCGCGGGCAGCATCACGCACGAGGTGTAGCCGTGCGGCACGTCGAACTCGGCGCCGAGCACGTAGCCGATGCCGTGGCTCGCACCCATCGGCACGCCCGAGGCGAGCGGGCCGGTGGAGAGCCAGGTGCCGATCTGGCAATCCATCCGCGCCGAAATATCCTTGGGGTTGGCTTTCACCCGTGGCAGGCCGGTCGCCAGCATCTCGAGGCCCTTCAGCGCCTGCGCGTCGCCGTAAGGATGCGCCTCGCGCGAGCAGATGCCTTCGACGCAATGGTCGACGGCGCGGATACCTGTCGACAGGAACAGCCATTCCGGCGTGTGCACCGACAGTTCCGGATCGAGGATGGTGGCGCGCGGCATCACCAGCGGATGCCGCAGCATCTCCTTCTGCCGCTTGGCCTCGTTGGTGACGCCGGCGATCGAGGAGAACTCGCCGCCGGCGATGGTGGTCGGCACGCTGATCTGGCGCACGGTCGGCGGATGCATCGCGGGTGAGACGCCGCCATGGGTGCGGATCGTCTCGATGCCGTCGGACGTCGTGACGTTGTTGGCGAGGCAAAGCTGCACCGCCTTGGCGCCGTCGGTGATCGAGCCGCCGCCGATCGTGACGATCAAATCCGCTTTCGCGCCGCGCGCCTGCTCCGCCGCCGCGATGACCGCGGCGCGCGGCGTATGCGCCGGCATCTTGTCGAAGGTGCCGACGCAGCGGGGCCCCAGCGCCGCGCGAACCTTCTCGATCTCGTCGGTCTCGCGGTTCAGCGTGCCCGACACCATCAGAAAGGCGCGCTCGGCGCCCAGCCGGTCCAGCTGCTCGACGATGGCCTCACGCGCGGGCCGCCCGAACACGACCTCGTCCATGGCGCCGAATACGACACGGCCTCGATGCACGCGCCTGTCCTCCCTCAACACGGTCCGCCTTGCTGGCGGCCCTTTGCGGCGAGGTTAGCGGAGGAAATCGGAGCCGTCATCAGGGTCCTGCCGGTGGTTTGATACGGTCGCGTCGCCCATTCCGGTGTCGTCCCTGCCAAAGCAGGGACCCATAACCACAGGGTTGCGTTGTTGAAGTGAGCTGTGGCCCGAGCGCTGGCTAAACAATTGGCATCGGTGGTTATGGGTCCGGGGTCGCGCGGAGCCTGTCATCGGGCGGCGCTTCGCGCCGACCCGTTGGCTTGCCCGGGACGACATCGAATATGTGGCGCCCGCGTGAGTCATACATCCGCATCCTCGCGGCGCGCTGCATCCGAGTCTTGCGTTTACTTGCCTCCCCCTGGAAGCAGAGGGCGCCCCGGAATGACGGTGAAAGCTTCAGGTCGAATCGGATGACCGGCAGAAATCTTGACGGCAACATCTCGGCGTGTGTTACACCTCGAAAGCAACAGGGACGTGCGCATGACATCCACCGTCGATCTCGCCAAACTGCACATTGACGATTTCACGCCGCATCAGGATGCGGAGTTCGAGATGCAGGCGGAGAGGGATCGCGTCGTCGCTCTGAAGCTCGCCAAGGTCGAGCCCGCGGGCAACAGCGGTCGGCCGGGCGGTGCGTTCTCGCTGTTGTTCACGGGCCCGAAGGGCGCGTGGCTGCCGCAGGCGATCTATCCGGTGCGGCATCCGGCGCTGGGCATGATGGACATCTTTTTGGTGCCGGTCGGTCCGCTCGCGGATGGCAATGGCTATCAGGCGGTCTTCACCTGACGGTCGGAAGCTCCCGCCGCCCGCCAGCGCATCAGGTCGTAGACGCCCTTGTCTTCCTCGGTGATGAAGCCGAGCCGCCGGTAGAGCCGCATCGCGGGATTGAATTTCTCCACGTGGATCGAGACGGCCTTGCCGGCGCGGGCGGCCTCGTCGAGCACGTCGCGCATCAGCGCGCCGCCGAGACCCGATCCGCGATGTTCGGGCAGGAAGGCGATATCGATGACGCAATGCTCGCCCGGCCAGCGGTCGACATAGAGACGACCGATATCCTCGCCGCCGCGCATCGTCACCAGCCAGTCAGCCGTCGGATAATACTGCTGGTAGTGCCTATGCTGGGCCTGGAACTGCATCGCCAGGAAAGCAGCCTTCTGTTCGGCGCTCCACGGCGTCACAGCCAGTTCGTCGGTTCGGGTCGAGGCATAGAGCCGCGCAAGGAAGGCTAAATCGCTGTCCGCAATACGGCGAAACGTCAGGCCGGCATCCGCGGCGCGTGTCCACCCAGACGCCGCGGGAACAATAGCCGTGCGCAAACCATCCGTCATGGCCGCTGCGGGAAAATGCCTTGCAATGCGATGCAGAAACTCAGGGTGAGATAGGGCATCATATTATTATGGGGCTGGCTGCCGCCGATCGGCATAATCGAACTGATGGCCGAAAACGGCGAAATGTTGGTCAACGTCGCCGTGTAGGCTTGCCCCGGGTTTGCGCGTGCAAGCGACCGCACCGGACTGGGCGTGGCGAGGTTCGACGGATTGATGTTGCCCTGAACCCCGTGGTTGTGCAGGGGCATTTCGGATTGCAGCAGCGTCACCGTCGTCGTGCCGCCGGACTGTCCGAGACCATACAAGGTGCCAAACGAGCTTTGCCCCGGTTGCATCGGCGAGCTGCCTTGCAGGTCGGGCAACGCAAAGGTGCTCTTGCCGTCACCGCCATAGGTGGTGCCGAGCAGGGAGAACAGCGCGGTGTTCTGCGAGATCGGCATGAGCTGGCCGTTGCAGAGGGCCCACCCGACGGGGGCGAAGTTGAACGGAAAAATACGGATCTCGGCCAGGAATTGGTCAGACATGGTCCCGTCCTAGTACCCGGAATCAGAGCTGAGTGATACGGCGGCCTTTGAAACGGCGTTGACGGACCTTTTTCTTGGTCCAGACGAAGGGCTCGGCTCTGTCGTTGTATGCGTTGACGTAGGCATCGATGTGTTCCTGAAGCTGCTTGAGGCTCGTGAAGGAGGTGCCGCTGAGCGACTGCCCCTGCAAGATGGAAAACCATACTTCGACCTGATTGAGCCATGACGCACTTGTCGGCGTGAAATGAAATTGCACGTTGGGGTGGGCCTTGAGCCAGTCCTCGTTCTTTTTATGGGTGTTGAGGTTGTCGAGGATGACGTGAAGCTTGCGGTTCGGAAAAGCCGCGGTGACGCTGTTCATGAAATCGAGAAACTCGACGCGGCGCCGGCGTTTTGAATGGGTCGCGATGATCTTTCCGGTGGCGACTTCGAGCGCCGCAAACAATGTTGTGGTGCCATGCCGCTTGTAATCGTGGCTTTGGCCGGTCAAGGCGCGGCCATTGGGCAACTTCAGATAACCCTGCGCTCGCTCCAAAGCCTGGATCGAGGGCTTCTCGTCCACGCACAGCACAATGGCCTTCGCCGGCGGCGCGACATAGAGGCCGACAACATCGGCGGCTTTGGCCGTAAAGTTCGGGTCGTTGCTCTCGCACCAGGACTTGCGAGCCACCAGGTCAATCTTGTGGCTGCGCAGGAACCGCCAGACATATTGGACATCGACATCGCCCAGCGCCTCGGCCAGCAGGGGGCCGGTCCAGCGCGCAAACCCTTGCGGTGGCGGCTTATCCAGCAGCTTCAGAATCCGCTTGTCGGTCGTCTTCGTATAGATCGGCTGCTTGCCAGGCCGCGGCTTGTCTTGCAGCCCTTCAAGGCCATGGTCGGCATAGCGATGCCGCCAAAGGCTGACAATCCGCGGCTGGACCCCAACTTCCTTGGCGATCGACCGGGTGCTGCGCCCATCCGCCGCCAACAGAACTATCCGCGCCCGCTTCAAATCGCGCTGCAACGTCACCGGTGAGCGACAGCACGCCTCAAGCACCTTGCGATCTTTCCTCGAAAGGTGGACTTCTCTTGCTTCGGGTATCATCCCGACCTTGAATCACGACTCACGTTCCAAGAAAAGTGGGTACTAGGTTTGGCTCGGGTAAACGCCGAACATTGAAATGATGAAGCTGACGCAGAGGTAAGGTTGCATGTTGTCGTGCGGCTGGTTGCCGCCGACGGATGTGCAGGCCTGGTTCGCCATCGCCGAACCTGCCGGGACCTCGCGGTAAATCTGCGTAGCACCCACGGCGCCGACGACGTTGCCCGTCACCGTGCTGCCGGTCGCGTTGTTCAGGGATGCCGCCATCGGGTGGGAGTGGATGGGCAGTTGCTGGGTGGTCAGCGTCACTTGCTCGACGCCGGCGCTCTGCCCCATGACGAAGCTGCTGCCCTGGTGCATGGGCAGGCGTCCCTGCAGGTTCGGCAGAGCGAACGTCGACTGGCCGTCGCCGCCATACGTGGTACCGATCAGGTTAAACAAAACGTCGTACTGGGAGATCGCCAGGATTTGTCCCTGGCAGAACATCCAGCCGTTCGGCGCAAAATTGCCGCCGAACATGCGTATCTCGCCAACATATGGCTCGCCCATGGCGCGCGTCCTTCAATTCCGGGAGGGGAAGATGCCCTGCAAAGCGATGCAGAAGTTGACCGTGAGATAGGGCTGCATGTTCTCGTGAGGCTGCGAACCTCCGGCATTGGCGACGGTGCTCGGGTCCAGCGTCGTCAGATTGTTCGCGGCCGTATAGAGATTGGCTGACGTCGCCATCAGATTGCCGGTGAGCACGGCGTTGTCGGCATTGTTGGTCGTGCCCTGAAATGTGTGCGGGTGCTGCGGCATCTCGGAGATTGTCAGCGTGTGGGACGTCTCGCCGCCGGTCTGCCCCTGCGTGAAGCCCTGACCCATATGCAGCGGCACTTTTCCCTGCAGATTGGGCAGCGCGAAATTCGTCGTGCCATTCCCGCCATAGGTCGTACCAAACAGCGAGAACAATGCCTGGTTCTGATTGATAGGCAGCAACTGACCGTTGCAGAGCGCCCAGCCCTTGGGCGGGTAGCCGAACGACATCATCCTGATTTCCGAGAGATATGGTTGAGACATCGATCCTCCGCCCAGACGATCCGTCTTGTCAGTGACTCAGTTAATGAAAATGCAAGGCAAATGCTGTCATGCGATAACGAAATGCACGATAGCGTGTTTTGTACCAAGTGCAACCTCAACGATTGTCTGGCTTTCGTGAATTTTTTCGAAGGGCGTGACGCATAAATGTCGTTGTAATGGCGTGGACCTTCGCCACCAGGGTCGACACGAATGCGGTCTCACCAAATCAACAACGCCTGCCGGATCGATTCGGCAGGCGGTGGTAGGGCCGTCGCAACGTTCGATCAAACAACCAGATCGTGATGGGTTTGGAGATGATCGGTCGGCGTGCCGCCCATGGCGGCGAAAATCGTCTCGTGGCCAACCCACCATGGCGTGGCGGCATTGGCATGCCCGCTGAACAGATCGGACAAGGTCTGGTTGGTCAGGTCCACATGGCTTGTGTTGGTCTGCGATTGCGTCTGGGTCGATGACGAGAAGTCGAAGCTGTCGCGGTTGGTCAGGTTGACCGTCGACGTATTGGTCGTCTGCGAGGCTACGGAGCCTTGCGTCGGCATGGCCTTCTGCAATGCCAGGTTGGATTGAGCGACATCCGTAGCCGTTGGCAACCGCCGCTCGCCATCGGCGAGGCCGATATACATCAGACTGTTGGCATCGGACGGCGAGACGGTGTCGGGAAGGCCGAGAACGTGGCCCAATTCATGCACGACGGTGGTCAGCAGATCGAGATGGCCTGCCGCGGCCGTCGACGGGTCGGTCAAGAGATCGGTGCCGGCGGCATTGACGGCGTGCGCGAACTCGAAATTGTCCGATGGCGTCGGGTCGATGAACCAGCCATGGCCGGCCGCATCGGTATCGATCGTGATATGCCCGGCACCTTCCTGACCGACAATCTGGCCGGCGAGGTCGACGACGCTGAAAGTCGTCGCATGCAGGAGAGCGAGCTGCGTCGCGCTGGCGCCCGCACTCGCCCACTGCGCAATCGCCGCCGACACTACCGAGTTGAGCTCAGCCTGCGTCAGGTGCATCTCGCCTGTGCCCGGAGTCGACACCTGAACGCCGCCCGCTTCGGCGAGCAGTGGCGCGACCACCGCGGGAAGCGTCGGCAGCGTGTTGACCAGCGTCGTCGTGCCGACGCCGCCCGTGGTGTCGACGGTGATGGCGCCCGTGCCGCTGGTGTTGTCGTCGGTGATCACGCCCGCAGCGGTGCCCGATGCCGAACCGTTCCGCGAGAGGTTCAGATGGGTGTTGGCGTTGAAGTTGCTCAGCTCGACGTCGGTGGCATAGCTGGCGTTGTGGTTCAGCGTGTTCTTGCTGCCCGTGCCGCCTGCGCCCATGCCGATGACGACATTCGTCGTGCTGGTGTCGGTCGCCGTCGCGCCGTTGTCGACAAGCATTGCGGCAAACGGATTGGCGGAGGTCGGAGACGACACCGAGTTGCCGTAAAGCGTGGCGTTCAGGGTCGAGCTGCCGTCGTTGTTCTGGAGATGGATGCCGTTGTTGCCGACCCCGGTGATGGTGTTGTTCTGGATCAGCGTCGTCAGGCTGCCGGCGCCGGCGTCGCGGACGAAGATGCCGTCGGAGTTGGATCCCACCTTCGCCGGGCCGATAACGTTGCTGGCGATGGTGCCGGACATGGTGCCGTTGTCCTGGCCCTTCGCCACGAAGATGCCGACCGTGTCGAAGGCGTTAGCGCCGCCGTCGGTCAGGGTGTTGTGCGAGATATCGAACGTGGTGGTCGCGGCAGAGACGAGACCGCCGGATCCGCTCCTGATGTCGACCGCGGTGCCGCCGCCGGGAATGATGGCCTGTCCGTTGTGGAACGTGTTGCCCCGAACAACGGCGTCCATCGACGCATTGTTGTTGGCGGTCATCGCGATGAAGTCGGCGCGCGTGCCGGCGAACGTGCTGTTCGTCAGCGTGTAGTTGGCGGTCGCGGAATTGTAAACCTGCGCGCGGACATTGTCATTGCCGCCGATGGCATTGATCAGGCCGAACGTGTCGTTGTCCATCGTCAAGCGGTTCAGCGTGCCGCTGGTGTTGTAGAGATCGATGTTCTGATTGTATCCGCCGGAGATGCCGGATCCGGTGATCGAGGCGGTGCCGAGCAGATTGTCGAACCGGATGCTGCTTTCCTCGCGGTCACCGGCATTGGTGGTGCCGTTGACGCCGCTGATGGTTCCGTCCGCGAACGTGAATCCGGTGACGTTGTTGCCGTAGATCGCGAAGTTGCTGAAGTCATGCAGCGTCATGTCGCTCAGCGACACGTTCGAGGTGTTGTGCAGGTAGATGCCGGTTCCGCCGGTGCCTGACGTCGTCTGCCCACCGGCGTCGGTGCCGCTCAGGATGTCAGCCCCGGTCTTGTTGTTGATGGTGCCGCCGGAGCCGGCGGTTCCCGTGCCGGTGACCGTGAGCCCGCCGGCCGCTCCCGTCGTGTCGAGGATGATGCCGGCGTTGCCCGACGAGCCGGTCGACGAAATGCTCTTGAAGGTGAGATTGCCCGCGCCGATGTTGGTGTGCTCGACATCGAGGGCAGTGCCGGTCGTCGACGTGATGGTGTTGTTGCTGCCGGTGACGACGATCGTGCCGCCATGGGTGAAGCTCATGCCGCTGCCGCTGGCGGTCTTGATCACGATGTCGGACATCGTGACGGTGCCGACATTGAAGCCGTCGTCGCTGATGCCCATGCCGGTCGAGGCCGAGGTATCGATGCTGACACCGCTGATGCTGTGGCCCGACGTGCCGAGCAGGTCGATGCCGTTGTCGGCGCCGGTTACCTGGATCACGGGATCGGTGCCGGTCGCGGTGTTCGCGGTCACCACGGCGCCGGTCACCGGATTGGTGAAGGTCAGGCTGTGGCTGCCGCCGACCAGGTTGACGCCGTTGGCGAGATTGATGCCGTTGGCCTCGGTATAGGTGCCGGACCTCAGCACGACATAGTCGCCCGAGCCCGCCGGATTGGCCGCGTTGTAGGCGGCGATCGAGGTGTATGGATCGGCCGCGGTGCCGAGATTGGCGCTGTTGGCGAGCGCCGTGGGCGAGTTGTCGATGTAGAACACCTGCGGGACGACGCCGACATGGAAGGTCTGGGCGCCCGACGTGAGCGGCCCGCCGGTGCCGGTATTGCCGTTGTCGTTGATGTTGAGCGTGACGGTGTCCGAGCCGGTGAAGCCGTCGTCGCTGTTGTAGGTCAGCGTGGCGAGCGCGGTGTTGACCTGCGCGACGGTGCCGGTCAGCGTCACTGTGTGGCTGCTGTTGTTGGTGAAGCTGGCGAGCCCGGCGGTATTGAAGGTCAGGTTCGCATGGCTTGAGGCAATCGTCGCCGTGACGTTGCCGCTCGCGGCATCGATGTCGGCGACCGAAAGCCCTGAAATCGCGAAGTTGGTGTGCGAGAACGCCGTGCCGATCGAATTGTCCGCCGGCACCGACGCGGTGGGCCCGTCGTCCACGGCAGTGACGCTTCCCGTCGTCGATCCCGACCCGGTGTTGCTGCCGCCATTCGCGGTGCCACCGTCATCGTGCACGGTCAGGGTGTAGGAACGCGCGGTGGTATCGGGGTTTTCGCTGGTGTTGTTGAACTGGATCAGGTCCAGCGCCGCATTGTAGTGCGCGAGTGTGTCGGTACCGGTGAAACTGATCGTCTCGGTGCCCGCGGTGCTCGTGATCTCGAAGTGGATGCCGCCGATATCGCCGCTGTTGCCGGCGTGGCCTGCGATCGACAGCGCATCCGACGGCTTCAGATTGTTCAGCACGAAGGTCGCATCGGTCAGGTTGTTGCCTTCGGCGTCCGTGATCGTCAGGTTCGGCGTGATCGTGACCGGCGTCGAGTTGGCGGCCGGCGTGCCGTTCGGCGGCTCGGAGAAGCCGGTGATGGCACCGAAGCTCACGACCGGCGCATCGTTGACCGGCGTGACATGGATGGTCGAGGTCGAGGTGTTGCTGCTGTCAGTGCCGTCGGTGACCGTAAAGCTGACGGTGCGATCCGCGCCGGACGGATTGTCGCTCGAGTTGAAATAGGTGATGGAATCGAGCGCGGCCTTGTAGTTGGCGACGCTGGAGGAGCCGGTCAGCGTCAGCACGCCGGTCGCGGAATTGTACGATCCCGAGATGCCGATCTGGCCTGCGAAGCCCAGCACGTCCTGGCCGGCGGCGAAGCCGCCGGTGATCTGCACCGTCGCGCCGGTCAGGTTGGCGCTGTCGATGTCGGTCACGTTGACCGACGCGTCGATCACGGTCGCAGCCTGGTTTTCGGTGTAGTTCAGCGTGCCGCCGGCGGTCGTGACCGGCGGATCGTTGACCGGCGTGACGTTGATGGTGCCGGTGACCGGCGTGGAGGTCGCCGTGCCGTCGTTTGCGATGATCGTGACGGTGCGCGCCAGACCCGACGGGTTGTCGCTGGTGTTCTGATAGGTCACCGAGGCGAGCGACGCCTGATAATCGGCGACGCTGGCGGTGCCTGTCAGCGTCAGCACGCCGGTTCCCGCATTGAACGAGCCGGTGATGCCGTTCTGGGACGTAAAGGCGAGGACGTCCTGACCGTTGGCGTAGTTACCGGTGATCTGCACCGTCGCGCCGGTCAGCGTAGTGTTGTCGACGTCGGACACGATGATCGCCGGGTCGAACGCGGTCGCGGCCTGGTTCTCGGTGTAGTTGAGGGTGTGACCGGCGGTGACGACGGGCGGGTCGTTGACCGGGGTGACGTTGATGGTGTCGGTGACCGGTGAGCTGTCGAGCGTGCCGTCATTGGTCGTGATGGTGACGGTGCGCGCCAGCCCGGACGGATTGTCGCTGGTGTTGATGTAAGTCACCGACGCCAGCGCGGCCTGGTAGTTCGCGACGCTGGAGGAGCCGGTCAGCGTCAGCGTTCCGGTTGCGGCATCGAACGAGCCGGTGATGCCGTTCTGGTTGGTAAAGCCGAGGACATCCTGGCCGCTGGCATAGTTGCCGGTGATCTGCACCGTCGCGGACACCAGATTGGCGTCGTCGCCGTCGGTGACGGTGATCGCCGAATCGATCACGGTCGCGGCCTGGTTCTCGGTATAGTTCAGCGTGTGGCCAGCGGTGACGACCGGCGCCTGGTCGACCACCACGGCGATGGTGAAGGTCTGCTGGCTGTGCAGGGTGCCGTCGCTTGCATCGACTGTGACGTCATAGGACGGGTCGGCAATGTTGATCTTGCTGGGATCGGCGACCGTGATCTTGCCGGTGGTCGCATTGATGGTGAAGCCGCCGCCTGAGGTGTCGCCGACCAGCGAATAGGTCACCGCGGGGCCGTTGACGTCGGTCGAGGATGCCGTGACGCCGGTTCCCGCGCCGACCGGCGCGTTGACCGCAACGCGGTTGGCGCCGGCGTCGGCATCGACCGGGGCCGACGGCGCGACGTCGGTGACGGCGATGGTGAAGGTCTGCGAGCTCGCCGTCGTGCCGTCGCTGGCCTGCGCGGTGACGATGTAGGCGTGGCCCGGCGCGCTCTCGTAATCGAGCTTGGTGCTATCCGCGACGGTGATGACGCCCGTTGTCGCGTTGATGGTGAAGCCGCCGCCGGAGGTGTCGCCGATCAGCGCATAGGTCACCGGCGGGCCATTGACGTCGATCGACGACGCCGTGACGCCGACGGTCGAGCCGTTGGCCGCGCCTTCGGCGATCGCATTGGCGCCGGCGTCGCTGTCGACCGGAACCGAGGGCGGAGCTTCGGTGACGGCGATGGTGAAGGTCTGCGAGGTCGCAAGGGTGCCGTCGCTGGCCTGCGCGGTGACGGTATAGGCGTGGCCGGGCGCGCTTTCGTAATCGAGCTTGCTCGGGTCCGCGACGGTGATGACGCCCGTTGTCGCGTTGATGGTGAAGCCGCCGCCGGAGCTGTCGCCGGTCAGCGAATAGGTCACCCCCGGGCCGTTGATGTCGGTCGAGGATGCGGTGACGCCGACCGTGGTGCCGACGGCCGCGCCTTCGACGACGGTATTGGCGGCAGCATTGTTGTCGACCGGAGCCGACGGCGCAACGTCGGTGACGTTGACGGTGAAGGTCTGCGTGCTGGTCTGCGTGCCGTCGCTGGCCTGTGCGGTGATGGTGTAGGCGTGGCCGGGGGCGGTTTCGAAATCGATCTTGGTGGGATCGGCGACGGTGATGACGCCGGTCGCGGCGTTGATGGTGAGGCCGTGGGCATCGCCGACCAGCGAATAGGTCACGGTGCCGCCATTGATGTCGGTGGCGTGCGCGGTGATGCCGACGGCGGTGCCGATGGCGGCGCCTTCGACCACTGTGTTGATCGCGGCGTCAGAGTCGGTGGGCGCCGACGGCGGAGCGTCGGTCACGCCGATCGTGAAGGTTTGCGTCGTCGAGGTCGCGCCGCTGGTGGCCTGGACGGTGATGGTGTAGGCGTGGCCGGGTGCGCTCTCGTAATCGAGCTTGTTCGGATCGGCGACGGTGACGACGCCCGTCGTGGCATTGATGGTGAAGCCGCCGCCTGAGGTGTCGCCGGTCAGCGAATAGATGGTGGTTGCGGGGCCGTTCGGATCGACCGCGGAGGCGGTGATGCCGACCAGCGTGTTGACGGCTGCGCCTTCGACGACGCTGTTGGCGGCGGCGTTGACGTCGACCGGCGCGCTGATCGCGACGTCGTTGACGTTGATCGTGAAGCTCTGCGAACTGACGCCGCCATGGCCGTCGCTGGCCTGGACCGTGATGGTGTAGGCGTGACCCGGCGCGGTCTCGAAGTCGATCTTGGTGGAATCGGCGACGGTGACGATGCCGGTATTGGGATCGATCTTGAAGCCGCCATGGGAGGAATCCGATGTCAGCGAGTAGGTGACGCCGGGGCCGTTGACGTCGGCCGACGACGCGGTGATGCCGACCGAGGTGTTGACCGCAGCGCCCTCGTTGACTGCGTTGGCGGTGGCGTTGCCGTCGGTCGGCGTCGAGGGCGGCGCGTTGCTGACCGCGATCGTGAAGCTCTGCGACGAGACGAAGATACCGTCGGTCGCCTGCACATTGACGACGTAGCTGCCGCCGGAGCTCTCGAAATCGACCTTGGAGGGATCGGCAATCGACACCACGCCGGTATTCGGATCGACCTTGAAGCCGCCATGCGAGGAATCGGACACCAGCGAATAGGTGACCGGAAGACCGATCAGGCTGGTGGATTGCGCGGTGATGCCGACCGATGTGTTGGCTGCGGCGCCCTCAACGACCGTGTTGGCGCCGGAATTGGCGTCGGTCGGAGGCGACAGGAAGCCGGGCACCGGCGGCCACGGTGTGCCGGGAGGACAGCCCAGGTAAAGATATTGCAGGCCATAGGTATTGACGAACGCCTGCGCGGCCGGATCCAGAATGATATTGCCGCTCGGATCGAGATGAAGCTCGGGGCGTGTTAAACCACCGATTGTATAGGCAGGTATGGTCGTCATGAGCACTCCCGCGATCGGCGTGAAAGCCGATCAATAACTACAATTGTTGGGGACGACGACGTGTGAAGCGGTTCACACGTTGAGGTTGACCACTCGCGACCCGAGATCGCGCCGGTCCGCTCGCAATATGCGGACACCGCGACGGTTGCGGAGTCCCGACATCAGCAAGTTCAAATACGCCTGCCATTACGTAATCGCTTCCACTCACACTCGCCGCGAGAAAAGCCCAATGAATGTTCGAGAAAAGCGCGGCGGCCAAGAAAATTTACCGGTTGGCAACCACGACCGTATTGTCGATGTTTCCGAGTGTCAATGTGTGTCCGCGTGACACCGCGTCGTTAACCACGATTCGGCCATGCAGCGGGAGGTAGAGTATCGGAATTCGACCATTTTTGATCTTGTGCGACCCCCGGTGGTTTCTGCGCCGCAGACCGAGTTGGCGTTGTGTGACGAATATGTGTCGGCGATTCGCCTTGTGATTGATTCCCGACGCGCCTTCTGTGATCTCTTCTCACCCGAAAGGCCAGTGAATCTGTCCCTTCCCGTCGTCACGGCTTCGCGATCACGTCGTAAGGCTTTCAGATTGCGCAACTATTTGCTTGATCCGGCGGCCATCTTGAACAGACTGGGGAGCGGCTACATCTGTGACGTCCGCTGCCGCGACATTGCGGTGGTCCATCCGCGTTGAATCACCGCAAGTTTAATTGCGACTTTCGTAGCCCTGCACTGATCCTGGGGGAGAGGGAATTGAGTTCGATTGACAGAACGGGGCGTGCGGCTCCGATGGCCGGCGTCGAGCGTCATTTGCTTCGCCGCCATGCCTCACGCGGCCTGTCGCTCAGGCCTTGGCTCGCCCTTGCGCCGATCGGGCTGCTGGCGGCGCTGGCGCTCGGCGGCTGCGACAACAAGAGCGCGCAATCGCAGGCCGCGCCTCCGCCGCCGCCCGTGACCGTCGCGCAGCCGGTCAAGCGCACGGTCACCGACTGGGACGAGTTCACCGGCCGCTTCGAGGCGATCGAGGAGGTCCAGGTCCGCGCCCGTGTCGGCGGCTTCGTCAACAGCGTCGAGTTCAAGGACGGTGCGATCGTCCACGCCGGCGATCTGCTCTACATCATCGATCCGCGGCCGTTCGAGGCGGTCGTGCTGCAGGCCGAGGGCCAGCTCGCCGACGCACGGGCCAAGGGCGAGCTTGCCAAGCGCGATCTCGAGCGCGGGCTGAACCTCGTGCAGACCAGCGCGGTCTCCGAGCAGGTCGTCGACCAGCGCCGCCAGGCGTTGCAGGCGGCGCGCGCGGCCGAGACGCAGGCCGAAGGCACCCTGAAGGCCGCGCAGCTCAATGTCGAATTCACCCATGTGCTGGCGCCGATCACCGGCCGCGTCAGCCGGCATCTGGTCACTCCGGGCAATCTGGTGCAGGGCAGCGAGGGTGGCGCGACGCTGCTTACCTCGATCGTGTCGCTCGATCCGATCTACATCTATTTCGACGTCGACGAGGCGACCTATCAGCGCAACAGCAAGCTGTGGTTCGAAGGCAGGCGGCCGAGCTCGCGCGACACGGCGAACCCGGTGCAGATCGCGTTGACCGGCGAAACCAAGCCCTCGCATGAGGGCAAGATGGACTTCCTCGACAACCGGCTCGACGTCTCGACCGCGACGCTGCGCAGCCGCGCGGTCGTTCCGAACAAGGATCTGTCGGTCCTGCCCGGCCAGTTCGGCCGCGTCCGAATCATCGGCTCCTCTCCCTATGAGGCGCTGCTGATCCCGGACAGCGCGGTTGCCACCGACCAGTCGCGCAAGATCGTGTTCGTGGTCAAGGACGACAACACGGTGGAAGCAAGGGCAGTCACGCTCGGGCCGCTCGACGATGGCCTGCGCGTCGTCCGCGAAGGCCTCAAGGCGGAGGATCACGTGATCGTCGACGGCCTGCAGCGCGCCCGCGTCGGCGCCAAGGTGACGCCGAAAATGGCGCAGGCTCCGGCGGATTCCAAGCCTGCGGCAGGCGACAAGCCCGCGGCCGCCGACAAGCCCGCCGCAGGTGCCAAACCATGAATCTCGGCAGGCTCTCCATCAACCAGCCCATCCTCGCGATGGTGCTGTCGATCGTGCTGCTGATCGTCGGCGCGATCGCCTATCCGACGCTGCCGGTCTCGGAATATCCGCAAGTGGTGCCGCCGACCGTCGTCGTCACCACGCAATATCCGGGCGCCTCGGCGCAAACCGTGTCCGACACTGTCGCCGCTCCGATCGAGCAGGAGATCAACGGCGTCGAGGACATGCTGTATCTCTACAGCCAGGCGACGTCGAACGGCCAGCTCACCATCACCGCGACCTTCAAGCTCGGCACCGACCTCGACAAGGCTCAGGTGCTGGTGCAGAACCGCGTCGCGATCGCGCAGCCGCGGCTGCCCGAAGAGGTGCAGCGCAACGGCGTGACCACGCGCAAGAACTCGCCCGACATCCTGATGGTCGTGTTCATGCTGTCGCCCGACGACACGTTCGACCAGCTCTACATCTCCAACTACGCGCTGCTGCAGGTCCGCGACCAGCTGTTGCGGCTCGATGGCGTCGGCGACATCCAGATGTTCGGCGCGCGCGATTACTCGATGCGGCTGTGGCTCGATCCCGACCGGATCGCCAATCTCGGTCTGACCTCGACCGAGGTGCTGGCGGCGATCCGGGCGCAGAACCTGCAGATCGCCGGGGGACAGATCGCCGAGCCGCCGATCGCCGATCGCGCATTCCAGCCGAACCTCGTCTTCACCGGCCGCCTCAAGGACATCAGGCAGTTCGAGGACATCGTGGTGAAGGCCGGCTCCGACGGCCGCACGGTACGTCTGCGCGACGTCGCCCGCGTCGAGCTCGGCGCGCTGTCCTACGCCACCAACAGCTTCCTGCTGCGCAAATCCGCCGTCGCGCTGCTGGTGACGCAACGGCCCGGATCGAACGCGCTCGCCACCGCCAAGAGCATCTCCGACACGATGGAGCGGATGAAGGCGAGTTTCCCGAAGGGGCTCGACTACAATATCGGCTACAACCCGACCGAATTCATCGCCCAGTCGGTCCACGAGCTGATCAAGACGATCTACGAGGCGATGGCGCTCGTCGTCATCGTGGTGCTGGTGTTCCTGCAGGGATGGCGGCCCGCGATCATCCCGATCATCGCGATCCCGGTGTCGCTGGTCGGCACCTTCGCGGTGATGGCCGCGCTCGGCTTCTCGATCAACAATCTGACGCTGTTCGGCCTGGTGCTCGCGGTCGGCATCGTGGTCGACGACGCCATCGTGGTGGTCGAGAATGTCGAGCGACATCTCGAGCACGGCATGAGCAGGCGCGACGCTGCGCTCAAGACCATGGAGGAGGTCGGCGGCGCGCTGGTCTCGATCGCGCTCGTGCTGTGCGCGGTGTTCGTGCCGACCGCCTTCCTCGGCGGCATTTCCGGGCAGTTCTTCCAGCAATTCGCGGTGACGATCGCGGTCGCGACCGCGATCTCCTGCTTCTGCTCGCTGACGCTGTCGCCGGCGCTGGCCTCGCAGATCCTGGTGCCGCATGAGGAGAAACGCCCGCCGGCGCGCTGGAACATCATCGCGCGCGGCTGGGATAGTTTCACCGCGCTGTTCAACCGCGTGTTCGACCGGCTCGCGCACGGCTATGCATCGGTGGCCGACTTCGTGATCCGGCATACGGTGGTGATGCTTGCGCTCTACCTCGTGCTGATCGGCAGCGCCGGCTGGCTGCTCGCGACCACCTCGCAGGGCTTCATTCCGGCGCAGGATCGCGGCTACGTCATCATCTCGGCGCAGCTGCCGGGCGCCGCGTCGCTGGCGCGGACCACCGCTGTTGTGCGCGAGATCGAGCGGATTGCGCTGGATACGCCGGGCATCGTTCGCGTCGCGGCTTTCGCCGGCTTCTCCGGTGCGACGCGCACGCAGCAGGGCAACGCCGCGGCGCTGTTTCCGGTATTCGACGAGCCGGAGGCGCGCCTGAAGAAGGGGCTGACGGCGAACGCGATCACGGCCGAATTGCGCAAGCGTCTGTCGGTGATCCAGGGCGCCTTCATCATCGTCATTCCGCCGCCGGCCGTGCCCGGTATCGGCACCGGTGGTGGCTTCACCATCCGTGTCCAGGATCGCCAGGGACGCGGACCCGAACTGCTGGCTTCCGCGACCGATGAACTGGTGACAGCCGCGCGCAAGTCGCCGTCTCTCACGTCGGTGTTCTCGCCGTTCACCGCGAACACGCCGCAGCTGTTCGTCGACATTGATCGCGTCAAAGCGCAGAAGCTTGGGGTGCCGATCGCCAACATCAATGACACGATCCAGACCTATTTTGGTTCGACCTATGTCAACGACTTCAACCTGTTCGGCCGCACCTATCACGTTACCGCGCAAGCCGATCTGCCGTTCCGGAAAGACAGCCCCGATCTCGCAAGGCTGCGCACCCGCAACGTCGCCGGCGACATGGTGATGCTCGGCAGCATCGTGGACTTCAAGGACGTCTCGGGACCCGACCGCGTCGCGCGCTACAATCTGTACTCGGCGTCCGAACTGCAGGGTGAACCGGCACCGGGCGTGAGCTCGACGACGGCGCTCAACACCATCAAGCAGCTCGCCGACCAGACATTGCCGAGCGGCTTTTCCTTCGAGTGGACCGACCTGTCCTACCAGCAGGTCACCGGCGCCAATGCCGGCCTCTACGTGTTCCCGATCTGCGTGCTGTTCGTCTATCTGGTGCTGGCCGCGCAATATGGCAGCTGGACCTTGCCGTTCGCGGTGATCCTGATCGTGCCGATGTGCCTGTTCGCGGCCACGATCGGCGTGCGCATCATGGGCCAGGACGTCAACATCCTGACCCAGATCGGCTTCGTGGTGCTGGTGGGGCTGGCCGCCAAGAACGCGATCCTGATCGTCGAGTTCGCGCGCGACATCGAGCTCGAGGGCCGATCGCGGCTGGACGCGGTGATCGAGGCCTGCCGGCTCCGTCTGCGGCCGATCCTGATGACCTCGTTCGCCTTCATCCTCGGCGTGCTGCCGCTGGTGGTGTCGACCGGTTCGGGCTCGGAGATGCGGCAGGCGGTCGGCGTTGCCGTGTTCTTCGGCATGCTCGGCGTCACCCTGTTCGGCCTGGTCTTCACGCCGATCTTCTACATGGTGGTGCGCAACCTCGCGGAGGGAAAGAACGAGGGCAAGCCCGCGGAGCCCAAGGCAACTGTGGCGGGGTGACGGGAAAGTAGCAAGTGCTGTCGACGCAGCCCATACTTTTGGCTGAGCGGAAATCGATGGGCAGGCGTGGGGTTATAAAATAATGTCGCGCCGATTTTCCTGATAGAAACTGCTGGGAGAGCATGAAATGAAGTCCGGATTTTTGGCCGCGGTCGCGGCTTGCAGCCTGATGCTTGCGGCGCCGGCGATGGCCCAGGGCGTCAAGATCGGCATCCTGAACGATCAGTCCGGCGTCTATGCCGACTACGGCGGCAAATATTCGCTTGAAGCCGCGCGGATGGCGGTCGAGGATTTCGGCGGCGAGGTGCTGGGACAGAAGATCGAGATCGTTACCGCCGACCATCAGAACAAGCCGGACCTTGCGACCGCGATCGCGCGGCGCTGGTACGAGGTCGAGAACGTCGACATGATCACCGAGCTCACGACGTCGTCGGTCGCGCTCGCGGTGCAGGAGCTGTCGAAGGAAAAGAAGAAGATCGACATCGTGGTTGGCGCGGCGACCTCGCGCATCACGGGCGATGCCTGCACGCCCTACAGCTTCCACTGGGCCTATGACACCCGCGCGCTCGCCGTCGGGACCGGCGGCGCGCTGACGGAGGCGGGTGGCGACACCTGGTTCTTCCTGACCGCCGACTACGCCTTCGGCTACGCGCTGGAAAAGGACACCAGCGACATCGTCGTGTCGAAGAAGGGCAAGGTGGTCGGCTCGGTCCGCGTGCCGCTCAATTCGTCGGACTTCTCGTCCTTCCTGCTGCAGGCGCAGAGCTCGAAGGCCAAGATCATCGGGCTTGCCAACGCCGGACTCGACACCACCAACTCGATCAAGCAAGCGGCCGAGTTCGGCATCGTGCGCGGCGGCCAGAAGCTTGCCGGCCTGTTGATGACGCTGTCGGAGGTGCACGGTCTCGGGCTCGAGGCGGCGCAGGGTCTCGTGCTCACCGAGGGCTTCTACTGGGACCACGACGATGCCTCGCGCGCTTTCAGCGAGCGCTTCTTCAAGCGCACCAGCCGGATGCCGAGCATGATCCATGCCGGCACCTATTCGGCGACGCTGAGCTATTTGAAGGCGGTGAAGGCCGCCGGCACCAAGGACAGCGAGGCGGTTGCCGCCAAGCTGAAGGAGCTGCCGGTCGATGACGCCTTCGCCAAGGGCAAGGTGCTCGCGAACGGCCGCATGGTGCACGACCTCTATCTGTTCGAGGTCAAGAAGCCCTCGGAGTCGAAGAAGCCGTGGGACTATTACAAGCAGATCGCCGTGGTGCCCGGCGACCAGGCCTTCTTCACTGCCAAGGAAAGCGGCTGCCCGCTGACCAAGTGAGGCGGGGCTGGTGAAACAAACATCGGTGTCGTCCCGGCCTTCGCCGGGACGACGGCGGAATATGTGGCGGCGTTACGCGTGGACCAGCCGCCACACCGCGCCGCCGATCGCGCCGACCCAGAGGATGACGCAGGCCAGCGCCTGGATGGCGAAGCCGGGGCTGCGCTTCGCCACCGCTTCGCGATAGCCGATGAAATAGACGATGCGGCCGATCACCCAGATCGCGCCGACCGCCGCGGCCGCGGCATCGCCGACATAGATCGCGAACAGCCAGAGCGACGGCAGGAAAATCGGCATCCATTCCAGCGTGTTCATCTGGATGCGGTAGATGCGCTCGAAATCCGGATTGCCCGTGATCGCCGGCAGCTTGACCCCGTAGACCGCGCGGGCGCGTGCGACTTGTAGCGCGAAGAAGAAGTGCAGCGCGACCGCAAGGCAGGTGACGATGGCGGTGTAGTGGTACATGTCAGGCGTGTCCTCTTTCCATTGGCCCCGATGTCATGACGGGACAGCGAAGCCCGGTGTGACATGCGGAGCGGCGCCAATCTTCCGTCGGCGACCTAGTATCCGGTCATCTCAAGATAGCCGATTCCGGCGTGGCTGCCTGCAAAGCGGATCGGGCCTTCCCAGTAGGGGAAGCTGGTTCCCATCCAGGCCTTCGGATTGAGCGGCGTGGTCTCGATGGCAAGGCCGCGTGCGGGCAGGCTGACGCGCCATGACGTCGGCAGCTTGCGGCCGTCGATCTCGGTGGTTGCGAGCGGCGCGATGCTGTTGCCGTCGGCGGCGATCTCGGCCGAGCGGCCGTCCGGCATGATCCAGTTGCCGAACAGGTTTTCGCGGCCGTCCTTCTGGCGCAGCCGGTACAGCATCAGCTTCTCGTCGCCGGGCAGATGCAGCGAGAACCAGTCCCAGCCGGTCTGGTCGGCCGCCAATGGCTGGCTGCTCCATTCGCGATCCATCCAGGCCATGCCCGTGACGTCGACCGGTCTGTCGTCGATCACGATGCGGCCGGACGCCTTGTAGAACGGCTGGCTGTAGTAATAGGAGGCCTGTCCGCGATCCGACTTGCGGCTGTAGCCGTGGTCGCCCTGCAGCACCAGCGCGCGGTCGGCTTCGAGCCGCAGCGCGGTGCTGAAGTCGGCGGCGGAGGCCTTGAGCTCGAGCGGCGCGACACGCTGCGCATCGAACGCATCGCGCCCGCGCAACTCCCAGGCGTCGATCCAGGCGCGGAACGGCGTGGCTTCCACAGCGGCCTGCCCGACGCCGCCGCGGGCAAAGGTCTCGCTGAAGCGGTGCGTGCCGGTGCTGGTCACGGCGGCGTGGCCCATCCAGAGCTGCTGATTGGCCCAGCCCTCGGCCGGTCCGCCCGCTTTCATCGCCTGGCGGAACAGCGTCCATTGCGCGCCATAGGCCGCGCCGCTCGTGTCGGACAGGTTGGCGGTCACGTACCACCACTCGATCCGGAATTCCGGATGCGGACCATGGTCCGCGGGGAAGGTGAACGGCTTGCCCGGCGAGACGGCGGCAAATCCTTCCGCCGTCTCGCCGAGCCCGGCAAAGCCCTGCGCGAACGTCTTGCCGCCGAGCGCCAGCCCCAGCGCACCGCCGGCAAAGGCGCGACGGGTGATGGTGCCGCTAGCGCTCATTGACAAAGATCCTGATCAGGCTGGCCGGCTGCATGCGGGCCAGCCTCACGACCGGAAGCGCCGCGGCACAGAATGCAGCGGCCAGCGCCACCGCGAGCAGCTCGAGCAGCTGCAGCGGGAAGACGTGGAACGGCAGCCGCCAGCCGAACGCCTTGACGTTGACGATCGCAAGCAGGCACCACGCCACCAGAAGGCCGAGCGGCAGCGCGAACAGCGCAGTGATCAGCGCGACCGCCATGGTCTTCAACAGCTCGAGCGCGGCGAGCCGCCGCCGCGTCAGGCCGATCGCCCAGAGCGGCGCCAGCTGCGGCAGCCGCGAATTGGCCAGCGTGAGCAGGCTGGTCAAAAGCGCGATGCCGGCGACGCCGAGCGTGAAGGCGTTGAGCGCCGCGGTTACCGAGAAGGTGCGGTTGAACACCCGCTTCGATTCCATTTTCATCCGCGCCTGGTCGGCGATGTTGCGATCATCGAGCCCGAATGTCTCCTGCAGCGCAGTGACCAGCGGTGCGATCTTGTCGGGCGCTACGCGGACGCCCATCCGCGTCATTGGCGTCTGCGGGAAGCGCCGCGTCAGCGCGGCGAAGTTGACCGCGATCTGGCCCTTGGGGTTGCCGTAATCGGCATAGATGCCGACGATCTCGAGCGGCCAGTTGCCACCGGGGGCGGGCACCTCGATACGATCGCCGATCGCCAGCTTCATCCGTCGCGACAGCTGCTCGCTGACGAGGCAGGCGTCGCCGGGCCGCAGCCGAACCCACGCATTCGCGGCGCTTTCGAGCAACGGCCAGTTGTCGCGATAGGTGGCGTGGTCGGGCAGGCCGAGCACCTCGATCGGCGCGCCGCCGAGCTGGGTGTCGGCGCGGCCGCCGGGCAGGATTGCCTGAATCTCGGGCCGGTCGCGCAGCCAGGCCTTGATCTCCTTTGCCTGCTGATCGCTGGCGGCGCTGATGTAGACGTCGGCGGCGAGCCGGCCGTCGAGCCAGACCAGGAAGGTGCGGTTAAAACTTTCCACCATGGTGCCGACGCCGACATTGACCGCGAGCGCAAGCAGCAGCGCCATCAGCGCCAGCGACAGGCCCGACAATTGCTGGCGGCTGTCGGCCCAGAACCAGATGCCGACCGGCGCCCGCGCGCTGCGCTGGCCGAACGCGAGCGCGATTTGCAGGACCATCGGCAGAATCAGCGCCGCGCCGAGCATCAGCGCGGCGAGCACGGCAAAGCCCGCGATCAGGGAATCGCCGAACCAGATCAGGCCCGCGGCGACCGCGAACACCGCAAGTGCCGCCGCGCTCTGGATGATCAGCCAGCGGCGCTGCGCCTGCTGCCAGGCCTGCGGCTGCGCCGTCGCCAGCACCGGCATCCGGATCGCCTTGGCAAGGCTCGCGGCCGCCGCGGCGAGCGCGCCCAGGATGCTGATGGCGATGCCGGCGAACCACCAGACGGGTTTGAGCGAAAGCTGCCCGGGGATCTGCGCGCCATAGAGCCCGCGCAGCGAGGCCGCGACATCCGGCAGCAAGGAAGCCGCGATGAAGTAGCCGCAGACGAGGCCGATGAGGCCGGCGACCAGCGCCAGCGACACCAGCTCGATCACCAGCACGGTGTTGAGCATTCGCGCCGAGACGCCGCAGGCGCGCAGCGTGCGCAGCATCGGCAGCCGCTGCTCGAAGGCGAGGCCGATCGCGGAGTTGACGATGAACAGGCCGACGAAGAACGACAGCAGGCCGAACGCGGTGAGATTGAGATGGAAGCTGTCGGTGAGGCGTTCGAGCTCGCTCTCGGCGCTCGGCTCGACCAGGCGGAGCTTGTCACCCGCCACGCTTTCCAGCGCTGCGTGCGGCGCTTTGGACTTGCCGACCAGCAGCCGCGAGACCTGGCCGGGCATTTTGAGGATGTCCTGCGCGATGCCGATATCGACGATCAGTGCGCCGGGCGCGAGCTCGGCCTGCACGCGCAGCGGCGGCAAGCTCGTGCCGTTGGCCTGTGGCCGCTCGCCTTCCCTGAGGCCGAAATCGCGCAGCGTTTCCAGCGCCACCAGCATTTCGCCCGGCGGCGTAACGAAGGCTTGCAGGCTGCCGCGTCCGACCGTCGGCGCGTTGCCGACCTCGGACGGCAGCGTCACCGGCTCGACGCCGAGCAGCCGGAAGCTGCGGCCGTCGATCTGGACCCGGCCCTCCAGTATTGGCGACACCGGCCAGCCGGCACGGCGCAGATCGACGAACAATGTTTGCGGGAAGGTCGCGCTGTCCTTGGCGACCAGCATCGCGGTGCGCGATCCGCCGAAGGTCGCGGCGGCGCGGTCATAGGCGATGCGCGCCTGCTGGTTCAGCGCCTGCACGCCGCTCCACAGCGCGGTGGCCGAGATCAGTCCGATCAAGAGCGTCGCGAGCTGCATCGGATGCCGCCGCCAGTGGCTGAGCAGCACCGCGAGGATCCACAGCGCGCGCCTCATGCGACGATCCCGGCATGCAGGGTGACCTGGCGGTCGAGCGTCGCCGCGAGCCGCGCGCTGTGCGTGACCATCAGGAAGCCGCAGCCGGTGCGGGTCACGAGATCTCGCGCCAGTGCCAGCACCTCGTCGGCGGTGTCCTCGTCGAGATTGCCGGTCGGCTCGTCGGCGAGCAGCAACAGCGGCTTTGGCGCCAGCGCACGGCCGATCGCGACGCGCTGCTGCTGACCGCCGGACAATTGCTCGGGATAGCGCCTGAGCAGGCTTTTCAGGCCGAGGCGCTCGACCAGTTCGTCGTGCCAGGCGGCGTCATGCCGGCCGGCGATGCGCGACTGAAACACGAGATTGTCCGCGACCGTCAGGCTCGGGATCAGGTTGAACTGCTGGAAGACGAGGCCGAGCCGGTCGCGGCGCAATTCGGCGCGGCCGGCGTCGTTAAGGCGGGAGACGACGATGTCGGCGAGGGCGATCTCGCCGCTATCGGCGGCATCGAGCCCCGCGATCAGATGCAGCAGCGTGCTCTTGCCGCTGCCGGATTCCCCCGTCAGCGCCACGCTCTCGCCGGTTGCAACGGCAAGGTCGACGCCGCGCAGCACGGCGACGTGTTCGCCGGCAGAGCGGTAACTCTTGGTCAGGCCGGTGACGCGAAGCACCGCGGCGGTCTGGTCAGATGAAGCGATGGCCGTGCCTCATTGCGGCTTCTGGTATTTCAGGACGAACTCGTCGATCGGCACCGGTGCCTTGAAGACGGGAATGTCCTTGGGGTCCTCCGCATGATGCAGGAAATCGCCCTCGGCCACCAGCTTGAAGCCGGCCGCCTCGATCTCCTGCTTCAAGGTGCTCTCCTCGATCCGGTGCAGCGTCTTGGCGACACTGGTGCCTTCGCCCGCCTTGGCCGAGTGATCCGCGATCACGAGGAAGCCACCCGGCTTGAGCGCGGCGAACATCTTCTTGTTCATCGCGGCGCGGTCGACCGGCAGATAGGCGATGTCGTGATAGAAAAAGAAGAAGGTGATCATGTCGAGGTCCTTGACCTCGGGCGGGATCGGGTCGTCATAGTCCCGCACCACATGGACCACATTCTTCATCGCCGGCGCCTTGGCGCGGGTGTCGAACCTGTCCTTGACGAAACGCTCGAGCACGGTCGCGGAATCCTGCGCGTAGACCTTGCCCGACGGGGCGACGGTGCGCGCCAACAGTTCGGTGCTGTAGCCCGCGCTGGCCGCCATGTCGAGGATCGTCATGCCGGGCTTGACGCCGGCAAAGGCGAGCATCTTGGCCGGTTGCCGGCGCTGGTCGACCTGGCGATCCGCATCGCTGCGATCGGGTGCAGCGACGATCGCGGCGTAGTCGGGATTGGCAGCGTCTTCCGCGCGAACTTGAGGCACGACAAGCAGCGCGGCGGATACGAATGCAATGCAGGCGGCCGCACGTAGGATCGATCTGTTCATGAAATAACCCCGGGCTTTTCGTTGCCCCTGAACATAGCAGCCGGGGCATGACAGTTCACCGCTCCACCGGCGCGACCGACGCGATCGTGATCAGGCCGCTGGAAGCGCTCCGGGTCGTACTTCCCCGAAGAAATGCGGTGTTGCGTTGCACGGCGAGGCGTGGCTAGCATCGCCGGACGGGGCCGATTTACGAAGCCAAAAACGAAACGACGGGGAGCCGGACATGACGACGCAAGCGACGTCCAAGAGGACGTCAGAGGGGACGCCGAAGGGCGCCTGGCAGATCACCTTCCTTCTGTTCCTGTTCATGGTGGTGAACTTTGCCGACAAGATCGTGGTCGGGCTCGCCGGCGTGCCGATCAAGAAGGAAATGGGCCTCACCCAGGAGCAGTTCGGCGATCTCGGCTCGTCATTCTTCCTGCTGTTCTCGATCTCGGCCATCGTCGTCGGCTTCATCGTCAATCGCGTCGCCACCCGCTGGGTGCTGCTGATCCTGGCGGTGATCTGGTCGCTGGCGCAATTTCCGATGGTCGGCACCGTCAGTTTCACGACGCTGGTGATCTGCCGCATCATCCTCGGCGCGGGCGAGGGGCCGGCCTTCTCGGTCGCCGCGCACGCGATCTACAAATGGTTTCCGGACGAGAAGCGCACGCTGCCGACCGCGATCCTGTCGCAGGGCTCCGCGTTCGGCGTGATCCTCGCCGTGCCCGCGCTGAACTGGATCATCGTCAATCACAGCTGGCACCACGCCTTCGGCGCGCTCGGCATCGTCGGCCTGATCTGGGCCGTCGCCTGGTTCGCGCTCGGCAAGGAAGGGCCGCTGGTGTCGACGTCTGCCGTGACGGCCGACGAGCCGCGGATTCCTTATTTGAAGCTTTTGACCTCGCGCACCTTCATCGGCTGCGTGGTGGCAACCTTCGGCGCCTATTGGGCGCTGTCGCTCGGGCTGACCTGGTTCACGTCCTTCATCATCGAGGGGCTCGGCTTCTCGCAGCACCAGGCCGGCTTCGTCTCGATCCTGCCCTGGATCTTCGGCGCGACGATCGTGCTGCTGACCGGCTGGATCTCGCAGCTGATGCTGACGCGCGGCTTCACCACCCGCGGCGCGCGCGGCGTGCTCGGATCGGTGCCGCTGATCGTCGGCGGCGCCATTCTCGCGATGCTGCCCTATGCGCCGCCCGGCGGGATCATGATCGCGCTGCTGGTGATCGGCTCCGGCCTGTGCGGCTCGATCTATGTGGTGTGCCCGCCGATGCTCGGCGAGTTCACGCCGGTGTCGCAGCGCGGCGCGATCATCGCGATCTACGGCGCGCTGTACACGATCTCGGGCATTCTGGCGCCGATGGTGATGGGCAATGTGATCCAGCACGCGGCCACGCCGATGGCCGGCTACATGTCCGGCTTCACCATCAACGCCGCGATCATGGCCGGCTCCGGCCTGCTCGGATTGCTGCTGCTGTGGCCGAATACCGAGCGGGCGCGGCTGACCGGCACGTCGCAGCCGGCAGGCACGATCAAAGGCGCGATGTCGCCGACGTAAGGGGGCGCGTGACCTTCCACCCTCCCCTCGAGGGCAGGGCTATCGCATGTGACCGAGGAGTTCGAAGAGGAACGCATCGTTCCATCCGGCGCGTTTGAGCTTGCCGCGCAGGGAGCTTGTCGTGTCCGGGTGGGCTTGGGCGACGTTGAGGGCCAGGCGCCTGAGCACGGCCAGGTTGGCCGGCCCGTTGTCCTTGCGGTTGCGGGCGAGGTCCTCGTCGAGGGTGACGTCGAGCGGCCAGTGCAGGTTATTTTCGATGCCCCAATGAGCGCGGACGATACGCAGGACGTCTTTGCGGCTGTAGGGGCGGCTCATCAGGAAGTAGCGCTCGACCGTGTCGTCCTGTCCACGCTTGCTGGTGATGCGGGCGACGGCTTTGAGGCCCGGGAAGTCGTGCTTCTTGGCCATGCCGGGAGCCGGCGCAACGAGAGCAACACGCTTGTCGGTGCGTCCATGGTCCGCATCGGTGGTAGTGAGCGAAGTCTTGCCCTTGCGTTTGACGGCGCAGATTGCGGCTTTGGCATCCTCCAACAGAGCGGGCTGGTTCGCCTTCACCGCCAGCACGTAGTCACCGCCCCGTGCCACGATCGCTTTGGCCATCGCGCGGTGGCAATGCAGGGCATCGGCCGTGACTACGCAGCCCTTGAGCTGCAGGAGCTCAAGCAACTGCAGGGCGCCATCGACTTCGTTGTTGTTCGGCGCCAGCACATTGGCAAGCGCCATGCGCGTCTGCGCCGCCCAGGCGGTCACCATCACCGGCGGCATGTGGCTCCTGCCGCGTTCGTAGCCGCGTCGCAACGCTTTGCCGTCGAGCGCGATCACACCGCGCGGCCGCTTGATCTTCGCGCCTTGCGCAAAATCCTTCATAAAACGCCGGAACGCGACCTCAAACGCCTTCGGGTCGAGCATCCGGAACACCCGACTGAACGTGTCGTGGCTCGGCAGGCCGTTCCTGAGCACCAGAACATCCTGCCAAAGGTAGGCCTTCATCCGGGCAAACAGCGCCATATCCGTGCAACTCGTCGCCCCACACAGCGTCGCCATCAGCGCGATGAACAAGATCTCGGTCAGGTCATGCAGCGCGTTGTCGGCCCGCGGGTCCGGCAAATCCTCAAAGCACTCGGCAAATCGTTGCATCGGCCGCTCCCTTCAGATCAGGAGCTGCCTTCAGAATCCCTTTCCTTCGATTTGGCAACTACTTGCATGCGCACCACATGCGATTCCCCTGCCCTCCAGGGGAGGGTGACGCGGTGGCCGCAGTTCGCATCAATGTCGAGCTCTCTGTAGCCCGGATGAAGCGCAGCGAAATCCGGGGCTGCCCCATCTGCGGACAGAGCTGCCCGGGATTGCGCTTCGCTGCATCCGGGCTACGCGCCGATCGCTGTGTCTCTCAGTTCAAGCCCTGCGCGCCGCGCACCAGTCTGCCCGGGCGCGCGCCGGTGGCCTTGCCCTCGCGCTGGGTCACGATGCCCGACACGATGGTGGCGTCATAGCCGTCGACCTGTTGCAAGAGGCGGCGGCCGCCGACCGGCAGGTCGTAATGCACCTTCGGCGGGTGCAAATGCAGCCGGTCGTAATCGATCACGTTGACGTCGGCCTTGAAGCCAGGAGCGATCACGCCGCGATCATGCAGGCCGACCGACAGCGCGGTCTTGCGCGACTGCGCCGCGACGACGAACGGGATCGAGAGCTTCTCGCCGCGGCTGCGGTCGCGCGTCCAGTGCGTCAAGAGATAGGTCGGGAAGCTGGCATCGCAGATAATACCGCAATGCGCGCCGCCGTCGGAGAGGCCGGGCACGGCACTCGGCTCGCGCAGCATCTCATGCACGGCGTCGAGATTGCCGTCGGCATAGTTCAGGAACGGCACATAGAGCATGCCGCGGCCCTCGTCAGTCAGCATTGCATCATAGGCGAGCTCTTCCGGCTGCCGGCCCTGGCGGCGCGCCTGCGGGCCGAGCGCGTTTTCCGGCGGCTGCTCGTAGTCCGGCGGATTACCCAGGAGGTACATCTTGTCGTAATTCGGCCGGAAGAACAGCGGATCGTCGGTTGCCGTCGCGCTCTCGCTCAGGATCGCCGCGCGCACCTCGGGCCGGCGCAGCTGCGCGAGCCGCTCGGCCAGCGGCAGCCTGGCGATCTCGCGATAGCTCGGATGGGTCTGGAACGGGTTGCGCGACAATTCGAGCCCGAGCAGCAGGCCGACCGGCCGCGCCGCGATCTGGGTCGTGATCGACAGGCCGCGGGCGGCGGCTTCATTGATGGTGTCCATGGTCTGCCGCCAGCGCCGCGGCGCCTTGTCAGCCTGGGCGACCGAGAACGAGATCGGGCATCTTGTGTTCTCGGCGACCCGCAGCATCATCGGCAGGTCTTCGTGCACGGTGCTCTGGTCGAGCACGAATTGCAGCACGCTGCGGCCGACGCCGTGCATCGCGCCGGCGATCGCGGTCAGTTCATCTTCGCCCGCTTTGAGCGTCGGCGTGTAGTCGCCGGTCGAGGTGCGGTGATTGAGCGTGCGCGAGGTCGAGAAACCGAGCGCGCCCGCACGCACGGCGTCGCCGGCGAGCGCCGCCATCGCCTTGTTGTCGTCAGGCGTTGCCGGATCGCGGCGCGCGCCGCGCTCGCCCATGACATAGACCCGCAGCGCCGCATGCGGCAGCTGCGCGCCGACGTCCATGTCGAAGCTGCGCTTCGACAGCCACTCCATGTAGTCGGGAAAGCTCTCCCACGCCCAGGGAATGCCGGCGGAGAGCACCGGCTCCGGAATGTCCTCGACGCCTTCCATCAGCTGGATCAGCCTGGTGTGGTCGCTCGGCCGGCACGGCGCGAAGCCGACGCCGCAATTGCCCATGATCGCCGTGGTGACGCCGTTCTGCGACGACGGCGTGATGTCCTGGCTCCAGGTCACCTGGCCGTCGTAATGGGTGTGGACGTCGACGAAGCCGGGCGCGACGAGCTTGCCTTTGGCGTCGATCTCTTCCGTGCCTTTTGCCGAGACCTTGCCGACCTCGGTGATCTTGCCGCCTGAGATCGCGACATCGGCTTCATAGAGGTCGCCGCCCTTGCCATCGGCGATCGTGCCGCCGCGGATCACGAGGTCTGGGGTCGAGGTCATGGCATTTCATCCCGAGGCTGTTTTTGGTTGACGGCATCATGGGTCAGCCCCTGATGCTGTCAACCAGCGCCGATGAAGCTCTGGGATGCGCTGGCGACGATTTGCCAGCTGGGATCGAGCGTTGCCGCCCGGCGGAAATTTGTTCCGCCGGGCAACTCGCCGCGAACCTATCGAGCGCCGAAGAACGCGGTCTTCTGGGTCTCTTCGGCCTGCAGCCTGGCGCGCACGCGCATCAGGTCCTTCCAGCCGATATAGCCGACGAGGCGCTGGTCCTCGCGGGAGATCACAGGCAGATGCGAGACGTTGACCTGCATCAGGCGATCGGCGAGCCGGTCGAGATATTCGTCGGGATAGGCGACGGTGATCTTGCTGCCGGCCAGCAGCTGCTTGAGCGTCGCGGTGCGATGCTTGCCGGCGCGGCGCCAGCGCAGCACGGAAGGCGGGTCGATCACGCCGAGCACGTTGTGGTTGGCGTCGACGACTGGAAAGCTCGGGTGAGCTGTCTTCGGGTTGGTCAGGAAGGCGGCCGCGCCGTGCAGCGTCATGGTGTCGGCGACGGTCTCGACCGCCTTGGTCATGACGTCGCGCACGCGGGTCAGCGCGAACGGATCGACGCGGTACTCACGGACCAGATGATGGCCGCGCCGCGCCACCTTCTCGGTCAGGATCGAGCGCCGCATCAGCAGCACGGTGACGCCATGCGCGGTGCCGCAGGCTGCGATCAACGGCAACAGCACATGGGTGTTGCCGGTGAGCTCGACGGCGAAGAAGGTCGCGGTCAGCGGCGAGCGCATCGTGCCGCCCATCGTCGCCGCCATCGCCAGCAACGCCCAGAAGCCGGGGCTCGCCGCCGGCAGATAGCCGCTCAGCGCCGTTCCCATCGCGCCGCCCATGATGAGCAGCGGCGCCAGCACGCCGCCCGACGTGCCCGAGCCGAGTGCGACCGACCAGATGACGGCCTTCACCACGAGCAGCAGCAGCGCGGCCTTCAGCACCACGTCGCCGCTCAGCATCGACGCGAGGTTGTCATAGCCGACGCCGAGCGCCTGCGGCTCGATCAGTCCGCCGAGGCCGACCACCAGGCCGCCGATCAGCGGCCACCACATCCAGTGGATCGGCAGCTTGAGGAAGACGTCCTCGCAGCCATAAACCAGTTGGGTGAGCACGCCCGACAGCAGCCCGGAGAGGATTCCGATCAGCATCCAGGCGCCGAGCTGCAGCACCGAGATGTCGACGCCGCCGGTGAACGGAAACAGCGGCGCGGGCATGTGCAGGAAGGTGCGTCCGACCGCCGCCACCACGGCGGCGACGGTGACGGGAATGAAGCTGCGCGGCGTCCATTCGAACAGCAACAGTTCGACCGCGAGCATGATCGCGGCGATCGGCGTTCCGAACACGGTGGTCATGCCGGCTGCGGCGCCCGCCACCAGCAGGGTCTTGCGCTCGTTGTCGCTGACCGGGAGCATCTGCGCGATCAGCGAGCCGATCGCGCCGCCGGTCATGATGATCGGGCCCTCGGCGCCGAACGGGCCGCCGGTGCCGATCGATACCGCCGACGACAAGGGCTTGAGGATCGCGACCTTGGGGTCGAGCCGGGAACGGCCGAGCAGGATGGCCTCGATGGCTTCCGGGATGCCGTGCCCGCGGATCTTCTCGCTGCCGAAACGCGCCATCAGGCCGATGATCAGCGAGCCCGCGACCGGCACCAGCACGGTCCAGAGCCCGAGCGGCGAATCCTGCAATTTCAGGTCGGCGAAGCTGAATTGGCCGAAATAGGCGATGTTGGTGGCGAGCTTGATCAGCTGCAGCAGTCCCGCACCGGCCAGCACGCCGGCGGCGGAGACGAACACGGCGATCGCCGAGATCACCACGACGCGGGGATCGGTCGTGAAGTCGCTCAGGAGGTGGCTCGCTTTGTCGCCGATCTTGGCACTGGTCTTGGCGGAGGCGCTCGATTTGGTGGAAATGACACTCATTGGTGGCGTAAGGCTCGGATGAAGTGGACGCGGGGCGTCATATCGCATTACGATATAATTACAAGCGGGAGACATCGAATGACAGCGTTGAAAGGACCGTCGAAATCGCCGAGGCAGGACCCAAAGCGGGTTCCCAACCAGGCCGATTACGAGGCGCTGTCGCAATTTCGCTATCTGATCCGCCGGTTTCTGGAGTTCAGCCAGGATGCCGCGAAGGCCGCGGGCCTGACGCCGCGGCAGCATCAGGCCTTGCTGGCGATCAGGGGGTATCCGGGCGGCGGGCCGGTTGCGGTCGGTGATCTGGCCGAACGGCTGCGGCTTCGTCACCACACCACGGTCGAACTGGTCGACCGGTTGTCCGAGGCCGGGCTGGTCGAGCGCGTGCTCGATCCCGCCGACCAGCGGCGGGTGCTGCTGAAATTAACCGGCCTTGCGGCCGATCATCTCGCCGAATTGTCGGCGGTCCATCTCGATGAGCTGTCGCGGATCGAGCCGCTCCTGAAACAGGTGCTGTCGCGACGGTCGGAATGACCGCGCCGCACGCACGACGTTCGCACGTCAGGCGCGCGGGCTGGCGGTCTCGGCCTGATACGCCGAAGCCTGCGGCTTGCGCTCGGTAACCAGAGCAAGCAGCACGGTCAGCACCATGAACACCACGGAGGCGCCGAACACCCAGTGCGGCATGTGCTGGTCCATGATCCAGCCGAACAGCAGCGGGCTGACGATGCCGCCGAAATTGAAGCCGGTGGAGACGATGCCGAAGGCGCGGCCGGCGGCGCCGGGCGGAGCCGCGTTGCGCACCATCATGTCGCGGGACGGCGCGATCACGCCGCCGAGGAATCCGGCGAGCCCCATCGCCAGCGTGAGCGCCACGGGCGGCAGGTTGAGCAGCGCAATCAGCAGCACGAGGGCGGCATTGACCGCGAAGCAAGCCGCGGCGACCTGGCTGTGGCGGTGGGTCCAGTCGGCGAGATAGCCGCCGGCGAGCACGCCGGCCGCGCTGGCGCCGAGGAACGCGGTCAGCGCGATATTGGCGGTCGAGAACGACGCGCCGTAACCGCCCATCAGTGCGACCACGCCGAAATTGTTGATGCCCGAGGTCGACAGGCTGAGCAGCGTGAAGAAGGCTGTCAGCACCATCAGCGCTGGCGTGATCACGCTCGCCTTCGATGCCGTGTCGTCCTTTGACTTATTCTTGTTGGCGCCGGCATCGGGAATGCCGAGCACGATCAGGAACAGCGCCACCAGCGGACCGACCGCGCCGGCGACGATCAGCGCGCCGAGGCCGCCGATCGAGGCCACGAGTGCCGCCATGATTGCGGGCGCAACCGCGCCGCCGAGGAAGCCGGCGAAGGTGTGGATCGAGAAGGCGCGGCCCATCCGCGCCTCGTCCATATGAGCCGAGAGGATTGCATAGTCGGCCGGATGATAGACGCTGTTGGCGAGGCCAAGCAGCACCGCGCAGACGATCAGCGACGTATAGCTGAGATGCAGGCCGAGCCCGATCAGCGCGCAACCGCCGACGGTCAGTCCGATCAACAGGATCTTGCGCGCGCCGATATGGTCGGCGAGGTAACCGATCGGCGCCTGGGTCAGCCCGGAGACCACCGCGAACACCGTCAGCGCGAGGCCGAGCTCGACATAGCCGACGCCGAGCTGCTGCTTCAGGAACGGGAACAACATCGGCAGCACGAAGATATGGAAATGGCTGACCCAATGGGCGACCGAAATCCCCGTCAGCGTGCGCAGCGCACTGTCGGCTTTCGCTTGCTGCGGTGCGGCCAGAACGTCGACCATCTGCCTGAAAACCCTAATTCCGGAAAGCCCGCCGAAAATAGAGATTGGCCGCTAATTGTCCATGAACGCGGGCGCATGGCTGCCCCCGGCACGGGCGTGCCGGATCGACACATGCGGCATTAAATGCGGCGACAAAGCACGGCAGCACGGCGATGATCGGCCATGATCGACGCCAAAAAGCAGCTCCGCGTGCTGGTGTCGGAGGGCTCCAGCACCTCCGGCCGCGAGGCGATCACGATCCTCGGCCTGGCCGGCCATCACGTCGAGGTTTGTGACCCCTCGCGCTGGTGCCTGGCGCGCTACTCCCGCTTTGTCCGCAAATACCACCATTGTCCGCCGCTGCGGTCAGATCCGGCCGGCTTCCTGCGCTTCGTCGAGCGCCTGTTGGCCTCGCGGCATTTCGATGTGCTGCTGCCGACCCATGAACAGGGCTTTCTGTTCGCTCGCGCTGCGGCGGGGCTGGCATCACGTACCGGCCTCGCGCTGCCGGATTTCGCCAGCTATCGCGCCGTGCACAGCAAGGCCGGCTTCAACCGCCTGCTCGACCGGCTCGGCCTGCCGCAGCCGCCGACCCGGATCGTGACCTCGGCCGAGGAGCTGCGCGAGGCGGTGCGGTTTCCATCCGTGGTCAAGACGTCGGTCGGCACCGCCAGCCGCGGCGTCTGGTTCGTGCGCGATACCGGCGATCTCAATCGCGCGCTCTACGACCTCGAGTCCGCGGACGATTTTGCCGGCGAGGTGCTGGCGCAGGATCTGGTCACCGGCACGGTCGAGAAGGCGCAGTCGGTGTTCTGCCACGGCACGCTTGTCGGCTTCCATGCCTACCGCCAGATTGCGGCCGGTGTGGGCGGTGGCGAGGCGATCAAGGAGAGCGTGAGCCGGCCGGCGATCCGCGCTGGCCTCGAGACCATCGGCGCGCATCTTGGTTGGCACGGTGCGCTCTCGGTCGACGTCATCATGCCGCTCGACAGCGCGACGCCGCTGTTGATCGACTGCAACCCGCGGCTGGTCGAGCCGATGAACGCCTTTCAGTCGGGCGTCGATCTGGTCGATTTGCTGCTGCGCGTCTCGCGCGGCGAGACCCCGGCGCCGCTGGCCGAGGGCCGCGCCGGGGTGCGGACGCATCTGGCGATGCAGGCGCTGCTCGGCAGTGCATCGCGTGATGGCACACGGCGTGACCTGATCCGGGAATGCGGCCGCATCGCCACGGGCGAAGGGCGCTATCGGGGAAGCAGCGAAGAGCTGACGCCGGTGCGGCTCGACTGGCTCAGCGCCGTGCCGCTGGCAATGACCACGGCGTTGCTGCTGGCATCACCGCAGATCGCCTCATCGCTGGCGCGCGGTGGTTTTGGCGCGCATCTGCTCGATCGCAGTAGTATCAGGATGATCGAGGGCGAGGATTTCGCCTAACTCTATCCCCAGGTCGTCCCGGCGAAAGCCGGGACCCATAACCACGAATGGTTATTGGTGGGCGATGGTGGAACGACGAGTCCCATTCACGACAGCCGCCGCGGAGTATGGGTCCCGGCTTTCGCCGGGACGACGCTGGGATGGATATCGTCCTACAACGGCTCGTCATCATTGCCGTAGCGGTCGAGCTTCGGCGTGGCGATGTCGCCATCCTCGTAATAGTCATCGTCCTGCAGCGCTGCGGGCGGCGGAGGTTTCTTCGACTTGTCGTCGGTCTTGTCTTTGGTCTTGGCGCCGTCCTTGCTTGTCTTTCCGGCCTTGGCCATGCGTTTCCCCTGCACGGGTCAAATCAGCTGCCGGAATTCTACTCCAGTTTGCGGACGCTTGTAACGTGATGAGAGGGTACGGCGGAGTCACACCCCGTCCCACCGGATAGCTCTAAAACGTCGCGCCGGCCTTTACCATGTAGGTGCGGCCGGGCAGCGGATAGGCCGAGAAGCGGCCCTCCGTGAACGTGCTCGCGATGGCGTAGTCGTAATAGAGCGCGTTGAACAGGTTGTTCACGCTCAGCGACCAGAAGAAGCGGTCATATTGCCCGCTCAGCTTGATGTCGGCGGTGGCGTTGCCGGGAATCCGGCTCTGGGTGTTGGCCTGGTCGTTGTCCATGATGCGCGAGCTCCAGGCCCGCACCGTGGCGTCGAACACCAGATAGTTCTGCCAGATATTCCAGGTCACGCCGAGATTGCCGGTGTAGCGCGACACCAGCGGCACGTCGTTGCCGGCCCAGATGCCTTCGCGGAAGACCGCGCGGGTGATCGCCATGCCGCCGCGCAGGGTGACGCTGTCGCTGACCTTGAGCGCCGCGCTGGTCTCCGAGCCATAGCGGCGGGTGGGGTCGAGGTTGGTGTTGAAGAACAGCACCGGGTTGAAATGGATCTCGTTCTCGAGATCCATCAGATAGACGCTGGTCTGGACCTGGAAGCGGTTGGTCCTGACGCGAAAGCCGCCCTCGACGTCCTGCGAGGTCTGGGTCTTGAGCTGGAACGTCTGCGGGATCGGGGCGAAGGTCAGCGGGTCGAATGACGGACCCGACGCGACGCGTTCGTCGACATCAGGCGTGCGGAATGCGCGCGCCGCGCGGCCGAACACCGAGAAGGTGTCGGTCAGGCGATGCTCGACACCGACATGCAGCGCGTATTGCGTCTCGTTGCTGTCGAGCGGTGCCGCCTGCGCGTCGAACGCGAACGGCGCGTTCGGGTCGTAGCGATCGCGCGCCGAGACGCTGGTGTTCTGCACGCGCGCGCCGTAGGAGAAGTCGGTCGTCGGCAGCACGCCGATCGTGTGCTGCCAGTAGCCGGCCACGGACTGCTGCTCGATATTGTAGATGTGGAACGGGTCGACGCCCCGATAGGCGCCGCGCGCCTCGCGGAAAGTCGAATCGTAATAGTCGATGCCGGTCAGGATCGTCGACGGCATCCCCAGCATCACATTCTTGACGCTGAGCCGCGGCGTGAGCGACCAGGTCTGCAGCGCGGCGTCATTGTAGGTCGAAGCGAAGCTGATGGTCGGCACCGTGCCGAAGAAGCCGCTCTGCGTCTCGCGCTGTCGCCAGCCGCCGTCGACGATCAGGTCGACGCCGTTGATCAGCGTCCTGGTGAAGCCGGCGGTGATGCTCGCGGTCTGCTGGTTGGCGTAGTCGAAGGGCGTCGCGGCGCCGCGGCGATCGGTGAGCAGCTCGTTGACGCCGATCGACGGATCGACCAGCCGTCCGCCGGGCAGGCCGAGCTTCTGGTCGCTGCCGGTGACGGTGAGGAAGGCGGTGAGATCAGGCGTGGTGTAGTTGATGTTGCCGACCGCGTTGCGCTGGTCGAGCGCATTGTTGACGCGGTAGCCGTCGGATTTGATGCCGTTGCCGTAGAGTGAGGTGGACCACGGTCCGGAATTGAGCGCCGCGGAGACCGCGGCCATGCGGGTGTTGAACGAGCCGATTCCGGCCTCGGCCCGCATCGTCGTCGGCGGGCCGCCGACGCCGGTCTTGGTGATGATGTTGACGACGCCGCCCACCGCGTTGTCGCCGTAAAGCACGGCGCCGCTGTTGCCGCGCGTGATCTCGATTCGCTCGATGGAATCGAGCGGGATCGTGGTGAGGTCGAAGCCGGCCTTGTCGACGTCGTTAAGGCGGCGGCCGTTGAGCAGGAAAAGGGTATTGTCGGTCGCGAATGCGCCGAAGCCGCGCAGGTCGACCGAGGTCTTGGCGCCGTTCGGCCCGCCATAGGGCGTTTGCAGCTGCACGCCCGGCACCTGCGCGAGGATCTCGGGCAGCGACTGCACCGGCGAATGCGCGATGTCGTTGGCGGTGATCACGGCCGAGGAGGAGCCGACAATGCCGGCGAACTGGCGGCCGCCGCCAGCGCCACCCGTTCCGTTGGCCACGCCGGTCCCTGTCGTGCCAGATCCGCTGCCGCTGCCCGTATTGTTACTCTGCGTGGTGCCCGGCGCCGGGCGGCGCGGCGCCGGCGCTTCGTCTGCGGCCGGCCTGGCGCGCGTGACGTTCTGGTCGCCCGGCTTGGTGACTTCGATCGCCGGCAGCTGATCGGGAGCGGGCGCCTGCTGCGCCCGCGCGGCGGGGACAAGGATAGCCGGCGCGATCACCGTCGACGCGAGCAGAAGCGCGCGGTGCCGCCGATGAAAAGGGAAGGAGAACATAAGCGAGGCCTCGGCAACGTCAGTGGCACGTCACCGCGAACCAGTCTCACCATCGTGCTCACGGCATCAGGTGAAGCTCATGCCTGTACTCCCCGACCGGCATCCTCGCGTGTGACCACGGCTGACGGCAGGTCTCCTGGCTCGCGGGTCGTTACCCTTCGTCGCCTTCCCAGGACCGAGATTCCCAGTGGCCTGTGACGAAGGATTCACCGCATACAGTTGCGGGGGCAGCCGCGGCGTTGGGGAAGTTTCCCCGCACCGCATTCCCTTTTCATCTCATGAAAGAACCGTCATGTTCATCTAGGGTTCGGCCGGGCAGCAAAGTCAATCCGGCGGAAGTCGGGCGGCGGCCGGGCGGCCACGGTTTTTGTCGAGTGTCGCTTGTCTGCCACGGCGATCGCTGTAAGAGCATGGATTCAATGAGCGTGCAGGATTTTGCCTTGGCGGCCGAGGTCGCGGCGCGGCGCCGGTGGGGCGCCACCGCGGCGTTGCTCGCGCTCGTGGTCCTGCTGCTGCTGATCTCGCTCGGCATCGGGCCGGTGCGGCTGTCGCCGCTTGCGGTGATCGAGGCGCTGTTCGGCGGCGGCAGCGATGTGGCGCAGGTGATCGTGCGCGAGATCCGCCTGCCGCGCACCATCCTGGCATTCGCGATCGGCGCTATTCTCGGGCTGTCGGGTGCGGCGCTGCAGGGGCTGCTGCGCAATCCGCTGGCCTCGCCGTCGCTGTTCGGCGCGCCGCAATCGGCGGCCTTCGGCGCGGTGCTGGTGATCGCGCTGGGCCTCGCCGATGTGCGCTCCTACGCGCTGCCGGTGGTGGCGATCATCGCCGCCTTCGGCTCCGTGTTCGCGCTGCTTGCGATCGCCGGCCGCAATGCCGGGCTCTTGATCCTGATCCTCGCCGGGCTCGCGATCTCGAGCTTTGCGGGGGCGGCGACGGCGCTGGTGATGAATCTCTCGAGCAATCCGTTCGTGGTGCTGGAGATCGCGTTCTGGCTGCTCGGCTCGCTGGAGGACCGCAGCTTCCAGCACGTGGCGCTGGCACTGCCTTTCATCGTCGCGGGCGCCGCCATCCTGCTCAGCCAGGCGAGCGCCTTCCGCGCGCTGACGCTTGGCGAGGAGGCGGCGCAGAGCCTCGGCGTCGATGTCGGACGGTTGCGGCTCCTCGTCATCACGGGCGTGGCGCTCGGCGTCGGCGGCGCGGTCGCGGTGACAGGCACGATCGGCTTCATCGGGCTCGTCGCGCCGCATCTGATGCGTCCGCTGATCGGTCACGATCCGGCGCGGCTGTTGGTGCCGAGCGCGCTCACCGGCTCGGCGCTGCTGCTCGCCGCCGATATCGCGGTGCGCATTATCCCCTCGACCTCGGACATCAAGGTCGGCGTGCTGACCTCGATCATCGGCGTGCCGTTCTTCCTCTATCTGATCATGCGCGAACGTCGCGCGCTCGGCGGAGGCGTGGCATGACGCTGCTCTCCGCCGCTGCTCTCAATGCCTCGCTCGGCAGCCGCAAGGTGCTGCACGATGTCTCGCTGTCGCTGCCATCGGGCCATCTGGTCGCGCTGGTCGGGCCGAACGGCGCCGGCAAGACCACGCTGCTGCGCGCACTGGCCGGGCTGATCCCGTCGGGCGGCGAGATCCGGATCGGCGGCGATCCGCTGGCGTCGCTGCCGCTGCGCGAGCGTGCGAAGCGCTTCGCCTATCTGCCGCAGGGCCACATGGTGCACTGGCCGCTGCCGGCACGCGACATCGTCGCGCTCGGCCGCTACCCGCACGGCGCGACCGATCCGGCGCGGCTGTCGCAGACGGATATGGAGGCGGTGCTGCGCGCGATGCAGGCGGTCGACGTCACTGAATTCAGCGATCGCCGCGTCACCGAACTCTCCGGCGGCGAGCGCAGCCGCGTCGCGCTGGCCCGGGTGCTCGCGGTGGAGGCGCCGGTGATCCTCGCCGACGAGCCGACCGCCTCGCTCGATCCGCGCCACCAGATCGACGTGATGCAGAAGCTGCGCAACGTCGCCGACACCGGCGTGCTGGTCATCGTGGTGACGCACGATCTCGGACTCGCCGCGCGCTTCGCCGATCATGTTCTGGTGCTCGCGGAGGGACGGCTGGCCGCGCAAGGCGCGCCTGTCGAGGCACTGTCGGAGAGCGTCCTCGCCAGCGTGTTCCGGGTCAGCGCCTATCGTGCCGAATTTCAGCGCGAAGCCGTCATCGTGCCGTGGGCGGACGTGTGATGAGGCCGCGGCCTCACCACGAGCTCAGTTCACCTCTCCCGCTTGCGGGGGAGGTCGCTGCGCTCGAAGAGCGCAGCGGGTGGGGGCTCTCTCCACTCAAAGAGTGTTCATTGCGGGACGACCCCGACCCCGACCCTCCCCCGCAAGCGGGAGAGGGGGCTCAGCGTCAGCGTGGCAGCCATCTCGCTTCACACTGTTTTGCGCTTATGTTTTCGGTTCTTGCTTGGTTCATGCCGGTGAGCATCTCATTTGCCGCCGGACCGCGCATCGCCTCCATGAATGTCTGCGGCGACCAGCTCGTGCTGTCGCTGGCTGATCCGGACCAGATCATCGGCCTCAGCCGCTTCTCGCGCGATGCCTGGCAATCCTGGGCCGCGGAGAAGGCGCGAAACTTTCCGCGTCTGTCCGGCGAAGCCGAGGACGTGCTGCTGCTCAAGCCCGACCTCGTCGTGGTCAGCCTGTTCGACAAGCGCGCGACGCGCGACCTGTTGAAGGCCAACGGGCTGCACCTCGTCGAATTCACGGTGCCGCGCACGCTGGACGAAGTGAAGGACCAGATCCGCGCGATGGGCGATGTGGTGCAGCATCCCGATCGCGCGGAAGCCGAGATCGCGCGCCTCGATGCGGCCACCGCCCGGGCGCGGGCGGCGGCAAGCGCGCATCATTATCGCGTGCTGCCGCTGGAGCGACGCGGCTTTGTGCCTGGCGACGGCAGCCTGGTCAGCTCGCTGCTGGCGGCAACCGGCCTCGCCAACGCCGCCGGCGAACTCGGCTTGAGCGCTGGCGGATTTGCCTCGCTGGAGGCGATCGTAAAACTGCGGCCGGATTTCATCCTGGTGTCGGAAGCCGGCGACCGCGCCGAGGATGACGGTCGCGCCTTCCTGCTGCATCCGGCCCTGGAGCGCTTCTATCCGCAAAGCAAGCGCATCGTGCTGCCCGAGCGGCTCACGGTGTGCGGCGGCGTGATGCTGGCGGATGCGCTGGACCGGCTGACGGAAGAGTTGCAGCGAGTGAGGCGGTGATCCTTCGTCATCCGTCGCCCTTCGAGACGCGCTGTGCGCTCCTCAGGGTGACGGTGGTAGAGATTGTGCGCGGTAGACGGACTATCCCATCACCACCGGCCCGCCGGCCTTCTTCCAGGCGTCGATGCCGCCTTCGATATGAGCGGTGTTGACCAGCCCCGCCCTCTTCGCGGCGGCCACCGCCATCGCCGAACGCTCGCCGAAGGCGCAGAAGAACACCACGCGGCGGCCGGTTGCGGCCGCGACTTCGCGCAGCATGCCGCCGGGCTGCAGGGTGGCGCAGATTCCGGGATAGGGCGCGTGCAGCGCGCCCGCGAGCGTGCCGTGCTTGGCCCGCTCGCCGCTTTCGCGCAAATCGACCAGGAGGATATCGGGCCGGCCGAGGCTCGCGATGGCGTCGCGCGCGCTGAGGGAGAGGCCTTCCTTGGCGAGTTCGTCCTGGTGCAGGCCGACATGCATGTTGGCGGGCACCGCGACATCCATCATCTTTGGATTCGGGAGATGAAGGTTGTTCATCAGCTCGACATAGTCGTCGATCGATTTCACCTGCAGCCGCGGATTGTAGCGCTTCTCCTCGCCGATGGTGGAGACGGTGTCGCCCTTGTAGTCATGCGCGGGGAACACCATGGTCTCCTCCGGCAGCTTCAGCAGGCGGTTGAAGATCGAATCGTACTGCGCCCGCGCGCTGCCGTTCTGGAAGTCGGTGCGGCCGGTGCCGCGGATCAGTAGCGTGTCGCCGGTGAAGACGCGGTCGCCCATCAGGTAACTATAGGAATCGTCGGTGTGGCCGGGCGTGTACAGCGCCTCAAGGCAAAGGCCCTCGATCGTCACCCTGTCGCCGTCGGAGACGCGCATCGACACCACGTCGGCCTTGCTCTGCTCGCCCATGATGGTGATGCACTGGGTGCGGTCGCGCAGCTCGCCGAGGCCGGTGACGTGATCGGCATGCAGGTGCGTATCGACGGCCTTGACCAGCCTGAGGTCGAGTTCCTGCAGCAGCTTGCAGTAGCGATCGGCCTTCTCGAGCACCGGATCGAGGATCAGTGCCTCGCCGCCGGCGCGGCTCGCGAGCAGGTAGCTGTAGGTGCCGGATACGCTGTCGAAGAGCTGGCGAAAGATCATGACGGCTTACCTATTCTCCGGGCCGAGTCACATGGAGGATATTATTCCATAGATAGGATCCATTCAAAGCAAATCCATCCCCTGGACAAGAATTGACCCCGTCACCCTGAGGAGCCGCGCAGCGGCGTCTCGAAGGGTGAACGGCCCGGCTCGTTCCGGGAAAGGGGCGTGCGGAGAGGCATCGGGGCCGATTCATCCTTCGAGGCTCGCTCGCGCTCGCACCTCAGGATGACGGGTTTTGCAACGATGCGAGCCGAACGTAACTCCTGCGGCGAAACACGGATTGCTTCGCTTCGCAATGACGCGGAGGTTTACGGCCTCACCAGCGTGTATCCGTTCTCGGTGAGCAGCAAGATCTGCGCGACGCCGACCTGCACGGGGGTGGCGGCGGCGATGTAGTCCGGCCGCTTGCCGCTGTCGCGCTCGATCGTGTCGACGGTGTTGAGGCAGATGTCGACCCGCGCGCCCTGCGCGACCAGGCTCTCGACCAGCTTGCGGTTCGGGTTGTCGGGCTTGAGCAGGTCGATGCCCGGGCCGAAGGCGACGATCTCGACCGCGACCTTGTCGGGATCGTAATGCTTCATCAGATTGTTGGCGACGCTGATGACGAGGCCTTGCTTCCTCGGATCGTTGTCGGAGAGCTGCAGCACGACCTTGTGCTCGGCGAACGGCTTGTCCTGCAACGGCGCCAGCTGGGCGCGCGCGAGCGGCGTCGCCAGCGCGATCGCCGCAAAGCCGAGCGTCGCGATCAGCGCGCGGCGTGTCATCCGTGCCTCGCGATGCCCGGGTTGTCCTCGACGCCTTTCAGCGTCACGCCGGGTTCGTCGCGGTTCGGCGGCCGGCCGGAGCGCAGGTGCCTCGCGACGACATCCCAGATCGGCGCGCCGCTCTGCTGGTTGACCGAGGCCCAGCCTGCGACCTTGTAGTGCTTGCCGGCTTCGAGATGCTTGCCGTTGCCGAGCTTCAGCTCGGAGATGCGCTTGCCGACATTCTCACCCGGCGTGCAGGTGTAGGCGAGGCCGCCGACGCGGACCATATCGCCGCCCTGCTGATAATAGGGATCGACGTTGAACAGATTGTCGCAGACGTCTTCCAGCACATCCTTGATCTGGCTGCCGGTCATCGTGGCGACGTAGGTCTCCGGATAGGTGATCGCGGTTTCCGACAGCACGTCTTCCATGGTCAGCGGCTGGCCGGCGAGCGTGGTGATGCCCCAGCGGAAGCCCGGCGACAGCGCGATCTCGGCGTCGAGCTCGTTCAGCAGCGCATCGCAGATCAACTGGTCGACGGTGCCGGAGAAATTGCCGCGGCGATAGAGCAGCCGGTCGGCCGAGGCAAGCTTGCTGTTCCATTCGTCGACATGCGGATCGCGCATCTTGTCGATCAGTGTCTGCATCGCAGGATCGGGTTTCAGCAGTTCGGCGAACACCGGCAGCAGCCGGTAGCGGACATTGGCGACCTTGCCCTTGGCCAGATCGAGATCGAGCACGCCGATGAACTTGCCGTTGGAGCCGGCATTGGTCACCAGCGTGACGCCGCCGGCATTGGTCACCGTGATCGGGATCGGGATCGCGTCATGGGTGTGACCGCCGAGAATGACGTCGATGCCGGTGACGCGGCTGGCGAGCTTGAGATCGACATCCATGCCGTTATGCGACAGCAGGATCACCGCCTCGACCTTGTCGTTGTTGCGATGGCCGTCGACGAGCTTCTGCAGCTCCTCGTCGCGGATGCCGAACTTCCAGTCCGGCGTGAAGCGCTTCGGATGCGCGATCGGCACGTAGGGGAAGGCCTGGCCGATGATCGCGACGCGATGGCCGCCGATCTCCTTGATGACGGACGGCTTGAACACCCGCCCCGAGGCCGGGTCGAACGCCTTGGCGTCGTTGAACGCGGCTTCCTCGGTCAGGAACACGTTCTGCGCCAGGAACTCGCCCTTGAAGCGGGAGAGGTTGTCGCGCAGCACCTGTTCGCCATAGGTGAATTCCCAGTGCCCGGTCATCGCCTCGATGCCGAGCAGATTGGCGGCCTCCACCATGTCGGCACCGTTCATGGCATAGGCGAGCGCCGAGCCCTGCCAGAGGTCGCCGCCGTCGAGCAGGATCGAACGCTTTTCGCCGACATCGGCGCGCAGCTTGTCAACCAGCGTCTTCAGGTGGGCGAAGCCGCCGAGCCGGCCGAAGCGGCCGGCGGCCTTTTCGAACTCGACGCAGGTGAAGGCATAGGCGTCGGCGCTGTCGGGCCGGATGCCGAAGCGGTCGAGGAACGCCTTGCCGACGAGGTGCGGCGGCTGGCCGGCCATCGCGCCGACGCCGAGATTGACGCCGGGCTCGCGGAAGAACACCGGCTTCAGCTGCGCATGCGTGTCGGTCATGTGCAGGATGCGGGCGTTGCCGAACCGCTCGAGGTCGTAGACGCTGGCGGTGTCGGCGCTGCGCGCAAGGCGGGGCAGGCCGGCCGTCAGCGTTGCGGCGGCCGCAGCTTTCAGGAATTCCCGGCGGCGGATGATCATCATTCTCTCCGCGCGGCCCCTGGCCTGCGCGCTCTTAACGAACTTCCATGTCCTTCCAGCGTTCCTTTTCGCTGGTGGCCTGGAAGATCGAGGCCTTTGCCAGTGCCTCGGCCTCCGTGGCCTTGGCGACTGCGGTGTCGAAATCACCAGCCTCACCGGCCTTTTTTGCGGCAGATAGCGTCGAGGCGGTGGTGGTCCACTGGTTGCGCAGGGCGCCTGCTTCCTTGTTGGCGGCCTCAGCCGCGGCATAGGCCGCCTTGTAGTCGGCCTCGGAGGCGGCGAGGGCGCCGGTCGCGGCTGCGACCAGCAGGGTCGATGCTGCGAGGACAGCTTTGATGGCCGCGCTCATGGCCGTGCTCCCGGACCCGAAATCGGCAGGCCGTTGCTGACATAGGACAAATAATATTCGAGGTTGCGGTACTCGTCGTCCTGCGGATTGAGCGGCACGCCGCGGATCTGGCTGTTGCAGGTGGTGAAGCGGCGGCTGGTCGTGCCCATGCCGCTCCATTCCGAGCGGTAGATCGGCATCGCGTTCAGGATGCCGAGTGCCGGCGCCAGCACCTCGGCGCGGATCCGCTCGCCCGGGCTCTGGATGTGGCAGGTGGCGCAGGAGAAATTGAGCTGGCCGCGGCGGGTGTAGAAATATTCCTTGCCCTTCTGATAGGCCTCGAGCGCGCGCGGATCGTTCGGGATCTTGATATCCATCGGCTTGCCGCGCGAGGTGAAGGCCATGTAGGCGGTGAGCGCCGCCATGTCGTCCTTCACATAGGAGAACGGCGCCTCGCCATTGGCTTCGCGGCAGCGGTTGAGCGCGAGCTCGAGCGTGACGACCTTGCCTTCCTTCTCGTCGAAATAGGGATAGTTCTGGCGGATACCGATGCCCTTGTTCGGGAAGCAGTCGGCGTAGGTCTTGCCGTTCTTGAACGGCGTTGCGAACATCTCCTTGCCGGCTTCGAGCGAGAACTCGTAGGGCGGAAACTGCTCCTTCTCCTCCCACTGCCTGTGCAGGTCCTCATTCATCGAATAGGGACCGTTGACGAAATCCTCGAGCTTCAGCTTGGGGAATTTTGTGGTGAAGAATTTCTGGAACGCGGCCTTGTCGGCGGCGGGGTCGACGCTGTCGGCCGCGCGCGCCGGCACGCACGCCAGCATGCCGAGCGCAAGCGTGACGATGGTGGCGCGGATTGCGAGGCGCCGCGTCATTGAATCTTCGCCGTGGTGGTGTCGGTCGCGCCTTTGTTGTCGACCCAGCTGACCTTCAGATCGTCGCCCTTCTTGCCGCCCTTAAAGGCGAACTTGACATAGGGGTCCTTGGAGACGCCGCCGCCCCAGTCGGCGACGAACACCGGCTTGCCGTCATATTCGAAAGTGAGCTGCTGGATGAAGTGCGGCGGAATGATCTCGCCCTTGGCGTCCTTGACGAAGCCGGAATCCATCGGATGCTGGATCAGCGCCTGCACCTCGGTGGTGTCGCCGTTTGACGTGGCGCGCACGCGAATGCTCGATGCCATCTGGTTTATCCCTATTGTTTGCGCATGATCTTGTCGGGAAACCGGTTCCCACTTTTCCGGATCATGCGTGCTCAGCCGCCGCAGCCGCCGACGGTGACCTTGATTTCCTTCTTGGCGCTGTAGAGCTTGCCGCCGGCCTCGACGATCACGGTGACGTTGCTGGTCTTGGCCATCTTGATGCGGTTGGCGATGGTCGGCAGCGTGCCCGCCGGAATCCTGTATGAGGCGACCAGCGAGATCGGATTCTCGCTCACCAGAAACGAGATCGAGGTGACGTCGGCCAGCGTCGTGGTGGCGGAGATCGGCACGACAGCGCCGTTCTCGGCGATCTCCGGCGCATCCATCTTGACCTTGTCCGACGGCTCGGCGGTCTTGCCATAGAGTGCCTTGATCGCGTCGGCCTCGGTTTTCTGCTTGAATGCGTCTTCGGGATATTTGTCGTTGGCGGCGGCGAGCGCCTGCGGCACGTCGAACGGAATGACCCCGAGGCCGATCAGCGCGGCGACGCCCGCGCCCTTCAGCACCATGCGGCGCGCCTTGAAAAATTCGCTGGTCGTGATGTTCATCGAAAAAAATCTCCTCAAGCGACGGTCGCGGCGTCACAGCGTCTGCAGGAAGTCCACCACCGCGTCGATTTCCTTTTCGCTCAATATCCGGTTTCGGCCGAACGGCGGCATCACCGTCTGCGGATTGCGCTTGGTCTCGTCGGTCACGATCGCGATCAGCTCGTCGCGGCTGTATTTGGCCTTCAGGCCGGTCAGCTCGGGGCCGATCGTGCCGGGCAGGTCGCCGCCCTTGATGGCGTGGCAGGTCAGGCAATTGCCCTTGCCGCGGTCGAACGCGAGCTTTTGTCCCTCGGCGGCGGATTGGGCCCGCGCGGGCGCGGCCATGGCGGTGCCTGCCAGCAGCGCCAGGACGAAGGCTGGCTTGGAGAAAGTGGCGATCAAGGACGTTTCCCGGGCTTCAATCTCGATGATCCCATCGCAATATAAAGAGTGGAAAGCACAAAGGCCATCGGCTGGCAACACGGAGAATAGGCGCGTCGCGGCGGGGTTAATGACAGGGCAGCACTCTGCAAAGACGAGATCAAACCCGTCACCCTGAGGAGCGCGAAGCGCGTCTCAAAGGGTCGACGGCCCGACTGTGGCCGATTCATCCTTCGAGGCTCGCAAGGGCTCGCACCTCAGGATGACGGGTTGGGCGGTCTCGCGATGCTAGTTCCGCATTTGCCGGTTGCGGCGGTGCGGTTTACATGCAGCTAACAGGAGAAGCGCGGTGGCGGAATTCGTGGTGGAGTTCGGCAAGGACGGCCAGCCGGTCGAGGCGGACGGTCGGCTCGATGCGGCGGCGTACCATCGCAACCATCAGCCGATCTGGACCGTCCTGAAGGACCACCTCGCCGGCCAATCCGGCGACGTGCTGGAAGCCGGCAGCGGCACCGGCCAGCATGTCGTCTATTTCGCCGGTCAGACGCCCGACATCACCTGGTGGCCGAGCGACCTCCATGCGGCGCACCTGCGCAGCATCGAGGCTTGGCGCGTGCATGCCGGCCTCGCCAATATCCGGCCGCCGCAACCGATCGATCTGTCCGACCCGGCCTGGTCGCCGGCGCCGTCGGACGGCAAAGGTCCGGACCAACTGCTCGCGATCTTCTGCGCCAATGTGATCCACATCGCGCCGTGGCGCGTCGCCGAGGGCCTGTTCGCCGGCGCCGCGCGGCACCTGCGCGCCGACGGCCGGCTGATCCTCTACGGCCCGTTCAAGCGCGGCGGCAAGCATACCGCGCTCAGCAATGCCGTATTCGACACGTCGCTGCGCGAACGCGACGCCGAATGGGGGGTGCGCGATATCGCCGATCTCGAGACGCTTGCGGAAAGCGTCGGGCTCAAGCTCGCCGGCACCTTCGAGATGCCGGCCAACAACATGATTTTGGTTTTTGCCCGCAAGTAGCCGCGCTCAATCGTAAGCCAGGCACCAGCCTGGCCCGCGCGGCGGCCAGGATCTGCCTGGCATAGGCCGCGCGGACGATGCGGAGTTCGGCTTGCGGGTCCATTGTCGCACGCTCCCACGATGTCGCGTGTTGTGTGATTTGACACACAAGTGTGTGTGAAATAGCATACTCCGACGACGGAGGCCAGAATGAAGAGACGGCTTTATCCGGCCGTGCTGGAGCGCGGTCCGCGCGGCGCGTTCGGGGCGTGGTTTCCGGATTTTCCCGGCTGCGTTGCCGCGGGACGATCGCAGGAAGACGCGATCGAGCGCGCCGAGCAAACGCTGGCGCAAACCGTCGACGGCTGGGTCGAGCAGGGCAAGCCATTGCCGGAGCCGACCCCGATCGAGCGCATCGTGGCGCCGAAGGGCTCGGACGTCGCGGCCTTCTTCATGGTCGGCGTCGATCCGCCCGACCCGTCCGAGCGCGTCAACGTCTATTTGCCGAAGAGCCTCATCACACGGATCGACAAGCATGCCGCCGGACTCGGCATGAGTCGTTCGAGCTTTTTCGGTTTCGCCGCGACGCTCGCGCTTGAATGGCACGTTCACAAGCCGCACTTCGTCGGGCCGCGCTCCAAGGTGCACAAGACCGGCGCGCTGCGCGCCGAGAAGCGGCCCGGCAAGAAGCCGGCGCGGTAGAAAGTCTGTCGTCACACCATTGTTCAGCTCTATCACCGTCACCCTGAGGAGGCCGCAACGCGGCCGTCTCGAAGGGTCGACGGCCCGGCTGGTGGCCGTGCATCCTTCGAGACGCGCTACGCGCTCCTCAGGATGACGGTACTGATAGAAGTGCCGGGCTGCTGTGACGTCACTCTGTGAGAGCAAGCGATCCCGTGTGCGCCTCCCGCATGGCCTCGGTCCGTTTGCGCCGGTTGATCCGCCGCGACCCGCTCTCCATAGTGCGCCCGATTGGAGGCTCCCGCCGGGGCTTCGAGGCGGGACGACCGATGATCGACGTGACAGCTGCGGATGAGGCGAGCGACGACGCGCGGGCGCGCAGCAATGTGTGGCGGCTTGCGGCGGCGCAGGCGTTGACCGGCGCCAATTCGGCGGTGATCTTCGCCACCGGCTCGATCGTCGGCGCGACGCTGGCACCCGACGTCTCGCTCGCGACGGTGCCGCTCTCGATGTATGTGCTCGGGCTTGCCGCCGGCACGCTGCCGACCGGCGCGATCTCGCGCGCCTATGGACGACGCGTCGCCTTCATCATCGGCACCTTCTGCGGCACGCTCACCGGCGCGCTCGGCGCCTGGGCGATCCTGCACTCATCGTTCTGGCTGTTCTGCGGCGCGACCTTCCTCGGCGGGCTCTACGGCGCCGTCGCGCAGTCCTACCGCTTTGCCGCCGCCGATGGCGCCAGTGTCGCGTTCCGGCCCAAGGCGGTGTCCTGGGTGATGGCCGGCGGCGTGTTCGCCGGCGTGCTCGGGCCGCAGCTCGTGCAGTGGACCATGGACATCTGGCCGCCCTATCTGTTCGCGTTCTCCTTCGTGATGCAGGCGCTGGTCGCACTGGTGGCGATGGCGGTGCTCTCGGGCGTCGACGCGCCGAAGCCTGCGGCTGCGGACCTGCATGGCGGCCGCCCGCTGCTCGAAATCGCGAAGCAGCCGCGCTTCATCGCCGCGGCGCTGTGCGGCGTGATCGCCTATCCCATGATGAATCTGGTGATGACCTCGGCGCCGCTCGCCATGAAGATGTGCGGGCTGTCGGTCAGCGATTCCAATTTCGGCATTCAATGGCACATCGTTGCGATGTACGGCCCGAGCTTCTTCACAGGCTCGCTGATCGCGCGGTTTGGCGCACCTCGCATTGTCGCGCTCGGGCTGGCGCTCGAGGCGCTGGCCGCCATGATCGGACTGTCAGGCATATCAGTGCCGCACTTCTGGGCGACGTTGTTCGTGCTCGGGATCGGCTGGAACTTCGCATTCGTCGGCGCCTCCGCGCTGGTGCTGGAAACGCACCGGCCGCAGGAGCGTAACAAGGTGCAGGCGTTCAACGATTTCCTGGTGTTCGGCATGATGGCGATCGGCTCGTTCTCGTCGGGACAGCTGCTGGCGCATTACGGCTGGAATGCCGTCAACATGGTGGTGTTTCCGCCGGTGCTGCTCGGCCTTGCCGTGCTGTCAATGGCTTCATTCGCCAAGCGGCGCACGAAATTGCGTGCGGTGGAAGAAATCCCGGATCCCAGCATCTGAACCTTCCCGTTTGAGCGTGGTCTTTTCGGAAAACCGCTTCGCACTTTTCCGGACCATGCTGCTGCCAATTGCTGACACTTCGATCCGTTTCGAAGTGACCGGCTTGCACGGCTCCTTACATCGTGAGAACGGATAGATCCGGTCCTGACGATGTGAGAAGCAAGAGCAAGAAATGGACGCATCCTCACCCACGCTGCATGACGAATCCTCGCTAGGCTATGAGGGCTGGCGCATCGTCGTCGTCTGCTTCCTGCTCGCGACCTTCGGCTGGGGACTGGGCTTCTACGGCCAGAGCGTCTACGTCGCTGAGTTGCACAAGCTGCACGGCTGGCCGGCGTCGCTGATCTCGTCGGGCACGACCTTCTTCTATCTGTTCGGCGCGGCGCTGGTTGCCTTCGTCAGCGAGGCGATCAAGGCGTTCGGCGCGCGCAGCTGCCTGATCGCCGGCACCTTCGCGATGGCGATCGCAGCCGTTGCGATCGGCGAGGTGCGCGAGCCCTGGCAGCTCTATCTCGCCAATGCGCTGCTGGCGTTCGGCTGGGCCGGCACCAGCCTCGGCATCATTACCAACACGCTCGGCCTGTGGTTCGACAAGAAGCGCGGCATGGCGATCAGCCTGGCGCTGAACGGCGCGAGCTTCGGCGGCATCGTCGGCGTGCCGCTGCTGGTGGCGGGGATCGGCACCTTCGGCTTCTCCGGCGCGATGATCGCGGCCGCGCTGCTGCTGATCGTGGTGATGGTGCCGGTCATCCTGATCCTTGTCGGGCGGCCGCCGGCGCATCTGCACGCGGTCACGGCGGCGGCGGCGGCGGACGCGCCGTCGGCGACCCAGGTGCGGGCGCGAGCGCTTCGCGACATCCGTTTCCTCTCGGTCTCGATTGCCTTCGCGCTGGTGCTATTCGCCCAGGTCGGCTTCATCGTGCATCTGATCGCCCATCTCGATCAGGTGATCGGCCGCGAGCGCGCGACGGTGGCGATGGCGCTCTTGACCGCGATGGCCGTGGTCGGCCGCGTCTCGTTCTCCTTCGTGATCGACCGGCTCAACCAGCGGCTGGCATCGGCGCTGTCCTTTGTCAGCCAGGCGATCGCGCTCGCCGTCATCATCAATGTGCACAATGACGTGGCGCAGATCGCCGCCTGCGCGCTGTTCGGCTTCTCGGTCGGCAATCTGATCACGCTGCCGGCGCTGATCGTGCAGCGCGAGTTCGATCCGCGTGCGTTCGGCGTGCTGGTCAGCCTGCTCACCGCGATCAATCAGATCACCTACGCCTTCGGTCCCGGCGTGGTCGGGCTGCTGCGCGATCTCTCCGGCAGCTATTCGCTGCCGTTCTATGGCTGCATTGGCCTGGAGCTGATCGCGGCGGTGACGATCATGACGAAGGGGAAGTAGATTTCCACCTCCCCACCTCCCCTTGAAAAGGGGAGGTCGCTTTGCTCGTAGAGCAAAGCGGGTGGGGATCCGCTCCCTCCACTTGCAGCAGAGCCCGCGGCTGACCCCCATCCCGACCTTCCCCCTTTCAGGGGGAAGGGGAAAAGGGGGGGAGCCTTAGCTGGAACGCGGCGAAGCGCGATCCAGGTTACGAAATGATCCGCGTTGCGGAATTACCCCGCCCGCTGCTTCAGCAGGTCCTCAACGTCCAGCCGTCGCGTGAACATCGCGAGCTTGCCGTCCGCGCTGCGCGGCCATTCGGCCTCGGGGCGATCCCAATAGAGCTCGACGCCGTTCTCGTCGGGATCGCGCAGGTACAGCGCCTGGCTGACGCCGTGGTCGCTGGCGCCGTCGAGCTGGATGCCGGCCGACAGCACCCGGTGCAGCGCGTCGGCGAGCGCCGGGCGGGTCGGATAGAGGATAGCGGTGTGGAACAGGCCGGTGGTGCCCGGCGGCGGCGGATGGCCGCCCTTGCTTTCCCAGGTGTTGAGGCCGATGTGGTGGTGATAGCCGCCGGCCGAGATGAAGGCCGCGTCCGCGCCCAGCCGCTGCTGCAGCTCGAAGCCGAGCACGCCGCAATAGAAGCCGAGCGCCCGGTCGAGATCGGCCACCTTGAGGTGGACATGTCCAATCCGGGTGCCCGCGATGATGGGGGGATTCTGCGGCATAGTCCGGCTCCGTTCGGGTCAGCGCCCTGCATGACGGGCAAGGCTTCTGCCGTTGATATAGTCCGGATTTGCCGAGGACAGAGCGACCGATCCGGAAACGCAAGGTTTCCGGACGCGCCACGCTCGGCGGGGGCCTAGCAGAGCTCCGACAGCTCGCCGCCGGGCAGCTGGAACTCGAACGTGTTCAGCGTCATCGACACCATGGTATAGTAGCCGCACAGGCCGATCACCTCGACCAGCCCGCGTTGGCTCAGCACCTCGATCGCCTCGTCATACAGTGCCTTCGGCAGGCCGTGACCTTCGTGCAGCGCCCTGGCGACGTCGTAGATCACCCTGGCCTTGGGATCGTCGAAGGTCGGCGTCCGGCGCACGCGAATGTCCTCGATGATCTTCGGGTCGAGGCCGCCCTTCAGCGCCAGGCGCTTGTGGGCATACCACTCGTAATGCGCAGTCCAGTGCCGCGCGGTGACGAGGATCGCGATCTCCGACAGTTTTGGGGGAAAGATCGTGTCGAAGCGCAGCACCTCGCCGAGCCGCGTGGCATGCCGTGCCATCTCCGGGCTGTTCAGCCAGGCCATCATCGGCGCCGGTGGCGCGCCGCGCTTGCCGGCGATCGACTCGTCGTAGGTTTCTTTCTGGGCGGCGTTCATTTCGCTAGGCGAAAGCAGTTTCAGCCGCATGTCGGTTTCCTTTTGTTTTTCAATCGTTACGCCATTTCGGCGATACACCCGATCGCGCGCAGTGAGTAGCGACGCCAGAGCATGGCGCGGCCGCGAGGCATATTGAATTCGGCGGCTGCGTAGGTCTAAGGTCGAATCCAATTCGTCGAATTTGACTGGAAACGCACCATGGCTGACCTCGAGAAATTCCGCGCAGAGACCCGCGCCTGGCTGGAGCAGAACTGTCCGGCGGAGATGCGCAAGCCGATGGCCTCGGATGGCGACACTTTCTGGGGTGGCCGCAACACGAAATTCTCGTCTGAAGCGCAGCGCGTCTGGTTCGAGCGGATGCGCGACAAGGGCTGGACGGTGCCGCATTGGCCGAAGGAATATGGCGGCGGAGGCCTCGACGGCGAGGAGGCCAAGATCGTGCGCCAGGAGATGGCTGCGATCGGCGCGCGTCAGCCGCTGACCTCGTTCGGCATCTCGATGCTCGGACCGGCGCTGCTGAAATACGGCACCGAGGAGCAGAAGAAGGAGCATCTGCCGAAGATCACCGCGGGCCTGATCCGCTGGTGCCAGGGCTATTCCGAGCCGAATGCCGGCTCCGACCTCGCCTCGCTGCAGACCCGCGCGGTCGGCGACGGCGACGACTACATCATCAACGGCCAGAAGATCTGGACGTCCTATGCCAACTACGCCGACTGGATCTTCTGCCTGGTGCGCACCGATCCGGCGGCCAAGAAGCATGACGGCATCAGTTTTATTCTCTTCGATATGACGTCGAAGGGCGTGTCCACAAAACCGATCCTCCTGATCTCGGGCTATTCGCCGTTCTGCGAAACCTTCTTCGACAATGTCCGCGTGCCGAAGTCGCATGTCGTGGGGTCAGTCAATCGCGGCTGGGATGTCGCGAAATACCTGCTGCAGCACGAGCGCGCGATGATCTCCGGCATGGGCGAGCGCGGCGTCGGCCGTCCGCTCGGCCAGATCGCCGCCGACTCGGTCGGTGCGGACGCGCAAGGCAAGCTCGACGACGCGCAGCTGCGCAGCCAGATCGCGAGCTTCGAGGTCGACGAGGCCGCGCTCGCCGCCGCCGCGGAGCGCGCGGTCGATCTCGCCAAGGCCGGGCAATCGCATCCGGCGTTCTCCTCGGCGATGAAATATTACGGCACCGAGCTGAACAAGCGCCGCTACGAGATCCTGATGTCGGCCGGCGGCATCGACGCGCTGGAATGGGAGAGCGACCGCTCCAAGGGCGGCGCCCGCCCGCGCGCCTGGCTGCGCACCAAGGCCAATTCGATCGAGGGCGGCACCTCGGAGGTGATGCTCGGCATCGTCGCCAAGCGCATCCTCGATTTGCCGGGTGCGTGAAATCTATCCGCCGTCATGGCCGGGCTTGACCCGGCCATCCACGTCTTTGTCGCAGCTGGCTCAAGACGTGGATGCCCGGCACAAGGCCGGGCATGACGACACTTTAAAGTTCAGCTGAACGACAAACAGTAGATTTATCGGAATCCATCCATGGCCCTCGTCCTCACCGAAGAACAATCCATGCTGCGCGACAGTGCGCGCGGTCTCATCAGCGACAAGGCGCCGGTGGCGCATCTGCGGTCCTTGCGCGATGCCAAGGATGCCACCGGCTTCTCGCGCGACCTCTGGAAGACTTTTGCAGAGATGGGCTTCTCAGGCCTCCTGGTGCCGGACCAGTTCGGCGGCAGCGGTCTCGGCTGCGTCGAGGCCGGCATCGTCATGGAGGAGATCGGCCGCACCTTGATGCCGTCGCCGTTCCTCGCGACCTCGGTGCTCGCCGCCTCGGCGCTGTCGCGCGGCGGCAGCGAGGCGCAGAAGGCGCAGCATCTGCCGAAAATCGCCGACGGCTCGCTGCTGGCGGCGCTCGCGATCGATGAGGGCGCCAAGCATCGCCCGCTGCAGACGAAGTTGCAGGCCACGCGCTCCGGCAACGGCTTCAAGCTGTCGGGCGATAAGGCCTTCGTGGTCGATGGCCACACCGCCGATCTCTTGATCGTCGCCGCCCGCACGGCCGGCAGCGCCGGCGACAAGAACGGGCTGACGCTGTTCCTGGTCGATCCGAAGGCCGGGGGGCTCGCGGTCGAGCGCACCGCGATGGTCGATTCGCACAACGCGGCGCGCATCGTGTTCGACAATGTCGAGGTCAATGCCGACAGCGTGCTCGGCGAGGTCGATCAGGGCTTTGGGCTGCTCGAGGGGGTGCTCAATATCGGCCGCGGCGCGGTGGCGTCCGAAATGGTCGGTCTCTCCGACGAGGTGTTCGGCCGCACCGTGGCCTATCTGAAGGAGCGCAAGCAGTTCGGCAAGGCGATCGGCGAATTCCAGGCGCTGCAGCACCGTGCCGCGCAGCTCTATATCGATATCGAGATCACCCGCGCCGCGGTGTTGAAGGCGCTGCAGGCGCTCGATACGGATGTCGACAAGGCCGCAACCACGGTCGCGGTGGCAAAAGCCCGCGCCGGCACCACCGCGACGCTGGCCGTGCAGGAGGGCGTGCAGATGCATGGCGGCATGGGCATGACCGACCAGTTCGACATCGGCTTCTTCATGAAGCGCGCCCGCGTCTGCCAGGAGCTGTTCGGCGACAGCAATTTCCACACCGACCAGCTGGCGAGCGGCAAGGGTTACTGAGCCGCCGCATCGTCGTCGTCGCATAACGCGGCGTCGCCGCCACGCAACACGCTGTCATCGCTCGGCTCGACCGAGCGATCCAGTATTCCAGAGACAGTCGTGCTTGAGCGGAGAGGCCGCGGCGTACTGGATGCCCCGCTTTCGCGGGGCATGACAGTTGAGGATGCGGTGGCGGCTGTGGCCTAGCTGCGCGACGTTAGCGGATCGGCGGCGCGTACTGGACGCCGCCGGCGTTCCAGAGCTGGTTCATGCCGCGCGGGATCTTCAGCTTGGAGTCGGCGCCGACGTTGCGGTCGTAGACTTCGCCGTAATTGCCGACATGGCGGATGATGCGCACCGCCCAGTCCTTGGTCAGACCGAGATCCTCGCCATAGGCGCCCTCGGTGCCGACCAACCGCATCACCTCCGGCTTCTTCGACTTCAGCGCCTCGTCGATATTCTTCGAGGTGATGCCGAGTTCTTCGGCGTTGATCATGGCGTACAGCGTCCACTTCACGATCATCATCCAGTCGTCGTCGCGCAAACGCACCACCGGCGCCAGCGGCTCCTTGGAAATGATATCGGCGAGGATCGTGTGGTCGCTCGGCTTGGCGAGGTTGAGCCGCAGCGCATAGAGCTGCGAGGCGTCCGATGTCAGCGTATCGCACTGGCCGGAGTTGTAGGCCTTCACGACGTCGTCCAGCTTGTCGAACTTCATCTCCGTGTACTTCATGTTGTTGGCACGGAAATAGTCGGCGAGATTGAGCTGTGTCGTGGTGTTGGCCTGCACGCAGACCTTGCTGCCGTTCAGGTCGAGCGCGGAATCGATGTTGCGCGAGCGCGGCAGCATGAAGCCCTGGCCGTCATAATAGGCGACCGCGGGGAAATAGAGGTCGTAATTGGTCTCGCGCGACATGCTCCAGGTGGAGTTGCGCGAGAGGATGTCGACCTTGCGGTTCTGCAGCTCCTTGAAGCGCTCGCTGGCGTCGAGCGGCACGAACTTCGCCTTCGACGGGTCGTCGAAGATCGCCGACGCGACCGCGCGGCAGAAGTCGACGTCGAAGCCGGTCCAGTTACCCTTGTCGTCCGGGATCGAGAAGCCCGGCAGGCCCTTGTTGACGCCGCACAGCACGTCGCCGCGGCGGACGGTGCGCTTCAGCGTGCGGGTGTCGTAACGCTCATAGGTGAAGGCGGCTGCCGCAACCAGCACGGCGACCGCGAGCCCGATCGTCAGGCCGCCTCGAAATGTACGCATGGGTTTTCTCTCGCGAATGATCGGGGGAAAGCAGGTCGGATGTGGAAAGCAGGCTGGAGGCTACAGTTCGGGCTTCTGCCGGATGATCACCTTGGTGCCGACCGGAACGCGGTTGTAGAGATCGGCGACGTCGTTGTTGACCAGGCGGAAGCAGCCGGAAGAGATGGCGGTGCCGATGGTGTCGGGCCGGTTGGTGCCGTGGATGCGGTACACCGTGGTGCCGAGATACATTGCGCGCGCGCCGAGCGGATTGCCCGGGCCGCCCGCCATGAAGCGCGGCAGATAGGGCTGGCGCGCGATCATCTCCGGCGGCGGCGTCCAATCCGGCCACTCGGCCTTGCGGGTGATGGTCACCAGCCCCTGCCACTGGAAACCATCGCGGCCGACGCCGATGCCGTAGCGGAGCGCGCGGCCATTACCCTGCACCAAATAAAGATGGCGCTCGGCGGTCGCGACGATGATGGTGCCCGGCGCCTCGTTGGTCCGGTAATATACGACCTGCTTCTGCCATTCCGGGTCGAGCTCGTAGCTGTCGTCAGCAACAAGGCCGGGCTCGTCGGCGTCCGGGCGGTTCTGGGCAAAACCCTGCGACGTCGACAGCACGAGCGCCCCCGTCGCGATCAACATCCAGACCAGGTGACGAAACTTCGTCATTGAAAGCTCTCCTTGTTGGCACGCGGCCAAATGGTTGCTCCACCCAAATCGCGCGAACATCAAATCTCAGTGACAGCTTGATGGCAAGTTTAGGGCGAGCCTTGATCTAGATCACTGTAATGGTTCTGTTTTTTATCGCGATGAATAGTCGACGGATGGGCCGGCCACCTCATTTCGGCGCGATCCAGAGTCGCAAGGCGAACGAGATCAGCGCCACGGTGCCGACGCCGCCGAGCCACAGCGCCGCGAACCACAGCAGGCGCTGGCCGAGCGGCCGCTGATTCGGCGCGAGAGCCATTCCCGTTCCGATGGAATCGGAACGGGGCTCTCGATTCTCTTTTTGACGCGTTTTCTTAACGCGAACCGGGATCCACTTCGCTGGAAAACGCTCTGGCGGCATCAGTGGTATCCGTGGCCGGGGCGCACCTTGCCGCGGAACACCCAATAGGCCCAGGCGGTGTAGCCGAGGATCAGCGGCACCAGGATCGAGACGCCGACCAGCATGAAGATCTGGCTGTTGGCCGGCGCCGCCGCCTGCCAGATCGTGATGCTCTGCGGCACGATGTACGGATACATGCTGATGCCGAGCCCGGCATAGGACAGCGCGAACAGCGCCAGCGTCAGGAAGAACGGCTGGTGGTCGTTCTTGTCGCTGAGCGCGCGCAGCAGCAGCGCGGTGACGGCGGCGACCGCGATCGGCACCGGCGCGGTGAGGATGATGTTGGGCCAGGCGAACCAGCGCTGGGTGTACTGCACGCTGAGGAACGGGGTCGCGATGCTGACGGCGCCGATCGCGCACAGCATCGCGACCAACAACATCCAGCTCAGATGGTAGGCGCGGTCGCGCAGCTCGCCCTCGGTCTTCATCACCAGCCAGGTCGCGCCGAGCAGCGCATAGCCGATCACCAGCGCGACGCCGGTCAGGACGCTGAACGGCGTCAGCCAATCCCACCAGCCGCCGGCGTATTGGCGTCCCTCGACATGGATGCCCTGCAGGATGGCGCCGAGCGCGATCCCCTGCGCCAGCGTCGCAAGCAGCGAGCCGCCGGCGAAAGCGAGATCCCATTTGTTGCGCGCCTTCTGGGTCCGCCAGCGGAATTCGAAGGCGACGCCGCGGAACACGAGGCCGAGCAGCATCGCGATCATCGGCGTGTAGAGCGCCGGCATCAGCACCGCATAGGCCAGCGGAAACGCCGCCATCATGCCGCCGCCGCCGAGCACCAGCCAGGTCTCGTTGCCGTCCCACACCGGCGCCACCGTATTCATGATGACGTCGCGGTCGGCCTTTTGCGGAAACAGCGGAAACAGGATGCCGAGGCCGAGATCGAAGCCGTCCATCACGACATAGACGAACACGGCAAAGGCGATGATGAAGGCCCAGATCGTGGCGAGATCGATCATCGCGCGCCCTCCACGGCTGCACCTGCCGCCGGCGTGATGCCGGCGGCGCGGGCGGGAAGATCTTTCGTCGGGCCTTGCTCGCCGGGATGCGGCGGTTGCGCCATCAGCCGCAGGATGTAGATCACGCCCGCGGTGAACACGGCGAAATAGACGATGATGAAGGCGATCAGCGACGAGCCCACCGCCGGCGCCGCCAGCGGCGACACTGAGTCCGCCGTGCGCAGCAGCCCGTAGACCGTGAACGGTTGCCGCCCGGTCTCCGTGGTGATCCAGCCCGCGAGCACCGCGATGAAGCCGGCGGGGCCCATCAGCACCGCGAAGCGATGCAGCAGCGGCGACTGGTACATCATCCCCCGCCAGCGCATCAAAAGGCTGAACAGGCCGAGCCCCATGATCAGGAAGCCGAGGCCGACCATGATGCGGAACGACCAGAAGGTGATCGGCACCGGCGGCCAGTTCTCGCGCGGCACGGTGTCGAGGCCGGCCAGCGGCGCGTCGAGCGAATGCTTCAGGATCAGCGACGACAGTTTCGGCACCTCGATCGCATACTTCACTTTCGCTTCGGCCTGGTCAGGCCAGCCGAACAGGATCAGCGGCGCGCCGTCCGTGTGGCTCTGGTAATGGCCTTCCATCGCCATCACCTTGGCGGGCTGGTGCTCCAGCGTGTTGAGGCCGTGCTGGTCGCCGGCGAGGATCTGGATCGGCGCCACCAGCGTCGCCATCCACATCGCCATCGAGAACATCACGCGCGCTCCCGCCAGATGCTGGTCGCGCAGCAGATGCCAGGCCCCGACCGCGCCGACCACCAGCGAGGTGGTGAGATATGCCGCCAGCACCATGTGCACGAGGCGGTAGGGGAACGACGGATTGAAGATCACCTTGAGCCAGTCGGCGGCGACGAACTGGCCGTCGGCGTTGACGGCATGGCCGGTCGGTGTCTGCATCCACGAATTGGCCGACAGAATCCAGAACGCCGAGATCAGCGTGCCGATCGCGACCATCAGCGTCGCCACGAAGTGCAGCCTGGGGCCGACGCGTTCGAGCCCGAACAGCATGACGCCGAGAAAGCCGGCCTCGAGGAAGAATGCGGTCAGCACCTCATAGGCCATCATCGGGCCGATCACCGGCCCGGTCTTGTCGGCAAAGGCCGACCAGTTGGTGCCGAACTGGTAGGACATCACGATGCCCGAGACCACGCCCATGCCGAACGCGACCGCGAAGATCTTCAGCCAGTAATTGAACAGATTGATGTAGACCTCGCGCTTGGTGGCAAGCCACAGCGCTTCCAGCACCGCGAGATAGCTCGCAAGCCCGATCGAGAATGCGGGAAACACGATGTGGAACGACATCGTGAAAGCGAATTGCGCGCGGGCGAGTACGACCGCATCCCAGCCTTCGAACATCACGCACCATCCATCGTCGACCTGGCGTGGACCTTACCACGTCAGCTGTGACGACAAAGAGGGCGGATTGTCCGACTGAGGCGGGTTGAGTGATCGGCTTGGCGCGGTCTCGGCTCACCCCTCCCCGTTGCGCAGAGGTGAGCTTTCGACGCCGTTCCAGCTCAACCTGATCTCAGGCTTTAGCTGTCGGCATCGAGCAGCCGCGCGACGGTGCGGTCGATCTCGTCGTATTGTCCCTCGCCGGCGTGCTGGAACACGATCTTGCCGTTCTGGTCGATGACGTATTGCGCCGGCCAATACTGGTTGCGGTAGGCGTTCCAGGTCTGCGAATTGTTGTCCTGCGCCACCGGATAGAGGATGCCATGCCGCTTCAGCGCCGCCTGCACGTTGGAGGCCGAATGCTCGAACGGGAATTCCGGCGTGTGGACACCGATCACGACGAGGCCGCGATCCCGGTACTTTGAATAAAGCTGGGTGACGTGCGGCAGCGTGTTGACGCAGTTGACGCAGCCATAGGTCCAGAAATCCACCAGCACGACCTTGCCGCGCAGGTCGGCCAGCTTCAGCGGCTTCGAATTGAACCAGTTGCTGATGCCGGCGAATTCGGGCGCGGTCTGGCTCTGTTCGGTTGTCATGGCGATCGCCCGCGGCACCGGCTGGGCCGGCGCGTCTGACTCGGTGCAGAGGCCGGGAATGACGGCGCCGCCGAGGCCAAGGCCCGCCACCAGGGTGGATACGGCAATCAAGCGCAGGGACATCGATATCTCCTTTGGGCTTACAGGCCGATCTGGCCGTTTGGATAGAACTGGGTCAGCCACGCCACGATCAGCGTGTCGTATTGCAGGTAGGACAGCGCGGCGAATGCGACGATCACGACGCCGAAGCCCTGCTGCAGGCGCGGCGCGATCGGCGCCATGCTGCGCACGCGTGTGGTGACGGCCTGTCCGCCATAGGCAATCGCAAGCATCGGGATCGCGGCGCCGATCGCGTAGGTGACGAGCTGCAGGCTCGCCCACGCCGTGTCCTTCGAGGTCGCGACGATGGTCAGGATCGAGCCGAGCACGGGGCCGGCGCATGGCGTCCACACCAGGCCGAGCGTAGAGCCGAGCACGAAGCCGCCGAACAGGCCCTGCGACGGCGCCGCCCGACCGAGGCCGCCGGCCGCACCCGTGAGCCGTATCGCCAGCCACTCGAACGGCGCCGGCCAGATCATCAGGAGGCCGAAGCCCGCGAGCAGCACGGCCGCGCCGGTCCGCAGCACGTTCGGATCGAAATCGAAGGCGCGCGTGATCGCGCTCAGCAGCAATGCCACCGCAGAGAATGACATCACGAAGCCGAGCGCGATCATCGCGGGCCGCGCCTTGTCGGTCTGACCTATCGATACCCCAAGCAGGATCGGCAGCATCGGCAGGGTGCAAGGGGCGGCGACGGTGGCGACGCCGGCAAGCAGGGCAAGGGCAAGGCTGAGCATCGTCGTCCGTCCATCAGAAGTCCCGGCGCGCCAGAGGGCCGTGTCGGGTACGCCTGATGTTCTTCGCGAGGACGGTTGGGCCGTTACGGCCGCCCGAGCGCCGACGACGTCACGTCAGCGTGAGGCCAATGTCATCCGCTCCGCGGCTCGCGCCACCCAATCGGTGTCATCGCCCGGTCAAGCCGGGCGACGACAGTCATTTTGAGGCCGCAAGTTGCCACGCCAAAAACAGAGCGACCCGGCTGGGGGGCATCCCGGCCGGGTCGTTGGAGGCTACTTGGGAGGTTAGAACGAAGAAGTATCGAAACCGGTTCACTGAAATGGGGTTGGGGTTGCGTCGTTGGATGTAGGTATAGAGGTCGCGTTTTTCCGGGTGATGTCGTCGATTGTTTCAATTGTTTCGTCGCCTGAATTTTTCGGCTTCGTGGACAATTGCCTGAATCGCGCGATCTCCAATCAAGCTATTGAATTTGCTATCCTTTATGCAGCGACGCTGTCCACGCCGGCGCCCCGCAGGAGGTCGGCGAGCTGCTTGCGGGCATAGAACATGCGGGTCTTCACCGTGCTCTGCGGGATCCCGATGATCTCGCCGGCCTCCTCGACCGACTTCTCATGGTAGTAGACCAGATTGATGATCTCGCGGTGGGCCGGCGACAGCTTGGCCACGCAGGCGCGCAGGATCTCGCTGGTGGTGGCGCGATCGAGCGAGGTTTCCGGCGTGTCGGCGCCGTCGGCGATCTCCAGCACGTCGTCCTGGTCGATGTCCTCATGCTTGCGCTGGCGCAGCGCGGTCAGCGCCTTGAAGCGGGCGATCGAGAGCAGCCAGGTCGAGACCTGCGAGCGGCCCTCGAACTGGGCCGCGGTGCGCCAGACGTCCAGGAACACCTGGCTGACCAGGTCCTCGGCCATGGTGGTGTCGCGCACCATGCGGAGCACGAAGCGGTAGACCCGGACGTTGTGACGGGCATAGAGCGTGTGCATCGAGGTGCGGTCATTCTTGGCGATACGCGCGAGCAGCGTTTCATCCGAGGTCGCGCGAGCAGCGTCGATATGCTTCGTGGCTGCAGCGTTGATGGCGATGACGTTCGGCATGACAGGCTCCCAGTTCGCCGTTGGGCGGCGGTTCGTTGGGAGAAACGTTAGTTACGGCCCGTTTCCGGATGTCTGCGCGAAAAGCGGAAAATGGTTTCGTGAACGGGAGAATTGTTTCGTCGCCGGCCGGACGACGAAACATTCGGGACCAAAAAGCCAATAATTTCAATGTGTGGAAAATTCGAACGGCCGGATTCCCGCCGTCGGAACGAATCCGGCGGTCATGACTTCTGGCACTGTCGGGGCTTATTCGGCCGCCTGCAACGAGGGCGTCGCCTTCTTCGGGGCAATCCAGAACGCATCGGGCCGCTCGAACAGGAAATCGGCCCGCGCCGCCAGCGCCAGCCGCCAGATCACGAGCGAACCGGCGACGCCGACCGCGGTCACGATCAGCGAGATCAGGCCGATGTCGTGGATGATGCCGAAGCGCAGCAGAAGGACGCGCGTCGCCGCCATCGGCAGGAAGAAGGCGAGATAGATCACGATCGAATGCTCGCCGCAGAAGCGCAGGAAGCCAAGCCAGTGCGCGCGCGCCAGCAGTGTGCCGGTCACGATGATCGCGCCGGCGCCGGCAAAGCCGAGTGCGAGCGAGACGGCCGGCCATTCGCTCACCTCGAGCGCAACCAGGCCGCCATTGATCAGCGCCCAGAGTCCAAGCCCGAGCAGGGCCAGCGCAGGCCGCGCCCGCGCGCGGTCCGACAGCGCGAACACGTAATCGGCGAGGACATAGCCGGTGTAGAAGTAGACGAAGCGGGAGCAGAATTCGTCGATCACGGTCCAGCCGGTCGCGACATGCGCGCTCTCCAGCGCTGCCGCGATCAGCCAGATCACCAGCGGGTGGACATTGCGCGTGAGCTTGGTGACGACGAAGAAGATCGGCAGCAGATAGATGAACCACAGCGTGCCGAACGGCTCGATGAAGGACTCGAGGTATTGCAGCCCAACCTGGGCCCAGCCGGTCTCGGCGGCCAGCGACGGCGCCTTGAAGCCGAACTGAATCGTCACCCAGAGCACGTAGAAATAGGCGAAATGCATCACCTTGCGGTCGAGATAGGTGCGCCAGTCGCGATCGATCACGACCGACAGGAACAGGCCCGAGATCAGGAAGAAGTCCGGCATCCGGAACGGCTTCGCGAACATCACGACATAATGCATGAATCCGGTCTGCTCGGCGGCCTTCTCGACCCCCAGCACCGAATGCATCATCACGACCATGATGATGCAGATGCCCTTGGCATAGTCGAGCCAATCGACGCGACCGCTCGCGCGCGGGGCGGAACGATCTGTCGCAGCGGCTGTGCCGTTTGTGGTCATCTTTGTCCAGTTCCGGCGTGATCGTGCCCATCATCGGCCCGATCGGTTGCTTTCTCCTTTATTCATACAAATGATGTGCCGGCGAACCTGGGCCTTTCAGCGGGTTTCCCGTAGCCGGCGAATGGTCTAAGAGGCCGGGAAATCCAAGAGAAGAGACCGTTTGTTAACCATGGGACGCACCGGCCCGAGCGCCGTTGCGGTGATGAAAAGTCCTTGCCTCGCCAATTCGATAGTCCGCTGCCGATCGACGCCGTGCTCGACGAGCTCGACCGCACGCTCGAGGGGCACAACGCCGCAGTGCTGGTGGCGCCGCCGGGCGCCGGCAAGACCACGCGCGTGCCGCTGGCGTTGCTCGATGCGCCCTGGGCGAGGGGCAAGAAGATCATCGTGCTGGAGCCGCGCCGCATCGCCGCGCGCGCCAGCGCCGAGCGGATGGCGAAGACGCTCGGCGAGCGTGCCGGCGAGACCGTCGGCTATCGCGTGCGCTTCGGCTCGAAGGTGTCGCGGGCGACGCGGATCGAGGTCGTCACCGAGGGCATCTTCTCGCGCCAGATCCTCGACGATCCCGAGCTGAACGGCGTCGCCGCGGTGCTGTTCGACGAATTCCACGAGCGCTCGCTCGATGCCGATCTCGGGCTGGCGCTGGCGCGCGACGCGCAGACCGGCCTGCGCGAGGACCTGCGGATCCTCGTGATGTCGGCAACGCTCGACGGCGCACGCGTCGGAAAACTGCTCGGCGACGCGCCGGTGGTCGAAAGCGAGGGGCGCGCCTTTCCGGTCGAGACCCGTTACGTCGGCCGCAAGGTCGACGCGCCGCTGGAGCGGCAGATGGCCGAGACGATCGCGGCCGCGCTGCGCGCCGATGCCGGCTCGGTGCTCGCCTTCCTGCCGGGCGCCGCCGAGATCCGCCGCACCCAAACTTTTTTGGCCGAGCGCGTGCACGACGCCGCGGTCGAGATCGTGCCGCTGTTCGGCGCGCTCGATGCCGCCGTGCAGGATCGCGCCATCGCGCCGGCGCCGAAGGGTACCCGCAAGGTGGTGCTGGCGACCTCGATCGCCGAGACCTCGCTGACCATCGAGGGCGTCCGCATTGTGGTGGACTCCGGCCTCGCGCGGGTGCCGCGCTACGAGCCTGACATTGCGCTGACCCGGCTCGAGACGGTGCGCGCCTCGCGCGCCGCGGTGGATCAGCGGCGCGGCCGTGCCGGCCGTACCGAGCCCGGCGTCTGCTACCGGCTCTGGGACGAGCCGCAGACCGCGTCGCTGCCGGCCTACACCGCGCCCGAGATCCTGTCCGCCGATCTGTCCTCGCTGGTGCTCGACCTCGCGCAATGGGGCGTCAGCGATCCCGCGGGCCTTGCCTTCCTCGATCCGCCGCCGGGCCCCGCGCTGAAGGAAGCCAGATCGCTGCTGTCCGAGCTCGGGGCGCTCGACGGCGATGGTCGCATTACAGAGGAAGGACAGAGCCTGCGCGCGCTGGCGCTGCCGCCGCGGCTGGCGCGCATGATCGTGGATTCCGCCCGCTTCGGTATGGGCGAGGAGGCGGCCGAGATCGCCGCGGTTCTGACCGAGCGCGGGCTCGGCGGCGACAGTGTCGATCTCGACGTCAGGCTCGACCAGTTCCGCCGCGACCGCTCGCAGCGCGCATCGAGCGCCCGCAGCATGGCGGCGCGCTGGGCCGCGCAGGTGAAGTCGGCGGCCGGCGAAGCGAGGGATCTCTCCACCGGCGTCATGCTGGCCTTCGCGTTTCCGGATCGCGTCGCCAGGAATCGCGGCAACGGCAGCTTCGTGCTGGCCAATGGCCGCGGTGCCGCCGTCGAGCAGACTGCGGCGCTGGCGCGGCTGCCCTATATCGCGGTTGCCGAACTGACCGGCACGGCCGCGAGCGGCCGCATCCTGCTGGCGGCGCCGATCACCCAGGAGGAGATCGAGCAGCGCTTCGCCGACCAGATCGAGAACGTGGAAGAGGTGACGTTCGACCGCGGCGCGATGGCGCTGCGCGCCCGCCGCAGGCGTTCGTTGCACGCGATCACGCTGTCGGAGGCACCGATGCCGCTACAGCCTTCGGCCGAGACCGCGCGCGTCTTCGCCGACGGCCTGATCGCCGCCGGGCTCGACCGGTTGCCGTGGTCGAAGCACTCCAAGCAATGGCGCGACCGCGTCATGTTCCTGCGCAAGGCCGAGGACGAGAGCTGGCCCGATCTGTCGGACACGGCACTTGCCGCGCGCGCCGACGACTGGCTGGTGGGCGCGCTCTACGACAAGACCGCGCTGAAGGATCTATCCGCCGGTGACCTGTCAGACGCGCTGATGGCATTGCTGCCGTGGGAATTGCGCGCGCGGCTCGATCGCGAGGCGCCGACGCATTTCGAGGCGCCGACCGGAACGCAGCTCGCGATCGATTACGAGGCCGAGCAGGGCCCGACCATTGCGGTGCGGCTGCAGGAGCTGTTCGGGCTCAACACCCATCCCTCGATCGCCAAGGGCGCGGTGCCGCTGGTTCTGGAACTGCTGTCGCCGGCGCAGCGGCCGGTGCAGGTGACGCGCGATCTGCCCGGTTTTTGGCGCGGCAGCTACGCTGCCGTCCGTTCCGACCTGCGCGGCCGCTATCCGCGCCATCCCTGGCCGGAAGATCCCGCCAGCGCGATGCCGACCAGGCGCGTGAAACCGCGCGGGACCTGAAAGCCCGAGAGCAAACGGCATATCGAGAATTGACACGAGTCCGTCATGGCCGGGCTCGTCCCGGCCATCCACGTCTTCCTCTGCTCGAGGGATGCATAGACGTGGATGCCCGGCACAAGGCCGGGCATGACGAACCGAATGTGCTTCTCGCGCTGGCGAGCGCCGGCAAACGGTGGTTAGATTTGCACGCTGGGATGGGATCACGGGCTCGCACATTGGGGAGGCCGCCGTGGAGATCAAGAATCTGGAGATCAAGAACGCATCGCCGTCGCTGTACAACGATGACCTGGCGCCGGCCAGGGAACGCAACTGGGGCGCGTTCAGCATCTTCAACGTCTGGACTTCCGACGTCCACAGCCTCTGGGGCTATTATCTCGCCGCCAGCCTGTTCCTGCTCTGCGGCAGCTTCGTCAATTTCATCCTCGCGATCGGCGTCGGCTCGCTGGTGATCTTCGTGCTGATGAGCCTGATCGGCAATGCCGGCGTGAAGACCGGCGTGCCCTATCCGGTGCTGGCGCGCGCCTCGTTCGGGGTCTGGGGCGCCAACATTCCGGCGCTGGTCCGCGCCGTCGTCGCCTGCTTCTGGTACGGCGCGCAGACCGCGGCGGCCTCGGGCGCGATCGTCGCGCTGCTGACGCGCATCGACAGCTTCAAGGCGTTCCACCAGTCCAGCCATATGCTCGGCCATTCCACGCTCGAGGTGATCTGCTTCGTCGTGATCTGGGCGCTGCAACTGCTGATCATCCAGCGCGGCATGGAAACGGTGCGGCGCTTCCAGGACTGGGCGGGTCCTGCGGTATGGCTGATGATGCTGATCCTCGCGATCTATCTCTGCATCGCGGCCGGCGGCATCTCGCTCACCGCGCCGATCCCGCAGGATGTGCTGCTGGAGAAGACCAAGGAAGCCGGCGTGCCCGGCGTGCCCGGCTCGTTCCCGGCGCTGTGCGCCGTCGCCGCCACCTGGATCACCTATTTTGCCGCGCTCTATCTCAACTTCTGCGACTTCTCGCGCTATGCGCCCGACGTGAGAGCGCTGCGCAAGGGCAATATCTGGGGCCTGCCGGTCAATCTGATCCTGTTCTCGCTGGTCGCCGGCGTCACCACGATCGCAGCGTTCAACGTCTATCACGAGGTGCTGCTGCATCCCGACCAGATCTCGGCGAAGTTCGACAGCTGGTTCCTGGCGCTGCTCGCGGCGGTCACCTTCGCGGTGGCGACGCTCGGCATCAACGTCGTCGCCAATTTCGTCTCGCCGGCGTTCGATTTCTCGAACGTGTTTCCGCGCCATATCGACTTCAAGAAGGGCGGCTACATCGCGGCGCTGATCGCGCTCGCGCTGTATCCGTTCGCCCCCTGGGAGGGCAGCGCCGCCTCGTTCGTCGGACTGATCGGCGCGACCATGGGGCCGATCTTCGGGATCATGATGGTCGATTATTATCTGATCGCCAAAGGTCGCGTGAACGTGCCGGCGCTGTACCAGGAGGACGGCGAATATCGCTTCCAGAACGGCTGGAACGTCAGCGCGCTGATCGCGGCCGCGATCGGCGCCCTGTTCTCGTCGGTGCTGCCGAACTTCACCTCGATCCTGCCGGCCTGGTGGGCGGTCTATGGCTGGTTCTTCGGCGTCGGGATCGCGGGCGCGGTCTATTACGCACTGCGCGTTGCGATGCCGAGCCCGGTCGCCAGGACAGCCTGAGAAGACAGCCTGAGAAGACGGCCTGCAGGCCGGCAGATTGCTGCCCGGGCAGGCGGCCGATGTCATTCGGCCGCTTCTGTGGGCTCACATTAACGCTTCGCTCATCCTTTTCGCCAAAATGGCAGGCTCGTGCCGCCGCCCTCGCTCGCGGCGGGGCGGGCGGCGTGGTGAAATTGCGTGTTCGGTTTTCCGAGTATGGTGTCATGCGTAACCTGATGATTTTCGCGGCCATCCTGATCGGGCTGGGCACCTTCATGGCCCAGATGGCCAGCAAGATGTCGCCTGCCGCCGCGACCACCACAAGGCAGACCGTCGCCCCAGCCGTCACGGCGGCGCAGGCCGGCGCCCGCGCGTTCAGCATTGCGCCCGATCCTCGCGGTCATTTCGCGACCGACGGGCGGATCGACGGTCAGCGCATCAACTTCATGGTCGACACCGGCGCCTCGGTGGTTGCGCTGAACGAGGCCTCGGCTGCGCGCTTCGGCCTGCGTCCGGTGCCGGGCGATTACACCTCGCGCGTGACCACTGCGAACGGCACCATCAAGGCCGCGCGCGCCCGCATCGCCATGATCGAGATCGGCGGCCTCACCGTGCGCGACGTCGACGCCCTGGTGCTGCCGGACGAGGCGCTGTCGGAAAACCTGCTCGGCCTGTCCTTCCTGTCGAAGCTGAAACGCTTCGAATACGCCAACGGCAAATTGTTGCTGGAGCAGTAAATCCAGCCGTTTCGGGGTATCCGCGGCGACGCGATATCGCCGCCATTTCCGCCGTATTTGTCGGCCCCCAGCCCCAGTCTCACCTTTCGCTCGGCCTGCGCATTCGCTAAAGGCTGCGGCGATGTCTTTCTGCATGCGACCATAAGGCCGACCCATGTTTCCGAAGCCGAAATCCGCGCTGGTCCCGAACACCTATGCCTTCGAATCCGAGCCGATGGTGAAGCCGACCGGGTTTCGCGAGTACGACGCGCGCTGGCTGTTCAACAAGGAAATCAACCTGATGGGCGTGCAGGCGCTGGGCATGGGGCTCGGCGCGCTGATCGCTGAGCTCGGCGTCCGCCAAGAGATCGTCACCGGTCACGATTTCCGCGGCTATTCCGCTTCGATCAAATACGCGCTGATCTCAGGCCTGATGGCGGCGGGCTGCAAGGTGCACGACATCGGGCTCGCGGTGACGCCGATGGCCTATTTCGCGCAGTTCGATCTCGACGTGCCCTGCGTCGCCATGGTCACCGCCTCGCACAACGACAATGGCTGGACCGGCGTCAAGATGGGCGCCAACCGTCCGCTCACCTTCGGTCCCGACGAGATGTCGCGGCTGAAGGCAATCGTGCTCAACGCCGAATTCAACAACAAGGCCGGCGGCTCCTATCAATTCCACGAGAATTATCCGGCGCGCTACATCGCCGACCTCACCAGCCGGCCGAAGCTGAAGCGCAGGCTGAAGGTCGTCGCGGCCTGCGGCAACGGCACCGCGGGCGCGTTCGCGCCGCAGGTGCTGGAGGCGATCGGTTGCGATGTGATCCCGCTCGACACCGAGCTCGATCACACCTTCCCGAAATACAATCCGAATCCGGAAGACATGGAGATGCTGCACGCGATCCGCGATGCGGTGCTGGCGCACAAGGCCGATGTCGGCCTCGGCTTCGACGGCGACGGCGACCGCTGCGGCGTGGTCGACAACACCGGCGAGGAGATCTTCGCCGACAAGGTCGGCGTCATGCTGGCGCGCGACATGTCGGCGATCAACGCCAACGCGCAGTTCGTCGTCGACGTGAAGTCGACCGGGCTGTTCGTGACCGATCCGGTATTGCAGAAGCAGGGTGCGAAGACGGTCTACTGGAAGACCGGGCATTCCTACATGAAGCGGCGCACCAATGAGCTGGGCGCGCTCGCCGGCTTCGAGAAGTCGGGCCACTTCTTCTTCAACAAGCCGTTCGGCCGCGGTTATGACGACGGCCTGGTGTCGGCGATCGCGATCTGCGAAATGCTCGATCGCGCCCCCGGCAGGTCGATGGCCGACCTGAAGAACGCGTTGCCGAAGACCTGGTCGTCGCCGACCATGTCGCCGCATTGCGCCGACGAGGCGAAGTACGGCGTCGTCGACGCCGTCGTGAAGCACTTCGAGGCGTTGCAGCAGAACGGCGGGAAGGTCGCGGGCCAGAACATCCGCGACCTCGTCACCGTCAACGGCGTGCGCGTCACGGTCGAGGACGGCAGCTGGGGCCTGGTGCGCGCGTCCTCGAACAAGCCGGAGCTCGTGGTCGTGGTGGAAAGTCCGGTCAGCGAGCGGCGCATGCACGACATGTTCGAGGCGATGGATTCGGTGCTCCGCACGCACCCCGAAGTCGGCGAATACAATCAGAAGATCTGAGCTGGGTGCTTGCCGCGAAGAATGGTGTCATCACCCGCGAAAGCGGGTGATCCAGTATTCCAGAGACGGTCGTGATTGAGCCGAGAGGCCGCGGCGTACTGGATCGCCCGGTCAAGCGGGGCGATGACAGCTGGGAGGTGGCGCTGATGACAGTTGCGGCGCGCTTACGCCGCGGGCACCGGCAGCGCCGTCACCGACTTGATCTTCTCCATCGCGAAGCGCGAGGTGACGTTCTTCAGCGGCACGGCGCTGATCAGCTTCTTGTAGAACACGTCATAGGCCTGCATGTCCGCGACCACGACGCGCAGCATGTAGTCGACGTCGCCGGCCATCCGGTAGAACTCCATCACCTCGGGCATGGCGCTGACGGCGTCGGCGAATTTGCGCAGCCAGGCTTCCGAATGGTCGGCGCTCTCGACCGAGACGAACACCGAAATCCCGAGGCCGATCTTGTTCTGGTCGACCAGCGCCACGCGGCGCAGGATCACGCCGTCGGCCTCGAGCCGCTGGATGCGCTTCCAGCACGGCGTCGACGACAGTCCGACCCGGTCGCCGATCTCGGCGACGGAAAGCGACGCATCCTCCTGCAACACGGTCAGAATCTTGCGATCGATCGCATCGAGGCGGCGGCTGTTGTCATGAAGCTGAATGGCGACATCGGTCATAGAAGAAAGTTCCATATGAAGGTTCAATATCCCTCATATAGAGAAGAATCTTCCAAATCAAGCGATTCGTGGCGGCTCAGGCCGGCTTGGCGTCGGCGTGCTGACCCAAAAACTCTTCAACTTCAGTACGTTGCGGTGCGGCATAAGCACCCCCGAAGCGGGTGCATTTCAGCGCTGCAGCGGCCGAGGCGAAGCGCAGCGCGTCGCGCAGCGGCTGTTTCTCGGTGATGGCAAGGGCAAACGCCCCGTGGAAGACGTCGCCGGCCCCGAGCGTGTCGACGGTATGGACCGGGAAGGCCGGGGTTTCCTCGAGCTCGCCGTTCTCGTTGAGCCAGATCGTGCCCATCGGCCCGCGGGTGCCGGCCAGGAAGGAGGGGGTGAGCTTGGCGAGCTTGTGCAGCGCCTGGCCGTCGTCGGTGACGTCGGCGGTCTCCTGCAGCGGCTCGCTGGAGAACACCAGATGGGACGAGGCGGTGAGCAGCCCCTCCCGCATCGACATCGCGCGGTCGACGTCGACCACCACCGGAATGCCGCGTTTGACCGCCTCCGCGCAAAGCTCGGTGCAGAACGGCGCGCAGCGGCTCTCGGTCAGGATCGCCGCGCAATCCTCCAGCAACAGCTCGGTCGGCGGCAGCTTGACCTTCCAGAGCTCGGGATCGCGGAAGGTGACGATGGTGCGCTCGCCGCTGTCGTCGATCATGATCGCCGAGATCGGGGTGACCAGGTTCGGCATGTGGATCAGATGATTGGTCTCGATGCCTTCCTGGGCGAGCTTGTCGAAGATGTAGCGGCTCGAGGTCTCCTGCGAATCGCCCATCGGTCCGCAGATCGAAGCGCGGCCGCCCAGCCGGACGATGCCGATCGCGGCGTTCAGCGCATTGCCGCCGCAGATCTCGTCGAAATGCGTCGCGTTCTCCTTGGAGCCGCGCGCCGGGACGCTGACGCGAAAGGTCAGGTCGCGCACCGGCAGGCCGATGCAGAGGATGCGGGGCGGGACTTTCGGGGCGCCGTCCTGAAAATTCATGCGGGGATCCGTCGCAATGGTTCCGTTACTGCCAGACCTATTGTCCAGCTTTAATCGGCAGAACGATGTCCGGTTCCCGCTATTTGTCCAACGGGTTCTGGTGGTGCACCCAGCGGCCGAGCAGATGATGGGCAATCGCGAACGGATGCGGGCCGGCGAGCCCGTCGGGATGCTGGCGCTTCAGCATCAGCGACGCCTCGGCATGGTCGAACCAGCGCGCGTCCTCCAGCTCGGTGCGGTCGACCACGATGTCCTCGTTGGTCGCGCGCGCGGTGCAGCCGATCATCAGCGATGATGGATAGGGCCAGGGTTGCGTCATGTAGTAATTGACGTCGGTGCAGCGGATGCCGGACTCCTCGAAAATCTCGCGCCGCACGGCGTCCTCGATGGTCTCGGCGGCTTCCACGAACCCGGCGAGGCAGGAATACATGCCGGGCATGAACTGCTTCTGTCGTCCCAGCAGCACCTTGTCGCCGTAGGTGACCAGCATGATCACGACCGGGTCGGTGCGCGGAAAGTGCTCGGCCTTGCAGCTCGGGCATTCGCGCTTCCAGCCGCCATCCTTCATCGCCGTGCGGGTGCCGCAATTGGCGCAGAAGCCGTGGCGCTGATGCCAGGTCACCATCGATTTCGCCATTGCGATGGCCGAGAGCTGCTCGGGCGGCACCACGCCCTGCATCGCCATGCCGCGCAATTCGGTGATCGCGACGTCGCTGCGTCCGACCAGCTTCTCGGCCGCCTGCGGCGCGATCCCCATGCCGAAGATCGGCGCGGCGTCGCGCAGCCCCAGGAAAATCGTGCCGGGATTGGCGCCAAAGCTGCGGGCTTCCTCCAGCGAGAGCAGTGCGCGGGCGCCACCGTCCTCCTGCTTCACGACCAGCGAGTCGCGATAAATCACATAGGCTCTAGCTTCGCGGTGCCCTTCCAGCGCGAACAGCTTCTCGTCATTGCTGCGCAGATGCGCGGCGCGGTCCAGCACGTGGGTGACGAAGGCCGGCTGGCCGAGCGGAAATGAATCGAATGCGGACATTGAATCTCAACCCAACCAGATCTTGCGGCGAAGCGCGCTGATGAAATTCTGCACTTCCTCGGCGTCATGCGCCAGCGGCGGCATCACGCCCCAAACGGGACGCGGCCATGCAGCGTCGCTGGTGCGGCGCGCGATGACGTGGACGTGGAGCTGCGGGACGAGGTTGCCGAGCGCGGCGACATTCAGCTTGTCGCACTTGGTGACCTCTTTCAGGGCCCGCGAGACGCGGGTGATTTCCGTCATCAGCTGCGCCTGCGCGACTTCGTCGAGGTCGATGATCTCGACCGCGCCGTCGCGCCGCGGCACCAGCAGCAGCCACGGATAATGCGCATCCTTGATGACCAGCACCTTGCACAGCGGCAGGTCGCCGATGTCGATGGTGTCTTTCTTGAGCTGCGAATGCAGCGACCAGTTGGAGGCGGACATGGGGGGCAAATAATGCCTTTCCGTGTTCCCAGACAAGCCCCGCAAAGCCAGCCTTACAAAGCCGGGTCAGGCCGCTTGCTTTCCGGCGGTTTTGGCCCCAAATAGGGACCGGGAGATTGGCGGTGGACGAGCCACTCGCCAACCGGGTCAGGTCCGGAAGGAAGCAGCCCTAACGAGGTCCGGATCGGGTCGCTCGTCAGTCTCCTACCTGTTTTTCCGAGCGAATCGCGCTGGAATGGCGGTCTCCGCGCCCGGCGCTCGATTTTGGCTCCTAATCCGCACGCCGGCTGCAAGAGAAATCCAAGTTGCGGATCGACGCATGAACGACGCTGGCGCCCCCTCCGATAAGCCCGACGGCGCAGGCCAGAGCGGCCTCGACCTTGGCGGCGCGTCCGACGCTGCAAAACCCTACCGCGTTCTCGCCCGCAAATACCGCCCCTCCAGCTTCGAGGATCTGATCGGCCAGGAGGCCATGGTGCGCACGGTCTCGAACGCGTTCGAGACCGGGCGGATTCCGCAGGCCTGGATCCTGACCGGCGTCCGCGGGGTCGGCAAGACCACCACCGCGCGCATCCTCGCCCGCGCGCTGAACTACGCCAAGCCGGACGGCTCGGTGCAGGGGCCGACCATCCACATGCCCGATCTCGGCATCCACTGCCAGGCGATCATGGAAAGCCGGCACATGGACGTGCTGGAGATGGACGCCGCCTCCCACACCGGCGTCGACGATGTCCGCCAGATCAACGACAGCGTGCGCTACGCGCCGGCCAGCGCGCGCTACAAGGTCTACATCATCGACGAAGTCCACATGCTGTCGACGGCGGCGTTCAACGCCTTCCTCAAGACGCTGGAGGAGCCGCCGGAGCACGCCAAGTTCGTGTTCGCCACCACCGAAATCCGCAAGGTTCCGATCACGGTGCTGTCGCGCTGCCAGCGCTTCGACCTGCGCCGCGTCGAAGCCGACGTGCTGATGAAGCATCTCGGCAACATCGCGGCCAAGGAAGGCGTCGAGGTCGAGCCCGAGGCGCTCGGCATCATCGCGCGCGCGGCCGAAGGATCGGTGCGCGACTCGCTGTCGCTGTTCGACCAGGCGATCGCGCATGCCGCGGGCAATGTGAAGGCCGACGCGGTCAGGCAGATGCTCGGCCTCGCCGACCGCACCCGCGTGATCGACCTGTTCGAACAGCTGGCGCGCGGCGATCTCGCCGGCGCCTTCGCCGAATTCCGCGCGCAATATGACGTCGGCGCCGATCCGGTGGTGGTGCTGTCCGACCTGGCCGAGTTCGTCAATTTCGTCACCCGCGTGAAGGTCGTGCCGGGGACGGCAGACAATGTCGCGTTCGGCGAGACCGAGCGGGTGCGCGCGCGTGAATTCGCCGCCAAGCTGTCGATGCGGGTGCTGTCGCGGATGTGGCAGATGCTGCTCAAGGGCATCGCCGAGGTGCAGACCGCGACGCGTCCGGCCGCGGCCGCCGAGATGGTGCTGGTGCGGATTGCCTATGTCGCCGACCTGCCGACGCCGGATGAAGCGATCCGGATGATCGAGCAGAATGGCGGCGGCGCTGCGCCCGCGGCGTCGGGATCCGCCGCCTCGCAACCGTCGCGCGGCACACCATCCTCGGCAATGCCTGCGATGTCATCCCCACCGGTGCGCGCGCCGCAGGCCGCGCCGCGCGCCGATTTCGCCGCGCGTCCGCAGATGGTGGCGCCCGCCGGCGATGCCGCGCCGGCGCTCCGGATATCAAGCTTTCCGCAGCTGATCGCGCTCGCCGGCGAGAAGCGCGACATCATGATGAAGAGCGCGCTGGAGGCCGATGTGCGGCTGGTGCGTATCGAGGACGGCCAGCTCGAGATCGCCCTCGAGCCGAAGGCGCAACGCGCGCTCGTCACCGATCTGTCGCGCAAGCTCGAACTATGGACCGGGCGGCGCTGGACCGTGATCATCTCCAACGAGGCCGGCCAGCCCACGGTGCGCTCGCAGAACGAATTGGCGCGCAGCGAGCACCAGCGCACTGCGGAAGCCGATCCGCGCGTGCAGGAGGTACTGGCGCGCTTCCCCGGCACCAAGGTGGTCGAGGTCCGCCGCCTTGCCGCCGAGGTTCCGGTCGCGGATGCCACCGGCGAAGACCCGATTGAAACTTCCGACAGCGACGACGATTGATATTTGGCGATAGGAACGCAGGCATGGCTGATTTTCTCGGCATGATGAAGCAGGCAGCGCAGCTGCAATCCAAGATGCAGGAGATGCAGGAACAACTCGGCAATGTCGAGGTCGAAGGCATCTCCGGCGGTGGCCTGGTCGCGGTGCGCATGACCGCGAAGATGGAAGTGAAGGGCATCAAGATCGATCCGTCGCTGATGAAGCCGGAGGAACGCGAGGTGCTCGAGGATCTCCTGGTCACCGCGCATGGCGATGCCCGCCGCAAGGCCGAGACCGCGATGCAGGAGAAGATGATGGCACTCACCGGCGGGCTCGGCCTGCCGCCGGGATTTGGTCCGACTTAAATGGCTGCGAGCGTTGCCGGCCCCGAGATTGAACGCCTGATCCAGTTGCTGGCGCGGCTGCCTGGGCTCGGGCCCCGCTCGGCGCGGCGCGCGGCGCTGCATCTGATCAAGAAGCGCGAAGCCCTGATGACGCCGCTGACCGCGGCGCTGCAGGTCGCGATCGAGAAAATCCAGGTCTGCAAGACCTGCGGAAACATCGATACACAAAACCCCTGCACGGTGTGCACCGATCCGCGCCGCGATCCCTCGATCATCGTCGTGGTCGCCGACGTCGCCGATCTCTGGGCGCTGGAACGCGCCAATGCGACCAATGGCCGCTATCACGTGCTCGGCGCGACGCTCTCGCCGCTCGACGGCGTCGGTCCGCAGGATCTCACCATCGATCAGCTGGTGGCGCGCGCGCATGCGCCCGAGGTCAGCGAGATCATCCTGGCGCTCAATGCGACCGTCGATGGCCAGACCACCGCGCATTACATCACCGACCTGTTGTCGGAGGCCAATGTGCGGGTGACTCGACTGGCGCATGGCGTGCCGGTCGGGGGAGAGCTTGATTACCTCGATGAAGGTACGCTATCTGCAGCCATGCGGCAGCGGACGCTGTTCTAACGCGCGATGCCGGCGCCGAGCACGGCGTCGGGCGCCAAGCGATCGGTTACAATCCGAAAAGATCGCACCGAAACAAAATGGTAGGGTGGATGCCGATTCGGGGACGGTCATTCACGCTCTGACGAATCAAGATACGGAACCACTGACAATGACGGCACACCGATTCGGCGTACGCTTGTTCGGCGTACGTTTGGGCTTTGCGCTTCTGGCGGCAACGTTCGCCGCGCCTTGCGCGATCGCGCAGCAGGCCGACGCGCCGCAGAAGCCCGGCAAGATGATCCACGCCGGCGACGTGCTGTCGGGCGAACTCGGCGTCATGAAGGTGCGTGACGCCAAGAACCGCGGCAAGCGCGTCGCGACCTACCAGATCACCAGCGAGCCGCGCCGCCTGCCGCCGCCGAACGGCCTGTGCAATCTCGAAACCGGGCCGGAAACCTTCCAGCTCGTTCCGACCAACGACGCCCAGGCCGCGCAGCTCAAAAGCCTCTCCGGCAAGGCAATCTCGGTGAAGGTCGACGAGGTCGCCTGCGCCAAGGACGCCGGCGAGATGAGCGAAGCCATCGTCACCAAGTGGAGCGTGGTGGCGAAGTAGGGGTCTCAATGGCGATGTCATCGCCCGGCTCGATGCGCCGGTGATGACATCGCGTTGTTTGACATCGAATCGAGAACCATCCGCGTCGTCGTCCTGGCGAAAGCCAGGACCCATTACCCCAACTGTCGGTTATTGCGCGACGCCGAGGCCAGAAGTCCCTTTCACGACCAAGTGCGGTGGTTATGGGTCCTGGCTTTCGCCAGGACGACGTGGAGAGAGTTCGGGCTCGCGTGCGCGACCGGACGACAGCCGGGCTAGACCCTGACCGGCCCCAGCTCGTCGAAATGCCCGCGCCGCTGCAGCCAGGCGAGCAGGATCAGGCTCGGGATCGCGACCAGCACGCAGATCACGAAGAACACTTGCCAGCCGACGGCCTTGGCGACATAGCCCGCGCCCGACGACAGATAGGTGCGGCCGACCGCCGCGAGCGCCGTCAGCAGCGCGTATTGGGTCGCGGTGTGCAGCGGGTTGCGGCACAGTGCCGACAAATAGGCGACGAAGATCACGGTGCCGATCGCGCTGGTGAAATTCTCCGCGGTGATCGCAAGCGCGAGCGCCCATTGATCGACGCCGACATGGGCGAGCCAGGAGAACGACAGGTTCGCGACCGCCTGCAGCACGCCGCCGATCCAGAGGCTGGTCGCGAGCGAATAGCGCCGCGCCACGAAGCCGCCGGCAAAGCCGCCGATCAGGGTTGCGGCAAGGCCAACGCCCTTCACGATCGCCGCGTAATCGACCTTGGAAAAGCCGATGTCGATCACGAACGGCGCGGTCATGGTGCCTGAAAACGCGTCGGTGAACTTGAACAGCACCACAAAGGCGAGCGCGGCGAAGGCGTCCTTGCGGCTGAGGAACTCGGAGAACGCGCCGAGCGCGGCGTGCAACACGCGTTCGGCCGCGTTCTGCGCGTGCGTGGCCGTCTCCGCGCCCTTCGATTGCGCCGGCTCGGTCGCCGCGAGCGCGGTGATGATGCCGATCACGACCAGCACGGCCATCACCACATAGCCCCACATCCAGGCCGACGGACGCGCGAGGCCAGCGGACTCAAAGCCGCTGACGATGAACAGCGCGCCGGCGGTCGAGACCAGCATGCCGACGCGATAGGCCGCGACATAGGACGCCATGCCGGCGGCCTGCTCGCTTTCAGGCAGGCTTTCGACGCGGAAGGCATCGACCACGATGTCCTGCGTCGACGATGCGGTTGCGACCAGCAACGCGGCGAACGCCGCGAACCACGGCGAGCGCGCCGGATCGGCCATCGCCAGCACCAGGATCGCCGCGATCAGCAGCAGCTGCGAGAACAGCAGCCAGCCGCGGCGGCGGCCGAACATCTGCGTGAACAGAGGCACGTGCAGCGCGTCGACCAGCGGCGCCCAGAGGAACTTCAGCGTGTACGGCGTGCCGATCAGCGCCAGCAGCCCGATGGTGCCGAGATCGACCCCGGCCTCCTTCATCCAGACCTGCAGCGTCGAGCCCGACAGCGCCAGCGGCAGCCCCGAGGAGAAGCCGAGCAGCAGCACGATCAGCACCCGCGGCTGCAGGTACACGGCAAGACTGTCGCGCCAGGAGGTGGCGGCGGGCTTCGGCTCCGGCTTTGCAGACGCGTCTGACGTCGCTTCAGGTGCTGTCATAGAGGAGTTGGTAGCAGATTCGGCCCCAAAAAGACTGTCATCGCCCGGCTTGACCGGGCGATCCAGTATCCCAGAGGCCTATCCGCCACCTGCGGCAATTTCGGGATAAAGTCGGGCGATGACATCGATTGGGTGGCGCACGCCGGACAACTTCTAGAAACAACAATCACTCCCCCGCCTGCAGCTTGCGGGGGGCGGGGAACAGGTCGGATGTGCTGCCTTTGACGAAGCGCGGGACCTCGATCGGGGTCTCGGACTTGCTGAAGTCGAGTTCCTCGATGCGGCCGGCGCGTTTCTCGATCTTGTCGGCGGAGATCAGGATCTGCCTGACGTCCTCGTTCACCTGGCCGAAATGGGTCTGCAGCTTGAGCACGCGATCGCGCAGGCGGCCGAGGTCGTCACCCAAGTGCATTACCTCGTTGCGGATCTGGTCGGCGGCGTCGCGAATGCGGGCGTCCTTCAGGATCTGCTGCATCACCTGGATCGCGAGCATCAGCAGCGACGGCGACACCAGCACGACGCGGGCGCGATAGGCCTTCTGGATCACGTCGTCGAAGCCGTCATGGATCTCGGCATAGACCGATTCCGACGGCACGAACATCAGCGCGGTGTCCTGGGTCTCGCCCGGGATCAGGTACTTCTCCGCGATGTCGCTGACATGCTTCAGCACGTCGGCGCGCAGCCGCTGGCAGGCCGATTTGCGCTCCTCGTCGCTGCGTGCATCGTGCAGCGCGGTCATGGCTTCGAGCGGGAATTTCGCGTCGATGCAGAGCGGGCGCTGATCGGGCAGGAACACGACGCAGTCCGGCCGCTTGCCCGACGTCAGCGTGTACTGGAACTCGAACGAGCCCTTCGGCATGCCGTCCTGGACGATCGCCTCCATCCGCGCCTGGCCGAACGCGCCACGCGATTGCTTGTTGGCGAGCACGTCGCGCAGCGTCGTCACCTGGGTGGTGAGCTCGTTGAGGTTCTTGTGCGCGTGGTCGATGATGCCGAGCCGCTCGTGCAGCACGCGCAGCGAATCCATCGTGTTGCGGGTCGATTGCTCCATCGACTGGCCGACCCGGTGGGTCACCGAATCCAGCCGCTCGTTGACGGCGCGGGCCATCTCGGCTTGGCGGCCGGCCAGCGCCTGCGCCATCGCGTCCACGCGTCCGGAGGATTCGCTCTGGGCCCGCAGCATGTCGGCGAGCCGCTCCTCCAGCTCGTCGGCGCGGATGGCCTGGGCCATCGCGAGTTCCGCGCCGCGCCGGCTGGCGCGCGCGATCACCACCGCAATGGCGAGCAGCAGGATCAGCGCCAGCGCCCCAAGGCCGATCAATGCATCGGAGACACGGACCGGAAGGTCGCCAATCGTCAGGAGAATCTCGTTCATGCCGGCAGTTGTAGCCGATTCGCGGCCGGGCGCGAACGAAGAGGGAACGCTTATGGCAAATGCATTCCTGATTTTCCGGGTTAATGCGGGATGAAGAAACGTGGTTAAGGTTGTCCTAACGGGTTCCTGAGCGCATTGACCCCATGAAGTCAGCAGCTTAAATCGCCGCCATGGCATTAAGAGAAATTATCATCCTGCCGGACAAGCAATTGCGGCTGGTGTCGAAACCGATCGAGAAGGTGACGCCGGAGATCCGCAAGCTGGCCGACGACATGCTCGAGACCATGTATGACGCGCCCGGCATCGGGCTGGCGGCGATCCAGGTCGCGCAGCCGCTGCGGCTGATCACCATGGACCTCGCCAAGCGCGACGAGAACGGCGAGACCACGGCGAAGCCGCGCGTCTTCATCAATCCGGAGATCGTTGCGCGTTCGGAAGAGCTGTCGGTGTACGAAGAGGGCTGCCTGTCGATCCCCGAATATTATGAGGAGGTCGAGCGGCCGGCGCGGGTACGCGTGCGATTCACCGATCTCGACGGCAAGGTGCATGAGGAGGATGCGGAAGGCCTCTACGCCACCTGCATCCAGCACGAAATCGATCATCTCAACGGCGTGCTGTTCGTGGATTATCTGTCGAAACTGAAGCGCGACCGCGTCTTCAAGAAGTTCGAGAAGGCAGCCAAGCGCGCGGCGGAGTGACCGTTGCATTTGTCCACCGTCATGCCCGGTCTTGTCCCGGGCATCCACGTCTTCCTTTCTTCACGGCGCCAAGACGTGGATGGCCGGGACAAGCCCGGCCATGACGGATAGTTTGGAGCCAGCGAGAGTAGTTTGATCTCATGCCTCTCCGCCTGATCTTCATGGGCACGCCCGATTTCGCGGTGCCAACGCTGCTGGAACTCGTGGCCCATGGCCATGAGGTCGTGGCGGTGTACACCCGCGCGCCGAAGCCGGGCGGGCGGCGTGGCCTGCAGCTGCAGCCGACGCCGGTCGAGCAGGAGGCGCGCCGCCTTGGCATTCCCGTGCTGACGCCGAAGACCCTCAAAACGCCGGAAGCGCTCGAGGAGTTTCGCACGCACGACGCGGATGCCGCCGTCGTCGTCGCCTATGGCATGATCCTGCCGCAGGCCATTCTCGACGCGCCCAGGCTCGGCTGCTTCAACCTGCATGCCTCGCTGCTGCCGCGCTGGCGCGGCGCCGCGCCGATCAATCGCGCCATCATGGCGGGCGATGCCGAGAGCGGCGTGATGGTGATGAAGATGGATGTCGGCCTCGACACCGGCGACGTCGCGATGGCCGAGCGGCTGCCGATCTCGGACAGCATGACGGCATCCGATCTGCACGACGCGCTGGCGCCGCTCGGTGCCGACCTGATGGTGCGGGCGATGGCGGCGCTCGGGCGCGGCGGCTTGCAGCTGACGAAGCAGAGCGCGGACGGCGTCACCTACGCCGCCAAGATCGAGAAGGCCGAGGCGCGGATCGACTGGACACAGCCGGCCCATGCGGTGCTGCGGCACATTCACGGGCTCTCGCCGTTCCCCGGCGCCTGGTGCGAGCTCACCGGCGAAGGCGAGCCGGTGCGACTGAAGATCCTGCGCTGCGAGCTGGCCAAGCGTTCGGGCGTACCGGGCGATGTGCTCGACGACAATTTTGCGATCGCCTGCGGCGACGGCGCGATCCGGATCCTCGAACTGCAGCGCGCCGGCAAGGCGCCGATGAAGGCAGCGGACTTTTTGCGCGGCACGCCGTTGAAGCCGCCTGCGCGGCTCGGCTGATGCCCCGCTACAAGCTCACCATCGAATATGACGGCACGCCGTTCTCCGGCTGGCAGATCCAGGACACCGCGCCGACGGTGCAGGGCGCGCTGGAGGCGGCGGTCAAGGCGATCTGCGGCGAGGACGTGCGCGTCCATGGCGCCGGCCGTACCGATGCCGGCGTGCATGCGCGCGGCCAGGTCGCGCATTGCGACATCGCCAAGCATTTTCCGCCCGGCCGCTTTCGCGACGGGCTGAACGCGCATCTGCGGCCCAATCCGATCGGCGTGCTCGCGGCTGACGTCGTGCCCGATGATTTCGAGGCGCGGTTCTCCGCGACCAGGCGGCATTATCTCTATCGCATCACCAATACGCGCGCGAACCTCGCGCTCGACATCGGCCGGGTCTGGCGCGTGCCGCGCGCGCTCGATGCTGACGCGATGCATGACGCCGCGCAGCGCCTGCTCGGCAAGCACGATTTCACCACCTTCCGCGACACCGAGTGCCAGGCCAGATCGCCGGAGAAGACGCTCGATCAGCTCGACGTCACGCGCGAGGGCGACGCCGTCAACATCGTGACGTCGGCGCGCTCGTTCCTGCACAGCCAGGTCCGCTCGATGGTGGGTTCGCTGGTGTGGGTCGGCGAGGGCCGCTGGAGCGCCGACGACCTCGCCGCCGCGCTCGCCGCCCGCAACCGCGCCGCCTGCGGCCCCGTGGCGCCGCCGGACGGGCTCTATCTGATGCGGGTGGATTACTAGACTAAAGCATGATCCGGAAAAGTGCGAAGCGGTTTTCCGAAAAGATCATGCTCAAACAAAGAGCTAAAGCGCGATGACGATTCAACCTAATCACATCGCGCTTTAGGCGGAAATGACTTCGCAGGATGGGTGGAGCGAAGCGATACCCATCATCGCTATATCTGGTGCGGGTGGATTAAGTGCGGCCCCAATCCCTACTGTGCATGGGGTTGTTTTCGCTGTTTTTGTCCAGCCGGGCGGCTGGCCTACCCGAAATACCGCTCCAGCACGCCGCGATAGATCTTCGTCAGCTTCTCCAGATCGGCCACCGGCGTGCGCTCGTCGACCTGGTGCATGGTCTGGCCGACCAGGCCGAACTCGATCACCGGGCAATAGCTTGAGATGAAGCGCGCGTCCGAGGTGCCGCCGGAAGTGGAAAGCTCCGGCCTGCGGCCGGTGATCTCCTCGATCGCGGCGACCGCGAGGTCGGTGAACGGGCCGGGCTGGGTGACGAACACGTTCGAGTTCGACGGCATCCAATCGATATGGGCGCGGATGCGGTTGCCGCAGGCTTTGGCCAGCCGTTCGTCGACCAGCTGCCGCAGGCTCTCCTGGGTGTGGTTGTCGTTGTAGCGGATGTTGAACTTCGCCCGCGCCTGGCCGGGGATCACGTTGCTGGCGGTGTTGCCGACATCGACCGTGGTGAATTCGAGGTTGCTGGCCTGGAACTGCGCGCTGCCGCGATCGAGCGGCTCGTCGCTCAGCGCCACGATCAGCCGGGAGATATCCGGCACCGGATTGGAGGCGCGGTGCGGATAGGCGACGTGGCCCTGCACGCCGTCGACGACCAGCGTGCCGGATTGCGAGCCGCGCCGGCCGATCTTGATCATGTCGCCCAGCACCTCGACATTCGAGGGCTCGCCGAGCACGCAATGATCGAATTTTTCGCCGCGCTCGGCGCACCATTTCAACAGCTTGACGGTGCCGTTGATCGAGACGTCTTCCTCGTCGCCGGTGATCAGGAAGGAGATCGAGCCGTTGCCATTCTCTTGTGGCTTGCCGCCATGGTCCTGCAGATATTGCAGCACAGCGGCGACGCTGCAGGCGATGCCGCCCTTCATGTCGACGGCGCCGCGGCCGTAGAGATAACCGTCCTTGACCTCGCCGGAGAATGCGCCAAGCGTCCACGCCGCTTCATCGCCGGGCGGCACCACGTCGGTGTGGCCGGCAAAGGTGATATGCGGCGCCGAAGAACCGATGCGCGCATAGAGGTTGTCGATATCGGCGGTGCCGGGCTCGGAGAAGGTCACGCGGTGGACCTCGAAGCCTGCGGTTTTCAGCAGGTTTTCGAGAACGCCAAGCGCGCCGGCATCGGCCGGGGTGACGGAGGGGCAGCGAACGAGATCGCGGGCAATCGAGACGGCATCACTCATCCGCCTCGCTTAACACGTCACACGGCAGGGGGACCAGCTTTGTGCGGCACGGTATCGAGCTCGCTCTGCTGGTCCCAGCCGCGCGCGGAGCGCGACCCGCTGTCGCGGCCTTGCCGCACATGGGTTTTCCCAAGCGGATTGGGGCCGTAGCGATTGGGGTAGAGCGTGCCGGGTAGAAAGGCGAGCTCGATGAAGCCCCAGACATAAAGCACGAAGACGATCAGGCCCGCGGCCACCACCCAATAGGATTCATCGGGGAGCCGGTCCGAGAACTGGCTCATGAGACCCGGGATCGCGAAGAACGGGACCATCCACCAGCCGCTCTTGTCGCGGTCGTGCAGGCGCTTGATCGAGACAGCGATATAGACCCAAACGAACAAGAACGTTCCGCAGACCTTGACCAGCAATGCCGGCAATCCGGCCCAGCTCAGCGATCTGTAGCGGTCGGGGTCGAAGGCCCGGAAGATGTCGTCGACATTGAAGCTGAACCCGTTCTTGCCGCCAAGACCGGCCGAGACCACCAGTAAGGCCAGGAACAACATCCAGCAGACGATGATCAGCCCTGCGAGCCAGAATTTGGCCCGGTTGTCGCGGCCCTTGAAGCCGAACAGGTAGTTGGCCCAGTCCATGAAAATGAACTCCGGGCTGCGGCAATTCTTCGCGGCCCGGAGTTTTGTCGTCTTGAATGGAGACTTGGTTCGATCTTCCTGGACCCGTCATCCTGAGGAGCGCGAAGCGCGTCTCGAAGGATGAATCGGCCACAGTTGGGCCGTCGACCCTTCGAGGGCCGCTGAAGAAGCGGCCACCTCAGGGTGACGGTGATGGCGCGATTTCCGCGGCGCAGATCAGTCCCGCAGCAGCTCGTTGATGCTGGTCTTGGCGCGGGTGCGCTCGTCGACCCGCTTGACGATCACGGCGCAGGCGGTGGCAGGTCCCGGCTGGCCGTTCTTCAGCGGCTTGGCCGGCAGGGTGCCGGGCACCACGACGGCATATTCCGGGACCTCGCCGACGAAGATCTCGCCGGTCTCGCGATCGACGATCTTGGTCGAGGCGCCGAGGAACACGCCCATCGACAGCACCGCGCCCTTGCGCACGATCACGCCCTCGGCGACCTCCGAGCGCGCGCCGATGAAGCAGTCATCCTCGACGATCACGGGCTCGGCCTGCAGCGGCTCGAGCACGCCGCCGATGCCGACGCCGCCGGAGATGTGCACGCGCTTGCCGATCTGGGCGCAGGAGCCGACCGTCGACCAGGTGTCGATCATGGTGGCTTCATCGACATAGGCACCGAGATTGACGAAGGAGGGCATCAGCACGACGTTGCGGGCGATGAAGGCCGAGCGGCGCACGATCGCGCCCGGCACGGCGCGGAAGCCGGCGTCGCGGAAACGGTTCTCGCCCCAGCCCTCGAACTTCGACGGCACCTTGTCCCACCAGGATGCCTTGCCCGGGCCGCCCGCGATCTGGCCCATGTCGTTGAGGCGGAACGACAGCAGCACGGCCTTCTTCAGCCACTGATTGACCGTCCACTTGCCGCTCGCCTCGCGCTCGGCAACGCGCGCCTCGCCCTTGTCGAGCAGTTCCAGCGCGTGATCGACGGCCTCGCGGACCTCACCCTTGGTCGAGGTCGAAATGCCTTCGCGGGCGTCGAACGCGGTGTTGACGGTGGTTTCGAGGGCGGACAGCGACATCGGGACAATCCTTGGGCGTATCGGGATTATGACGGGAATTTTGCGGGGCTTTTTCGGAATTTGGGGCAGGAGAGTCAAGGCAAACTCATATGCCGCCGAGCGGTCTCTCTTTCTTCCGTCGTCCCGGCGAAGGCCGGGACCCATAACCACAAATCTCCGTTGGGTTGTCGGCTGTGGCCCCAGCGTGCCTCGTCACTAACATTCGGGGTAATGGGTCCCGGCTTTCGCCGGGACGACACCTGTTGAGAGGCTACGGCTTCAGCCGCTGCAAGAAGCCGGTGAGATCGTCCGTGACGTGGTCGACATAAGCGGCGTCGCGGCCTTCGAGCTCCCAGGTCTCGCGCACCACCTCCTGGCTGCCGTCGGGCACGACCAGCACGGTGGTCATGCCGAGCTCATGTGGCACCACGAGGTTACGCGCGAGGTCCTCGAACATCGCAGCCCTCGCCGGATCGACGTCGTGCAGCCTGAGGAACTTCTGGTAGGTCTGCGGCGCCGGCTTCGGCTCGAGATCGGCGGCGACGATGTCGAACACGCCGTCGAAATGGTTGCTGATGCCGAGCCGGCCCAGCACCGCATCGACATGGTCGACCGAGCCGTTGGTCAGGATCAGCTTGCGCCCCGGCAGTTTTGCGATCGCGGCGCCCATCGCCGGATTGGGTTGTAGCGGCGAGTGGTCGATCCTGTGCACATAAGCGAGATAGTCGTCGGCCTGCACGCCGTGCTCGGTCATCATGCCGCGCATCGTGGTGCCGTAGCGCAGATAGTAGTCCTTCTGCAGCCGCCGTGCTTCCTCGGGCGAGATTTTCAGCCAGTTGCTGACGAACTCACCGATCCGCGCATCGACCTGCTGCCACAGGTTGACGTGATGCGGGTACAGCGTGTTGTCGAGGTCGAACACCCAGGTCTCGACATGGCCGAAGCTGCGGGAAGTTTTAGTCATGGCTTTCTCCACGGGGCAGCGCGATCGCCCAGTCCTCCGCCGTCGTCCTGGCGAACGCCAGGACCCATACCGCGGAATCTATCAATGTGGCACGATGCTCGTCGTTCTTCGCCAAACGCAGTCTTGTGGTAATGGGTCCCGGCCTCCGCCGGGACGACAGTGATGTTTGTGACGCCATTGTCTTCATCACGGCATCGCAAAGCGCAGCGTCTTGCCGCCGCTGGTCATGTCGACGGTGGTGAAGCCGAGTGCGGCGAGGCCGCGGGTGGCGCAGTCGCCCTGTTCGTTGATCTCGAACTTGCTTTCGCGGGTGCAGAGCTGGACCCCGCCGCCCCAGTTCAGCGGCTTGTCCTTGATGCGGATGGCGCGGTTGTCGTTGTCGACCGCTTCGGCAAACGAATAGATCTGCTTCGGCGTGCCTGACACGTCCGGATGCAGGCACTTGCCGGGGTCGATGCGATACCAGCCGCGGCTGGTCACCACCTTGCCGTCGTCGGTTGCAACTGCGGCCATCACCTTGTGCGGCGTGTCGTTGCACCAGGTCAGCCCCGATGGCGACGGCTTCTGCACGGCATCGATCATGGTGGCGAAGAAATTCGGCGACTGTACGATGTCGCCGGCGAGCCCGCGGCTCTTCAGGAACGCCGACAGCGCACTCTGGGTCTTCGGCCCGTCGACGCCGTCGATCGGCGCCGCATCGTAGCCCGCGATCACCAAGAGGCGCTGGATGCCGGCGAGCCGCGCCTGCTCGTCGTCATATTCGCTGTCTTCGGCGAGATAGGCGACCAGGTTGCCGTCGTCGGTCTTCGTCGGCGTGATCTGGGTGAATTGCGCGGGCATCTGGCCGGAGCGGCATTGCCGCGCGGCGGCGATCACGAAATTGTCCTGAGCCACGCAGAGCGTGTCGGTGCCGTTCTGCGGGATCGGCGAGGCGCCATAGACGCCGAGCGCCCGCGCATTGAGCAGCACGCGGTCGGCGGTGAGCGCGCCCTGCACCACGACCCGGCAGGTCGCCGGATCGATCCGGAACCAGCCGCGTGTCGCCGTCGCGGCCTTGTCGTCGATGCCGATCGCGGCCTCGATCACATAGCTCATGCGGTTGCAGAGCTTGAGATCAGCATGCGCCGGCGCCGACGAGAACAGGAACGACACCAGCGCGGCCGGCAGCGCCATCGCGAGCCGCGCCGCCGGCGACCGGCGAGGGATCCTCGCCGTGTGTCCCGCGTCTGCCATTACTTATGGATCAGCGTGCCGGTGCCCTGGTTGGTGAAGAGCTCGAGCAGCACCGCGTGCTGCGTCTTGCCGTCGATGATCACGACGCCCTGCACGCCCTGTTCGAGCGCGTAGATGCAGGTCTCGACCTTCGGGATCATGCCGCCAGAAATCGTGCCGTCGGCGATCAGCTTGCGGGCTTCCTTGATCGACAGGTCCGGAATCAGCTTCTTGGACTTGTCGAGTACGCCCGGCACGTCGGTCAGCAGCAGCAGCCGCTTGGCCTTCAGCGCGCCCGCGATCGCGCCGGCGAAGGTGTCGGCGTTGATGTTCAGGGTCTGGCCGTCCTGCGAGGTCGCGAGCGGCGCCAGCACCGGGATCAGCTCATAACCGATCAGCTGATTGAGCAGCGTGAGGTCGACCTTTTCGGGATCGCCGACGAAGCCGAGGTCGATGGCCTTCTCGATGTTGGAATCCGGATCGACCATGGTGCGCGTCGTCTTCGACGCCTTCACCATGTTGCCGTCCTTGCCGGACAGGCCCACGGCCTTGCCGCCGGCTTCGTTGATATAGCCGACGATCTGCTTGTTGACCGAGCCCGCCAGCACCATCTCGACGATCTCGATGGTGGCGGCGTCGGTGATGCGCAGGCCCGCGGCGAATTCCGACTGGATGCCGAGGCGCTTCAGCATGGTCGCGATCTGCGGCCCGCCGCCATGCACGACCACCGGATTGATCGCGGTCTGCTCGAGCAGCACGATGTCGCGCGCGAACGCCTTCGCGGTATCCTCGGCGCCCATGGCATGGCCGCCATATTTGATGACGATGGTTTCCTCGTCATATTCCTGCATGTGCGGCAGCGCCTCGGACAGGATGCGGGCCTGATCGAGCGGGCTGATGTGCTGGTCGGTCATGGGGCTGGTCTCGTCGTCAGCGGAGGGGTGGCGCGGTTCTATCTGATTGGCGGGCAGGGCGCAAAGCGGGAGAGGTATTCGCTCGTATCTGTAGCCCGGATGGAGCGAAGCGCAATCCGAGGTTTGCAGCCGCGGCACGATTCCCGGATTTCGCTTGCGCTCCATCCGGGCTACGGGTCACCGCTTCGGCAACACCGCCGCGACCGCCAGTACCAGCCAGCTCAGGATCAAGAGCGTTCCGCCGGTCGGCGCGGCCATCGGAAACAATCCATGGCCGGCATATTGGCGCAGCACGAGGTCGCCCGCGAACAATGACGCCGCGATGACGAAGCCGGCCGCCGCCACGACTGCGAGCTTCGCATGGATGATCGCACGATCCGCGACCGCGATGGTCGCGACTACGGCGGGTGCATGGAACAGCAGCATCGAGGATGCCGCCGCCAGCCGAGTGGCATCAGGCAGATGGGCCGCGGCCGCCGCCAGCATCACGCCGCAGGCGCCCATGATGGCGGCAAGGCCGATCAGGAGGCGGGATGCGCCGCTCATCGGCGCCGTTCCTCGATCAGGCGCACCATGGCGGCACGCAGCTCCGGCATGCCGTCGCCGGTGCGCGACGAGGTCACCAGCACTTCGGGGAAGGCGGCGGGATGTTTCGCGAGTGTTGCCGACGTGTCGGCGATGACGGTCTTGAGTTCGCCGGCCTTCACCTGGTCGGCCTTGGTCAGCACGACCTGATAGCTGACCGCGGACTTGTCCAGCGTCTTCAGCACGTCGAGATCGACGTCCTTGATGCCGTGGCGCGCGTCGATCAGCACGTAGACCCGCGCCAGTGTCGCGCGCCCGAGCAGGAATTTGTGGATCAGCGCCGTCCATGACGCCACCTTGGTCTTCGGCGCCGAGGCGTAGCCGTAGCCGGGCATGTCGACCAGGCGGAAGCCCGCCTTCTCCGGCCCCTCGAAGAAGATCAGCTCCTGGGTGCGCCCCGGCGTGTGCGAAGTGCGCGCCAGGTTGCTGCGGCCGGTCAGCGCGTTGATCAGGCTCGACTTGCCGACATTGGAGCGGCCGGCAAAGGCGACCTCGAGGCCGGCCATCGGCGGCAGCGTCTCGATCGAGGGCGAGGCCCAGATGAAGCGCCAGTCGCCGGCGAACAGTTTTCGGCCTTGCTCGATCAGCGCCGCATCATGTTCGGTGCTCATGCGAAGGATTCCATCTCGTGGCGGCTGGGCAAAGGCCCAAGGCGGGTCCTTGGCGTAGGACGACCCGGCCATCCAGGTCAACGTCTAGAGCCTCGGTTCTGATTGAATCGAAGCTCCAGCTTCTTGTTTTGACGCGTTCTCTTCCCGCGAATCGTCGCCCACTTCGCTCGAAAACGCGCTGGCCGCCCTCCAATACGTCGATGCCCGGCACAAGGCCGGGCATGACGTGGTGACGAAGCGCTGTTGCTGGAAGCTACGTCGCCTTCTTTGTCTCAGTCGTCACGCTTTTTTTTTGAAACGTCGACTTCAGATTGTCGAACAGCTCCACCTTCACGCCGTTGCGCCGCATGATGTAGCTCTGCTGCAGCACCGACAGCAGGTTGTTCCAGGCCCAGTAGATCACGAGACCCGCCGGGAAGCCTGCCAGCATAAAGGTGAAGATCAGCGGCATCCAGTCGAAGATCATCTTCTGGGTCGGATCCGGCGGCGCCGGATTGAGCTTCATCTGGACCCACATCGTGATGCCCATGATGATCGGCCAGATACCCATCACCAGATAGGAGCCGAAATGCGGTCCGAGCAGCGCGATCGGATCGAACGGAATGAGGCCGAACAGCGTGAACAGATTGGTCGGATCGGGCGCCGAGAGGTCCTTGATCCAGCCGAAGAACGGCGCATGCCGCATTTCGATGGTGATGAACAGCACCTTGTAGAGCGAGAAGAACACCGGGATCTGCAAGGCGACGGGAAGACAGCCCGCGATCGGGTTGATCTTCTCCTTCTTGTAGATCTCCATCATCTCCTGCTGCTGCTTCACGCGGTCGTCAGGATAGCGTTCCTTCAGCGCCTGCAGCTGCGGTTGCACCGACTTCATCTTCGCCATCGAGGCGTAGGACTTGTTGGCGAGCGGGAAGAACAGGAGCTTCACGATCACGGTCACCAAGAGGATCGCGATGCCGAAATTACCGACCAGGCGATAGAACCAGTCGAGCGCCAGGAACATCGGCTTGGTGATGAAGTAGAAATGGCCCCAGTCGATCAGGAGATCGAAATGGTTGAGGCCGAGCTGCTTGTTGTAGCCGCCGAAGCCGACCAGCGGGAAGTTGAGGCCGACCGTGGCGGCCTCCTTCGCGCCGGCGAACAGCCGCCCATTGGCAACGCCGGTGCCGCCGATCGGAATGGTCTGCGCGCCGAGCATGTAGTCGGTCTGGTAGCGCTTGTCGCCGGTGGTAAACCTTGCGCTTTCGAGCGTTGCGGTGGTCTCCGGCAGTAGTGCCGTGGCCCAGTATTTGTCGGTGATGCCGAGCCAGCCGTCGGTGACCTTCGTGAACACGATGCCGCGCGAATTTCCGCCGGTCGAGGTCTTGGCCTCGTCGATGTTCTTGTAGCTGAATTCCTGCAGGCCGTGTTCGCCGAGATAGCCGATCGGGCCTTCGTGCAGAATCGCGTAGCCGGAGACCGGCGGCTTGCCGCCGCGCGAGATCAACCCGAACGGATACAGCGTCACCGGCGCGCTGCCTTGATTGATGACCTCGTCCTTGATGCTGAAGAGGTAGCGATCGTCGATCGAGATGGTGCGGCGGAAGGTCAGGCCCTGGCCGTTCTCGTATTTCAGAATCACCGGGGTGCTCGGCGACAGGCTGTTCGATCCCTCCTGCTGCCAGACGGTTTCGGCGTTCGGCGTCTTCACCGATGAGCCGTTGGCGGTCAGCCACAGGAACTCGGCATAATAAGGCTCGGCCGTGCCCGACGGCGAAAGCAGCACGACGGCCGGCGATTTGGGATCGACCGTCTCGCGGAACTGAACCAGCGAGAGGTCGTCGATCCGGGCGCCCTTCAGCGCGATGCTGCCGGTGACGCGCGGGGTCTCGATCTTGATGCGCGGTCCGGAGGCAAGCACCGTCTCGCGACTGGCGACCGGAGCGTCAGCAGCAGGCGCGCCGGGCGCCGGAGAGGGGGTTGCCGAGGTTCCCGGAGCGGCGCCAGGAGTAGCACCAGGAACTGCACCCGGAGTTGCCTGCGGCGCCGGCTTCTGCAACTCCGCCTGGCGCTGCGCCTCGCGCTGCTTCTCCATCTGCGGCACATTGTAGAAATATTGCCAGGCGATCAGGACAAGGCCGGACAGAATGACGGCAAGGATCGTGTTGCGGTTGTCGGACATCTCTTAGGGTCTCGTCATTCCATTCGGATTGGGCGCGCTTTTGTTACCCGCCTTGTTGGTACCGTCTTGTCGGTAGCCGTCTTGTCGGTAGCCGTCTTGGGCGCAGGCCGGTCGAGGCGGCGCAGCGCCGACCGCAGGTCGTCAAGCATGGTCGCAAAGTCGCGGGTCAGCGCGTCACGACGGCCCACTAGCACATAATCATGGTGCGGCCGCATGAATACGGCGTCGACTTGTCTCATCACTTCGCGAAGCCGGCGGCGGATGCGGTTGCGCTCGGTCGCGGTGCCGTTCTTCTTGGTGACGGTATAGCCGACGCGGATCGGGCCCTGATCGTCGCGGCGGCGGCCCTGCAGCACAAAAGCTGCGGTATTCGCCCGTGCGCCATTGGCAACGGCGAGGAAATCCGCCCGCTGCCTCAGCCGATCCATAATGGGTATCTCCGGAGAGGAGACGTCCGGGCTCAGGCGCTCAGGCGCTTGCGGCCACGCGCGCGGCGCGCAGCGAGGACCTTACGGCCGCCGGCCGTGGCGAGACGGGCGCGGAAGCCGTGACGGCGCTTGCGCACCAGTTTGCTGGGTTGATAAGTCCGCTTCACGGGTAATTCTCCGCTGACCGGGCAATTTGCCGTTGTATTGAGATGGAGTCCGGTGATGCTGGCAGGCCCAAACGAGCCGTTGACGGCCCCAAGGAGCCGCCCCCGGGTCAAGAACCGGGCCATCGCGGACAGTTGGCGCGGCTTATAAGGGAGTGCCCTGTTTTCGTCAATGTCACAGGCCGTCGCAAAAAGGCTTCTTCGAAACGTCGCAATTGGGGCGAATATATCTGATTTCGCGGGGTATTTGACGGTATGGAGACGCTTTGGGGCGTTCGGGGAACCGCCCACATTAGCGATCCGTAATTTGACCGGCTTGGGGGCCGGGCCCCATCTTCCGACCCCTAAGCCAAACAAGGCCTTATCTTGTGGCTCTAACTGACGATCAGGCGACCGCGCAGAAGCAGCGGCCCAAGCCGTCCCCCCGGCTCGGGCTGTCGGGCAAGCTTTTGCTGCTGACGATTCCCCTGGTGATGATCGCCGGGCTCCTGATCTATGTCCCGGCGATCGCCAACTTCCGGATGAACCGGCTCAATGACCGCCTGGCCGCCGCCAATACCGCGGCGCTGGTGCTCGATGCCGCCCCGTCCGGCCTGGTGCCGGATTCGCTGGCGCGGCAGATCCTGACCAGCATCGGCGCCCGTGCCGTCGCCATCAAATTGGGACAGCAGCGCCGGCTGCTCGCCAGCGCCGACCTGCCGGCCGCGATCGACCATGACGTCGACATGCGGACCATGACGGTGTGGTCGGCGATCGTCGATGCCTTCGAGATCATGCTGGAGCATGGCGACCAGACCATCCGCGTGGTCGGACCCGCGCCGGGCCAGGCGCAATTCATCGAGGTTGTGATCGACGAGAAGCCGCTGCGGCAGGCGATGTACCGCTTCTCGCGCAACGTCCTGGTCGTCGCGCTGTTGATTGCCGGCCTGACCGCCGGCCTGGTCTATCTGGCGCTGCATTATCTGTTTGTGCGTCCGATGCGGCGGTTGACCGCGAGCCTGGTCGGCTTCCACGAGAATCCGGAGAGTTCGGCGCGAATCATCGTGCCGAGCCAGCGTGGCGACGAGATCGGCGTTGCCGAGCGCGAGCTGTCGGACATGCAGCGCGACCTCGTCTCGATGCTGCATCAGAAGAGCCGGCTTGCCGCGCTCGGGCTCGCCGTCTCCAAGATCAACCATGATTTGCGCAATCTGCTGGCGTCCTCGCAATTGCTGTCGGACCAGCTCGCCAGCGTGCCCGATCCGCGGGTGCAGCGCTTTGCGCCGAAATTGTTGCGCTCGCTGGAGCGCGCCATCGCCTTCTGCCAGTCGACACTCTCCTATGGCCGCGCGCAGGAGGCGGCGCCTGATCGCCGCGTGATCATGGTGGAGCCCGCGGTCGCCGAAGTGCGGGAGTCGGCGGGGCTCGCGACCGATGTCTCGATCACCTGGATCAGCGCGATCGAGCGCGGCCTGACCATCGACGCCGACCCGGACCAGCTGTTCCGCGTGCTGCTCAATCTGGTGCGCAACGCGACGCAGGCGCTGGAAAGCCGGCCGGCCAGCGACGGCGGCGCGCAGCAGATCCGCATCACCGGCCGCCGCGAGGGGACGGTCGCGATTATCGAGGTCTCCGACACCGGTCCGGGCGTGCCGGCCAAGGCGCGCGAGCATCTGTTCGAGGCGTTCCAGACCTCCGGACGCCCCGGCGGCAGCGGACTCGGCCTTGCGATTGCCGCCGAGCTGATCCGGGCTCACGGCGGCCATATCCACCTGGTCGAGGGCACGATCGGCGCCACCTTCCGGATTTCGATCCCGGATCGTCCCGTGGAACTGCTGTCGATTCGCAGCGAGCGGGCGAGGGCCTGAGGCCGTTCCGGTACTCCGGGGCGGCCAAAGCCGCGCCGAAATTGGCGTTTCCAGACCTTGCCAACTGGACCCGGAGCCTGTAGCTAGAGCGCTCTTTCGCGACGTTCCGGGGCTCCCGGAGCCATGCGGCCTCAAGCCCACCCGCGAAAATGCGCCCGTAGCTCAGCTGGATAGAGCATCAGACTACGAATCTGAGGGTCGGACGTTCGAATCGTTCCGGGCGCGCCATTCACGCAAGTTCCCATTGGTTCGGGCAGCTGATGCGTGCTCGTCTTCAGTAGAATATCCCCGACACTTCTGGATCGATTGCGTTCCACGGCACTCGCTCGGTCCGTGGTCGTAGTTGGAGGGTGAAGAACGCTGCGCGTGTCATTGTCTTCCCTCCTCGGTAAACCGACGCGCGGCCAATCTTGAGCGCCTACGCGATAGCGGACGCTTCCATGCCTTTAGCTTTGAGCGCCTTCACATTGGCGGTGTCGATAGACGCTTTACGGCCTTGGTAGACCCCGCGTGCCTTGGCCTCAGCGATACCCTCAAGCTGCCGCTCTCTGCGGAGGTTGGTCTCGAACTCGGTGAACAAACCGAACATGTCCAGGAAGCACTTGCTCGCTGCTGTGCTGGTGTCGATGGGTGCTCTGTACCGGATCGGAGGCCGGCCCGGAAAAATGCGCCCGCGCGGGTCGGAATCGGGCCGAAGGCGAGGGCCGACCCGTAAAAACCCCGCTTGCCCCGGCCAGAACGTTGAGAAAAAATAAGCTTTTTTAGCTTATAGGCGGCAGGATGTTTTTATTCTTATTTTGTCTGTCCCTTTGAACCGGCGAGTCATCCCTCATGCAGAGTGACATCGCGAACGCCGTATTTTATGCGGCCGTGTTTCTGGGCATCGTCTACACCAGTCGCATCCTGGAAAAAAGGTGGCCGATCGCGGACGTTCCCTACGGCGAGTTTCGCGATGATTGGCTCGCGGTGATCGTGAGCCTCGGGCTGTCGTCCATGCTTGCTCCGATCGCGGCGATCAGCGCTGGCAAGATCGCGAGCTACACCGGTCTCGGCTGGATCAAGCTGCCGACCGACGGTTACTGGTGGTACGTCTCCCTCGCAATCATCGTGGTCGCATTCGATCTCTACAAGTACGCATACCATCGCCTGCAACATGCGATCCCCTTTCTATGGGCGATGCACTCCTTCCATCACAGCGCGAACGGCGTGACGTTCATTACCGGCGGCCGGCATTTCTGGCTGGAGCGGGTGTTGTCCGACGCGTTTCTTCCGATCATGGCGATCCTGTTCCGCATCCCGCCGGACATGGTGATCGCGGTGGGGTTCATCTTCTTCATGCCCGACGCGTGCGCCCATCTCAACGTTCGGATTCCGCTCGGTCGGTATGTGACATGGATCAACAATCCGCAATGGCACCGGATCCATCACTCGGTCCTTCCCGAGCATAGGGACAAAAACTTCGCTGCCTGCTTTCCGCTCCTCGACATTCTGTTCGGCACGGCCTGGATACCGAAGCCGGACGAATATCCTGCAACGGGCCTCGTGCCTGCCGAGCGCGTGGACATCATCAACAGTGTGATCTGGCCAATCCGGCATCTTCGGCATTACTGGCATCGGGAGTCTCGGAATGAATTGGGTTAAGGGTCTTTTGGTGCTCCTCGCCCTGCTGCTGGGTTACGCCGACCTTGAGTCGACGAATGTGATCCTGAGTCTCGGACTGGGTGAGTTGAATCCGTTCATGCATCTGGCGCAGACATGGTTCGGCGTATGGTGGCTGGTGCCCAAGCTTGGTTTGACGTTCGTGGTCACGTGGCTGCTTTGGCGGAGCAACAACGTTTACAACATCGCTCTCGTCGTCGCGTTCTGCTCCACGCCTGTCCTGAACAATCTCGTCATCATCGCGGGCACGAACTGAATCAATCCCTTCGCCGGTTGCCGCAACTGGCGACGTCAGGAGGATCAGTGATGTCGGACAGGTTCGTCGTCGCCTGCATGGTCTGGTGTGCGCTGATCCTGGGGGCTCCGGGAGCGACCGTGCACGCGCAGACGCCGTCGAACTGCAAGGAGCCGCAGACCGGCACCAGCCGCGTCCCGATGCTGTCGCCACCGCTGGCCAATGTGGTGACGGGCACGGGACGGCTGCAATTCTACTCGGCGCCGAACCTGCACTGTCCGATCCGCGGGGTGTTCGTCATTCCAAATGACGCACTGATCGCCTATGCGCAAACCAGGGATGGCTGGTCGTCGGTGATGTACCTCAACCCGGGGACGGGCAACGACGTCTCGGGTTGGGTGAGGTCGGCGAGGCTGAAGGTGACCGGGACCGTCGGACCGAAGTAGCCCGCGACCGGGATCGCGGCGGGCGGGCGGGCTACCCCCGCGCTACACCGCTTGAGCGTTGTCTGCACGATTGTGCTGCGCGCGGCGAGCCGGCCGTGACGCATGTCCGTTGCGGCGATCAATGAATCGCCGCGTACATGATCTTCTCCTCGGTGGCTTCGAGCGCGGAGAATTCCTCGACCACCTTGCCCTGGCGCGAGACCAGGATGCGGTCGGACAGCGCCATGATCTCGGGCAGATAGGACGAGATCACCACCACCGCCTTGCCCTCGTCGGCGAGCTGGTTGATCAGCTCGTGGATCTCGACGATGGCGCCGACGTCGACGCCGCGGGTCGGTTCGTCGAAGATGATCAGCTCGGGCTCCTGCACCAGCGATTTGGCGATCACCACCTTCTGCTGGTTGCCGCCCGACAGCTCGACCACCCTGGCCTCGTCGCCGATGGCGCGAACCTTGAGGCGCTGGGTCCAGGTCTTGCCCACCGAATTGGTCTCGCGCCGCGACAACATCATGCGGCCCCCGGGAAACTTGGAAAGCAGGCCGAGATAGATGTTGCGGGCGATCGAGGCGGTCTCGAAGAATCCCTCGACCTTGCGATCCTCGGTCACATAGGCGATGCCGGCCTTGACCGCCGGTGCCGGTACCCGGTAGCGCACCGGCTTGTCGTGCAGCAGGATCTCGCCGCCGTGGAAGAAGTCGCGTTTCAACACGCCGGATACGATCTTGAAGGTCTCGGTGCGGCCCGCGCCGACCAGGCCGAACACGCCGGTGATCTGCCCGGCAAACACCGACAGCGAATTGTTCTTCACCATCGGCGCCATCTTGAGGTTTTGCACCGTGAGCACGCGCGCCCCCGCCGGCCGGACGCTGGTCTTCCGCGCGCCATACAGCGTGTTGGAGAGGTCGCGCCCGACCATCGCCTGCACGATCGCAGCGCGATCGAATTTCGCGGCGTCGTCGGTGATGACGTGCTTGCCGTCGCGCAGAACGGTGATGCGGTCGGCGAGCAGCAGAGCCTCTTCCAGCGCGTGCGAGATGAAGACGATCGAGACGCCGCGCTTCTTGAGATCTCGGACCAGGTCGAAGAAATACTTCTTCTCCTCCGGCGTCAGCGACGCGGTCGGCTCGTCGAAGATGATGACCTTGGCCTTGTGCAGGACCGCGCGCGCGATCTCCACCATCTGCTTCTTGGCGGCGCCGAGCCCGCCGACGGTCGCGGTCGGCGTCACGTCGAAATTCAGCGATTGCAGGAATTGCTGGGCGGCGATGTAGATGCCGCGCAGCCGGTTGTAGAATTTCTCCTGCCCGAGGAACAGGTTTTGTGCGACCGTCATGGTCGGCACCAGGCTGTTCTCCTGGAACACCATGGCGATGCCGAGATTGCGGGCCTCGAGCGGCGTCCGCGGCGCGACCTCCGCGCCGTCGACACTCATGCCGCCCGAGGTCAAGGTCACGACGCCGGCCATCACCTTGGTCAGCGTCGACTTGCCGGCGCCGTTCTCGCCGACCAGCGCGTGGATCTCGCCGCGGCGCAGGTCGAAGTCGACGCCCTCGATGGCGGGCACGCCGGCGTAAAGCTTGGTGGCCTTGCGCAGGGAAAGCACGGTGTCGCTCATGAGCCGACCTCCTCGGCGAGCCCGGCGAGGGGCAGTTTCAGCACGCGGCCCGGTCCCTTGGCGATCAGCACGAGGTCGTCGCCCAGCTCGAGCGCCGCGACGATGCCGTGATTGACGCCGTCGACCCGGCTGTGCAGCGAGTACTTTGGCTTGCCGTCCTCGCTCAGCCGGATGACGAGGCCATAGGAGCGCGGTGGCGCCCACGGCTTGATCACGCCCATCGTCTTGATGTGGGCGCCCTGCATCGGCTCCTTGAACGAAAACCCCGAGCGCAGCCGTGGCGCCACCCAGTAGGCCGGGTCGATCTCGGCCATCATGCGGCGGCGGTAGGCCGGCTCGCGCAGCACGAACTCGATCAGCTGGGTGCGTGCGGCGAACGCGGTGAGCCAATAGCCGCCGCCCGCGGCCTTCGACAGCCGCGACGGATACACCGGCAGGTGTCCGAGCACGACCTGCGGCGGCCTTCCATTGGAGACGAGGACGAGGCGATGCCGCCAGCTCTCGCTGACCAGCACGCCATCGCCGCGCGCGCAGGCGCCGAAGGCGTAGCCGAGCTTCGAGGCCAGCGGTTGCACCGACCTGGTCCTGGGGTCGAGCCGGAACACGCGGCCGCTTCGGTTGAGCTCCATCAGGTCGCGCGCCCAATCATCGATGCCGCAGCTCGCCGAGCCGTCGGTTGCGATCAGGGTGCCGTCGCCGGCCTGCGTCAGCGCGTTGATCGCGTTGAAGGTGGCGTTGAATGTCGCGCTCGGGTCGCCCGACGAGGGATTGGTATAGAGCCGCACCTCGCGGCCGCCGAGCGCGACCGCGATGCCGCCGCCGGCGAGCGCGCAGAGCGCCGAAATCGGCTGCTCGAAGCGGCGCAGCTCGGTCGCTCCGCTGCCGTCGAGGCGCAGCAGACGCCGGCCGTCGGCGACATAGAGGTTGCGGCCGTCGGTTGCGAGATCCTCTAGCGCCTCGCATTCCAGCAAGGTGGTCGCAGATTCCAGTTTCTGGTTCGGCTTCAGTGCGCCGTCGAACGACGGCACGGTGATGGTGGCCTCGCCGCGGCCGAGAAAGCGGTTGGCGAAATCCCTGACGGCCGCGATCACGACAGCTTCCCCCAGCGCTTGTCATACTGCACGAAGTTCGGGTCCGCGTTCTCCAGCTTGTAGCGGCCGATCCGGTTGTTCATGATGCCGCCGAGATAGAGATAGCCGCGATGCTCGCGCATCGAGGTGATCATCGGATGGTTCTCGCCGCGCAGGTCCCAGAACGATTCGAGGATCTTGCCCTGCTCGTTGAACTTGACGACGCAGCCGGTGTTGATGTTCGGGAACAGCCATTCGTCGACCGGGACGCGCTTGGCCATGCGGCGGCGGAAGCCCGGCATCTTCCAGGCAAGGTCGAGCGAGGGGCTGCGCATGCCGACCAGCGCCAGCCAGTAATTGCCGTCGGAGGCGAGGTTGATGTTGTCGGGATAGCCCGGCAGATTGTCCATCACCACCTCGACCTGGCCCTTCTTCGGCCCCGCGAACCACAGCCGCTTGATCGAGCAGCCGAAGGTCTCGGCGAACAGGATCGACACCCCGTCGCTGGCGACGCAGATGCCGTTGGGAAATTTGAGGCCGCGCAGCGCGGTATGCGTCGCGCCGGTCTTGGTGTCGTAGCAGATGATGCGGCCGTTGCCGCGCGCCTCGAGGCCGTCGATCGGCCATTCGTCCATTTCGTAGCGCACGGTGGCTTCCGAGAAGAAGATCAGGCCGTCGTCGGTGATGTCGAGGTCGTCGGCCAGCCGCAGCCGGCTGTCGTCGTTCACCGAATGCATGCTGCGGTTGGTCTCGTCAGTCGCCTTCTCCACGGTGCCGTCGGGCGTGATGCGGTAAAGGCCCATGCCGCCGATGCAGACATAGAGATTGTCCTGCCGGTCGAACGCCATGCCGAGCGGCTGACCGCCGATATGGGCGAACACCTCCATCCGCTGATAATCGGGCGCATGGAAGCGTATGATGTCGCCATGACGCGAGCCGGCGTAGAGATTGTTGTTGCGATCGAGGATCACGTCCTCCGGCGCCTCGATGCGGCCGAGGCCGATCAGTTCGACGTCGCGCAGCTTGTCGTTCTGCTCGAACGGGCCGCCCTGGCCGATCTCGGTGGCCGGCGGCGGCGGCAGCGCATGATAGGTCGGCGCGACATAGACCTTGCTGATGATGCGGGTGCGGTTCTTCTGCCAGCGGATGTCGATCATCGCCGCAACCAGCAGGATGCCTGCCAGCGCCATGCGGTTGATGCCGCCCCGTGCATTCAGCGTGGTCAGGCCGTTGGTGATCAGGAGCACGATCAGCACGCCGACCAGCGATTTGGCGACCGAGCCCTTGCCGCCGCCGAGCGTGATGCCGCCCAGCACGGTCGCGGTCAGCACGATCACCTCGAGGCCGACGCCGATGTCGCCGCCGACGGTGCCGAGCCGGGCCGCGAAGAACAGCGCGGCGATGCTGGTCAGCACGCCGCTTGCGACATAGCAGAGCGCGATGGTGCGGCGGACCGGAATGCCGGAATTGTAGGCCGAACGGCGCGAGCCGCCGATCGCGGTGATGTGCCAGCCCGGGCGCAGCCGGGTCATGAAGATATGGCCGAAGATCGCGATCGCGATGTAGACCAAGGCGACGCTCGGAATGCCGAACACGTCGCCGCCGCCGATGAAATTCCAGGACGGGATGTCGGGGAAGGCGGCGGCGATCGAATTGGAGTAGCGCTGGATCAACAGATCGAACGCCGAGCGGTAGATGATCAAGGTGATCAGCGTGGTGATGAAGGCGCGCAGTCGCAAGTAGCCGATCAGGACACCGTTGACGGCGCCGAGCAGTGCGCCGCAGACGAGGGTGGCGACCACCACCGCGGGAACCGGCCAGTTCAGCACGTCGAGCAGGTAAAGCGCGCAGAAATCCGTCAGCGCGAAGATCGAGCCGACCGACAGATCGATGCCGCCGACGATGACGACCAGCGCCATGCCGAGGCCGATGAAGCCGATCTCGCCGGCCTGCCGCGCGGTGTCGGCGAGGCCCGACGGCGACAGGAAGTGATCGATGGAACGGCTGAGCGCGAAGCCGACGATCAAGAGCAGGATCACCGGAATTGCGGTCTCGGTCCAACGCTTGGACAGGATCTCGCCGAGGAGATGATCCGGCCAGTAGCGGTAACGCAGGCTCGTCAGGGTGTCGCGCATCGGCATTCCAGCAAGGCGTTCGATTCGGGAAGATCGACGTCCCGGGGTGAGATCGCCCGGGACGTCGAGCGGGAATGGCCGGACTATTTCTTCAGGTCGCTGAGATTCCAGCACGCGGTCTGGCTGTCCGCGTTCTCCTTGGTGATCGGGATCAGCGTCGTGTACTCCGAGCCCTTGATCGAGCCGGCCTTGGCGCCCGACGACAGCAGCCATTTGATGGTGCCGGCCATCTGCGCGGCCTGGGTCGGCACGTCGTAGCTCATGTTGAGATCGAACGCGCCGGACTTCACCAGCTCGCAGGCGCCCTTGCGCTCGCCGCCGCCGGAGGTCGCGACGAACACCTTGCCGGTCAGGCCGGCTTCCTTCACCGCGGCGGCGGTGCCGATGTCCATGCCGTCCCAGAAGCCGACGATGCCGCAAAGATCAGGATTCTGCTTCAGCACGGTCTGGGTAATCGCCTTGGCCTTCGCGGCGTCCCAGTCGGCCGCCTGGCTCGAGACCACCTTGATCTCCGGATGCTTGGCGAGCACGTTCTCGACGCCCTTGAGCGTGTAGGCGCTGGCGGCCGCCGAGAGCGCGCCCTGCACGATGGCGATCTTGTTCGACTTGCCCTGGCAGGCCTTCACCACGGCTTCGGTGTCCCGCTCGCCGATCTCGATCCAGTTGGCGCCGACAAAGGCCGAAGAGCGATAGGCCGACCCCATGTTGATCTGGATGACGTAGATGCCTTCGTTCTCGGCGCGCTGCAGCAACTTGGCGTAGGTCTGCACGTCCGGATTGTGGATCACCATCACGGCTGGCTTCTCCGAGATCAGCGAGGTCACCGCCTGCGCGCCGGCATTGGTGTTCCAGTTGGGATCGCGGATCTCGAACTTTACGCCGTAGGGTTCGAGCTCCTTCTTCATGCCGGCGTACCAGCCTTCGGTGAGGTCGAAGTTCATGGCGACCGGAACGTAGGCCACCGTCTTGCCGGCGAGGGCTTCCCTGAACGGCTTCTGGAACGGCTCGTCCAGGCCCTGCTGGGCCAGAGCCGGAGCGGCGATGGCTGCAAGCCCGAGCGCCGCGGCGATCACCTTTGCAGTCCTGACAGCGTATTTCATTGCTTCCTCCTTGGTCGTGATTGAATGTTCTTGTGGCCTGGTTCAGATGTCGCCCTGCTGTGCCGTTTCTTCGTTGCGCGGATTCAGGAACGAATCCGTGATGACGGCGAGCAGCAGGACGACACCCTTGACGAGGTTTTGTCCGGCGTAGGAAATGTCCATGATGGTCATGCCGTTCAGCATGGTGCCGATCAGCAGCGTGCCGATGATGACGTTGAGCACGCCGCCGCGGCCGCCCGACAGGCCGATGCCGCCGAGCACGACGACGAGGATGACGTCGTAGATCAGCGTCGAATTGAAGATGCGGGTCGGCATCGAATTGACCGATGCCGCCATCACCAGGCCCGCGAAGCAGCCGATCAGCGCCGCGACGACATATTGCAGCACAATGATCGGGCGCGAGGGGATGCCGGTGACGCGGGCCGCGTAGGGATTATCGCCGATCGCGTAGATATAGGCGCCCCAGCGCGTCTGCCGCAGCAGGAACGCGACCACGACGCAGGCGATCGCGAACATCACGATCGAGGTCGGGATGCCTGATATGGTGCCCTGTCCGAGCCGCTCGAAGCCCTTCATGCCGTCGCTCCACTGCACGACGTCGAGCTGAAACAGCGCGGCCTGCCCGAGGCCGGCGAGCAGCAGGCCGGTCGCCAGCGTCGCAAACAGCGAAGGGACCTCGGCATAGGCGATCAGCCAGCCATTGACGAGGCCGAAGGCGATCGTGAGCAGCACGGCCGTCACCAGCGCGGTCGGCAGCGAGTGGCCGTTCTGCACCATCTGCAGCACGAGCCCCGGCGGCACCGCGAGGGCTGCGATCAGCGAGATGTCGATGCCGCGCCCGATCACGACGATCGCCATCGCCAGCCCGAGGATGCCGAGCACCGCAACGTTCTGCAGCAGCGTCAGCATGTTCTCCGGCGTCAGGAAGCCGCGCAGGAAAATCGAGAACGCCAGGAACAGCACGGCAAAGACGGCGAAGACGATCTCCTGTTGATTGAATCGCAATCGCTTCATTGCCTCGTCCTTCCTGCTTCTACGGGTGCGCCGTCGGTCTGGCTCTCGTGCGGGAGCCGGTCGCGGCGCGGCCGGGCCGCGGCCTGCCGGCGACCGCGGCGTCCACGAACGCGCCGACGGATTTGATGTAGGCCTCGATCGAAGTGCCGCGTCTGCGGTACTTCGCGCGTTTGACGTACCAGTCCTGCAGCAGCGGCTTGATCAGCGATGCCGTCAGCGTGACCTGGTCGATCGCGAAGACGCCGCTGGCGACGCCCTGCTTGAGGACGCCAGCGATGATCTTCTCGGTCATCACCTCCATCTCGATGGCGCGCTGGCGCTCCGCGGGCGGAAACGACTTTGCTTCCATGAAGCAGAACACGAACCAGGGCTGCATCGCCTCGCTCATGCGGACATGGGTCGCGATGATCCAGTGCAGATGCTTGCGCGCATCCTGCTTCACGTCGGCGGGCGGCGAGTTGAGAACCTCCGCCACCGTCTCGGCGACCTCGCCGAGAATCATCGACAGCAGCGTCGGCTTGCTGTCGAAGTACGTATAAAGGCCGCCCATGCTGAGGCCCGAGGCCTCCGCGAGCTGGCGCAGCGTGGTGGCGTGAAAGCCGTGCTTGTTGGAAAGCGTGAGCGTGGCGCCGATGATGCGCGTGAGATTCGGAACGGCGAGATGGGTTTTCTGGACCCGGATGGAATCCCGATGACGTTCGAGGATGCGTGCGCAAAGCACGTCCATCGCGAACGCATTCGCCGTCCCCGGTCGCTGACGCGCGAGACCCACGTTGCCTCCCTGGCTATGCTCCCGGACCATTTCATTTTGTTGCTGGTCCGGGCTGGGCTTTACGCCCTTGCCTAATTCCTAGCCCACGAAATGGCGCTCGGAAAAGGGGGATGATGAAATTTTCTGAGAGAGCGCTCGCTCGTTTTTTGGTCCGCAGCCGTGTTGCCCGCCTTGGGCTCGGCGTCGTTCCGGCCATCGTCGGGAACTTTTCGCGCTGAAAGCACAGCACAAATTCCCGATGCTCTGGTCGACCAGCACGCCGGTTAGACGGCCGTCACATTTCCGATCATGGGCGTGTGGGAAACTCAAGAGCGCAACGGCTTGCTGATTCCATGCGAAAATCCGACGTGACGTGCCCACACTGCCAGGCCGGCTATCGCCGGATCGAATTGACGTCGAAGGGCGGCGTCGCGGGTGAGTTTCGCTGCCTGGTGTGCGACCACATCATCGAGCTGATGGATGGGTCGACCGATGTCGCCTTTCGGCTGACCGTGCAGCCGGGCAAGCCGTCCTACGCGTACTAACGTTTTCGGTTCGCGGGAAGGGCACGCGTCCAAACACAGAGCAGGAGCGCCGGTCGGTGGCAGCCCCGATCAACGCTGCTGCGGCAGGTTGACCTCGCTCCTTCGCGCCTCCTGGCTGCGGCGCTCGGCTTCGCCGCCCGATCGGGACAGCATGCCGAGGGCAACGATCGCCGCGGCAAAGCCGGCGGCGGCGCCGACGCCGAGTGCCCAACGCGGGCCGAGGTGATCGGCGACCCAGCCGACGATCGGCGCGCCGATCGGCGTGCCGCCGAGCGCAACGCCGAGCCGCAGCGCCATCACCCGTCCGCGCATCGCCGGCTCGGTCGAGAGCTGCATCAGCGCGTTCGAGGTGTTGGTGACGGTCAGCGCGGCGACGCCGATCACGACCAGCGCCGCGGCGAACAGCCAGTAGCTCGGCGCCAATGCCGCGAGCGTGCAGCCCAGCCCGAAGATCGCGGCGCCCAGCATCAGCGAGCCGAAGCGCGGCTCCTCGCGGCTCGCGGCCAGCAGCGCGCCCGACATCGTTCCGAGCGCCATCATCGACGACAGCAGGCCGAAGCCACGCGCATCGGTGTGGAACACGCCAACCGCCATGGTCGAGATGAAGATCGGAAAGTTCAGTCCGAAGGTCCCGATCAGGAACAGCATGATCAGTGTCGCCCTGAGATCGGGCCGGGACCACACATAATGAAAGCCCTGCATCACGCTGCCTTTGGTGCGATGGGCGCGCGCGTTCGGACGCAGTTCGGAGGTGCGCAGCAGGGTCAGCGATGTCAGCACCGCCAGGAACGATGCGCCGTTGAACAGGAATGCCCAGCCGGTGCCGACGGAGGCGATGATGAGGCCGGCGACGGCGGGGCCGATCATGCGCGCGGCGTTGAACGAGGTCGAGTTCAGCGCGATCGCATTCGACAAATTGGTATCGCTGACCAGCTCGGCGACGAAGGTCTGCCGCACCGGGGCATCGAGCGCTGCCGCGCAGCCGAACAGGAACGCGAAGGTATAGACGTGCCAGAGCTGCACCAGCCCGGTGACGGTGAGAATGCCGAGGATGAGTGCAAGCGCGCCCATCGTCGCCTGAGTCGCCATCAGCAGCTTGCGCTGGTTGAAATGATCGGCGGCAAAGCCGGTCCACGGCATCAATAATAGTTGTGGCCCGAATTGCAGCGCCATCACGATACCGACGGCGGACGCGCTGTGATTTGTCAGCTGGGTGAGAACCAGCCAGTCCTGCGCTGCGCGCTGCATCCAGGTGCCGATGTTGGACACCAGCGCGCCGGCCGCCCAGACCCGATAGTTGAAGCTCGCGAGCGATCGAAATACGCGTCTCATGTTCTCTGAGGTTCATTCCCGCCGTGAAACCGCCCGAACCGTCGCGCCAGGAACAGGCCGATCAGCAGACCGCCGAGACCGAGCGCTGCGACGTCGCTGGTGGTTCGCAGGCCGAAGTCGCCGACGCGGCAGACCAGGAGATATCCGACCGCGAGGTTGAAGAAGCCCCACACGATGTTGACGGTCGATGAGGACAGACCTTCGCCGGGCGGCTTGGCGAACGGGCTCTGGAACGCTTCGCCCATCATGCCGGCGACGACGTGGGGGATCGCATTGGTGAGAAAGGCGCCGCCGAAGAAATAGGCGACGAGATCAAGCCAATTCATGAGCGTTGGTCCTTTCAACGAGATCGATGATCGCCTGCGTCGAGCCGGTTTCGCCGAGCCGCGGGAACACGTGCTCGACGCTGTAGGCATGCGCGTGCGGCCGCGCGTCGGTCACGGCGTCGATCGCGAGCGTGACGTTGAAGCCCGCTTCATAGGCCTGTCTTGCCGTCGATTCGACGCCGCCGGCGGTGGCGACGCCGGCGATCACGACTTGCGTGACGCCGCGCGCTCTCAGCAGGCTTTCGAGGTCCGTGCTGGCAAATGCGCCTCGCGTTCGCTTGGTCACGACGATGTCGCTGGGCCGCCGGTCGAGCTCCGGAATGAGATCGGTCCATCCGTCGGGAAGCGGGCCGCCAAATGGATTTCCAATTGGATTTCCAATTGGATTTCCAATTGGATTTCCCTGGCGCGGCGCCTGCTCGGTTCGTCCCGGCGAGCTGCCGTCGACATTGACCAGCGCGACCGGCAGGCCGCGCCGCCGGAACGCAGCGCCAAGCGCGGCGGCGCGAGCCACGATGTCGCCGATCGGATGGGCGAAGGGCCAGCCCATGAGGCCGCTTTGCAGATCGATGACGATCAATGCGGTGATCGGATCGAGCGTCGTCAGGGCCATGGTCGTTACCTTTCTCGCAAGCTGTCGCGGCGCAGCCAGCCTCAATCCTCGACCAGCCGCTTCAGCAAGCCGACGGCGGCGGCGAGTTCGTCCTGCTCCCGCGCCGACAGCCGCGCGGCGATGGTGCGCGACAGCCAGTCCTGCCGCGCGGCGCGGCCGGTGCGGAGCCGCTCGCGGCAGCTATCGGTGAGCGACATGATGGTCTGCCGGCCGTCGTCCGGATCCGGCGCGCCGCGGACCAGGCCCGCAGCCTCGAGCGCCGATATCGCCGAACTCATCGACTGCGGACGCATGCCCTCCGATCGCGCCAGGCTGGACACGGTCGCGGGGCCGTCCTTTTCGAGGCGAAGCAGCACCGCGACCTGGGAAGGCGGGAGGTCCTCGCGCTGACCCTGCTCGCGAAGCCGCCGCTTCAGCTTTCCAATCAACAGGCGAAGATCTTCGGCCAGCGCGGATGTGCGCGCCGAGCCGGGACGGGCCGGTACATTGCTCATGCCGGACCGGATAGCATATATGAAGGTAAACTGTAAAGATTGTCTTCGCAGTTTATCTGCATACGTGTCCTGCTGCAGCCAGCCGGCTGGTCCGACGCTGCTCGCGGCCGGAATCGGCGCGGCACGCGGGGCGTCTGCGCGCATGTGACGCCGGCCAAGCCTCTGCGGAGAAATGAAATGGATGGTGAGGGTTTTGAGAGCGCCTCAGCGCAATGGCGCGCGCTTACTCGGGCGCAGCGTCGCCGCTTGCCGCGGCCTCGTACATCTCGCGCGCGCGCCTGGTCACGGCCGCATAGCGCGCCGTCGCGCTGAGGCTCATCAGGCCGGCGCGCACCAGTCCGAGAATGGCGCGTCGGGAGTGGAACGGTCCGGTCTTGCTCGCGGCATATCCGCGCGGATAGAGCTGCAGGCGGCCGGCGAGCGCTTCCTGCAACGCCATCTTCTGGGTTGCGCTCAGGCGCCGGCGCCGCGCGGGTCTGCTTGCTTCCGCCAGCATGCGCAGCTCGATGCCCGACGGTTTTCGTGGTGCGCCCTTCATTGTCAGCTCACATTCCGGCCGACTGGCGCGACCTTCCGCGAGGCCCGGCGCCCGGCCGGCATCGCCATGGACGCCGGCATGTGGCACATCATGGCTTGCGCTGTTGCTCATTCGTGAGACAGAACCGCATTTCGAGCAGCGGCGGCATCTGACGAAGGTCAGGACCGGTTGTGACGAAAGTCATATTCGTTTGCGACCGCTGCCGGCTTACGCCAGAGTGGGCTGCTCGCTGAGCTGATGGGCAACGCATGATCGATCTGAGCGCGGATTTGCTTGCGGCCGCAGAAGCCGACGTCATCGGTCTCGCCGTCATCGGCGCCGATCGAAGCATGCAGCGGAAGATCGGCCGGCTGGTCGAATGGCTTCCCGCAACCGGCGTCGATTGCTGCGAGTGTGTGTTGCTGGTCGGCATGGAGGCCGAGTTGGCGGCGCTTGCCCAAGGCCAGCGGGACATGATCGCGCTGGCCGGTGTGCGTGGCGCGTCGCCTGACATCACGCAGCCGATGACGGCGGTCGTGCTGTGGAACGGTGCGCAGTCGCATTACTTCGTCATCGCCATGCCGGATTTTGCCGGCCGTCAGGTCGAAACGCTGCTCGGCAGCGAGCGCCGCGCCCGGCGCCTGATGGAGCAGCAGCTCGAGGCGGCGAGCGCTGAGGTGCGCTTTGCCTCGCTGGCGCGGACGCGGCTTCGGCTGGCGCGCGATCTGCACGATACGCTGGTGCACTCGATCGTGGCGCTGCTGACCCAGATCCGGCTGATCCGGCATTATCTGTCGGCCGATCCCGCCCGTGTGGCGGACAGCCTTGCGACCGCGGAAGATGCGGCCGCGAGCGGCCTGAACCGCGCCCGCGAAGCCATCGATCGCCTGCGCACGCCCGACGATCTGAAGCTTGATCCCGACGTCGAGGGGCTGCTCAGCGACTTCGCCGCACGCAGCGGTGTCAGGGTGTCGATCCAGATCGACGAAGCGGCGCGCCCCGGCTTGCGCGATTGCGGCCTGACGGTTCAGCGCATTCTCAGCGAGGCACTGCGCAATGTTCAGACGCATGCGCAGGCGCGCCGCGTCTCCTTTCACGCCTTCGACGAACCGGCCGCGGTCGGCCGCAAGCTGATTGTCGAGATCCGCGATGACGGCCGCGGCTTCGATCTCGCGGTCCCGACTCCAGGACATTTCGGATTGATTGGAATGGCCGAATTTGCTGAACTTGTCGGCGGCAGCTGTGCGGTGGAGAGCGCGCCCGGGCAGGGAACGCTGGTCCGGATCTCGCTCCCCGTGGCGGTGCCGCCGGCAGCGTCTGCCGGTGTGCTGGCCGATTGAATTCGCAGCCGCGCATTCAACGCGTTTTCGAGAGGATGACGGAAAGCCCGTGAGCAGAATCGAGAAGATACGGGTGCTGATCGCCGAGGATCAGACCCTGATCAGGGAAGGTATCGCCACGCTGCTTGCCCAGCAGAACGACGATTTCGAGATCCTTCCCGGCGCGGCCGATGGCGAGCAGGCCATCGAATTCGCGCGGCGCTATCGGCCGGATGTCATCCTGATGGATTTGCAGATGCCGCGGGTCGACGGCATCGCCGCGACCCAGCGGATTCTCCGCGAATTGCCGCAGACCCATATCGTGGTGCTGACGACGTTCGAGACCAACGATCTGATCTTCGAGGCGGTGAGCGCAGGCGCCAAGGCGTATCTCCTGAAGGACGCCAGGATGGAGGAGATCGCCTCGACGATCCGCGCCGTGATCAACGGCCAGTCCGGGCTTTCGCCCAGCGTCGCTGCGCGCATCCTCGACGAGTTCAAGCGGCTGCGCGGCCCGCGCGTCTCGGCGAAGCTGCCGGTTCGTGACGGGCTGACGGCGCGGGAAAATGAAATTCTTACGCTGATCGTCGAGGGCAAGAGCAACACCGAGATCGGCGAGCAGCTGCATTTGGCCGAAGGAACCGTGAAGAACTATGTCAGCACGATTCTGGAGAAATGCCAGGTCAAGAACCGTACAGAACTCGCAATAAAGGCAATAACTTACTAGAAATAATTGGCCGCGATCGCACAACCACGCGGTTGATCCGGCTGAGATTGCTCGCCTTTCTCTGGGCCGCGCCCGCAAAATTGGCTATAGGGTTGTTTCGGATTTGCTTTTCGACACCGCAGGTCCGGATTGCGCAGCTATGAGTAAGCGGGAAATGACCATGAAGGGTATCGAGCGCCAGACCAAAGGTACGGACGGACCGGCGGACGCTCCGGCGGCCGGCAACGGCGTGGATCCGGCGGCGCATGGCATGGCGGCGATCGATCAGGTTCGCGACCTGCTGTTCGGCGGCGCGCAACGCTCGCTCGAGACCAACCTCTCGGGCCTGCGCGAGGAGATGCAGGCATCGCTCAAGCAGATGCAGGCGGACTTCACCAACGAGCTCACCGCGCTGTCTGCGCGGCTCTCCGACCTCGAGCATGATACCGAGCAGAAGCGGCTCGACTCGCTGAAGGATGTCGGCGCGGCGATCACCCAGCTCGGCTCGGTCATCAGCGGATTGGGATCCGGCCGCACGGGCAAGTAGCATGGCAGCTGCTGCCGGCCAGAACCGCGAGATCGAGCAGCTCAAGACATTGCTGTTTCAGCCCGAGGCGACCCGTCTGACGTCGCTGGAGGCCGACCTCGACTCGCTGCAGCGCTATGTCGGCAACGCCGACCGCCTGGAGACGGCAACCGCGGGCATCCTGGTCGAGGCGCTGGAGCGCGCCGAGGTCAACCGGCCGCGCGAGCTCGCCAGCGCGATTGCGCCGGTCGTGGTCTCGGCGATCCGCAGCGAGATCAAGAATTCGCGCGAGCAGATGATCGAGGCGCTCTACCCGATCGTCGGCCGGCTGGTCAGTGCCGCGGTGGCGAATTCGTTCAGGGAGCTGGTTGCCTCGCTCGAGCAGCGCATCAATGCGTTGACCTCGGCGCAATTGTGGGTCGGCCGCGTCAAGTCGCTGGTCACGGGACGCCCGATCAGCGAATTCGTGCTCGCCGATCAGCCGCCGCAGATCAACCGGCTCCTGATCATCGAACGCGGCAATGGCCGCCTGATCGCGGACTGGAAGCGCGATGCGACCGCCGACGAACGCGCCGACCTGCTCAGCGCGATGGTCGCGGCGATCCTGGAGTTCTCGGTGCAGGCGCTGGCCGGCGAAGGCAATCTGCAGACGCTCGATTTCGGCGGACGGCAGCTCGCGCTGCGCGCCTCGCCGCGCTTCATCCTGGCGGCGGAGTGCCTGGGACCGCTGCGGCCCGCCGACAATGCCAGGATCAACTCGCTGTTCTTCGATGCGATCGAGCGCATCGACCGCGGCGCGGATTGCGACGGTCCGATGCTGGCGTCGCTGGCAGCCGCGATCGAGACCGACGACACGCCACGGCGGATCGCGAGCCGGCGCGGCAAGGTGATCCTGTTCGCCTTGCTCGCGGCGGTGGCCGCGCTGTTGCTCTGGCTTGCCGCGACGTCGGTGACGCGCGGTCTTGTGGAGCGGCGAACCCAGGCGGCGCTGGAACAGCTCGCCGCAAAGCAGCCGTTGCTGGCCTCGTTCCCGCTGCAGCTCGACTTCGATCACGGCGGCCGAAGCGTGGCCGTTTCAGGCATCGAGCCGAGCCAGCTGGAGACCGCGCCGTTGATCGATGCGCTCGCCGCGGCCGCGGCACCGTACAAGGTCGTCAACCGCATCGGTCTGGTGTCCGCACCGGAGCAAATCGCGGCATCGCAGGCCGGCATCGCGGGCCTGCAGCAGAGCCTGACGCGCCTGCAGGCGAGCCTCGACCAGATGCGCGAGGCGATCGGTGCGCAGGCGAAGTCGGCCGACCAGAAATATACCGCCCTGAGCGAGCAATATGACAAGCTCGGCGAGCAGTATGCCAAATTGGCCGAGCAATATGCGAAGCTGCAAGCCGTCGCCGACGGCCCGGCGGCGCGGCTCGACCGCTTCATCGCCACCACCGCGATCTTCTTCGCGAACAATTCGGACGAAGTCCTCGACAACGACCAGGCCGAGCAGCAGCTGCGCGAGCTCGCCGGACTCATGGCGAACAACGATCTCAGGCTGCGCATCGTCGGCTATGCCGATCAGAGCGGCACGGAGGGCACCAACCGGACGCTGGCGCGCAAGCGGGCCGAGCAGGTCCAGCGCAGGCTGACCGCGCTGGGGGTCGATCCGTCGCGGCTAATTTTGGTTTCGCGCGCGGCGACGATGCCGATTACCGACCGGGTCGACGCCACCGTCGGCGGCAACCGCCGCGTGGCGTTCGAGACGGTCTATCGAGGCGAAGTGGCCCGCTGATGCTCACCGCAAAAGTCATGCTGCTCGGCGATATGGGGGTCGGCAAGACGTCGATCCTCTATCGGCTGATCTACAACCGGTTCGAGGGCCAGTACAAATCGACTCTGGGCGTCGAGATCCTGAGCCACGACGTGGTGCCGGCGGATGGCAGCGATCCGATGCGCCTCGTGCTGTGGGACACCGACGGCGATTTCGGCACGCAGATCTTCGACACCGTCTATGTCACCGGCGCATCCGCCGCCATCATCGTGTCCGACGTCACGCGGCCGCAGACGGTGACCCGCATGGTCGAATTGGTCCGCGGCTTCGAGGAGCGCTTCCCCGGCCGGCCCTATCGGGCGCTGCTGAACAAGATCGATCTGCCGGAAGCCGCGGGCAGCGCGGGCGCGATTGCCGGGCTCGCCAGGTCGAGCGTCAAATCGGTCAGCGCCAAGACCGGCGTCGGCATTGTCGAGAGCTTTGTCGAACTCGCCCAGACCATCCGCCGCCGCCAGCTCTAGTTAGCGACAACGCGCACACGTCTGTGTCAGCCGTCCCGACTTCTCGGGGCTGGCGAATCGGGCCGGGACGGCTGACTTCATCGCACGTGGGGCGTGCGATGAAAGGCTGTCGCGCGGCCGCAGAAAGCCGCACGCTTTCCCCGCCAACAGCACCACGCCGTCCCTCACTCCGATAGTGACGATGGTCATCTTCCGCTCGGCCAATGGCCTGCCTATCGTCCGCCCCGTCACTGGAAACAGCCACGGGACGAGCGGTGTCTCGGGCGCACGGAGCGAGAGATCATGAGCATTTTTGGAAGCATCATGGGTGCAATCTTCGGCCACGGCGCCCAGGCCAAGACCGCTGAGAGCACGACAACGACAGCGCCCGGCGCGGCGCCATCGGCGTCGGCGTCTGCATCCGCTGCGTCCGGCACGGCGGCGGCACAAACCGTCGACGTCGCCGCGATCGTCGACAAGGCGGCCGCTGCGACCGGCGAGAAGCTCGACTGGCGCAGCTCGATCGTCGACCTGATGAAGGCGCTCGGTCTCGACAGCAGCCTTGCGGCGCGCAAGGAGCTCGCCAAGGAGCTGCACTACACCGGCGACACCAGCAACACCGCCACCATGAATGTCTGGCTGCATCAGCAGGTGATGGCGAAGCTCGCCGCCAATGGCGGCAAGCTGCCGGACGACATCAAGACCTGACGTCCCGCCTCGAGCCGTGCGCGGCGCTCGCGCCCGCACGGTTCCGAACGATGTGTATTGCGTGAGGAGCAGCTGCGATGACCTCATCTCATCCTGCCATCATGAACCGGCAGCGGCCTGCCATGCCGCGGTTTGGCGCGGCGCTTGCTGCGGGAATTGGATTCGTCGCGCTGGCGCTCGGCATCCATGTCGCCATCGCCCGCGCGGATAATTCCGCCGACGAGCCGCACCCGGCCAATGCGAATGTGCAGCGCGCCGCGCAGAACCTGCCGCCGGCGCGGGTCATCCTGCCGGCGCCATGGGAGCAGGCCGCGCCTGCGCAGCCGGTCGCGGCGCCCGCGAAGCCGGCCGATCGCAAATAGTCTTTCGTCCCCTTATAGCGGCCGGCGATCCAGTCGCCGCGCCGTGCCATCGCATTCATTTGGAGAACAGGAGATCACATGCTGAAGGAATTCAGGGAATTCGCCATGAAAGGCAATGTCGTCGATCTCGCCGTCGGCGTGATCATCGGCGCGGCATTCGGCGCGATCGTCTCGTCGATGGTGGCCGATATCATCATGCCGATCATCGGCGCGATCAGCGGCGGGCTCGACTTCTCCAACTATTTCACGGCGCTGTCGAAGTCGGTAGCGGCGACCAACCTGGCCGATGCCAAGAAGCAGGGCGCGGTGCTGGCCTGGGGCAACTTCCTGACCCTGACGCTCAACTTCCTGATCGTTGCCTTCGTGCTGTTCATCGTGGTCCGCCTCATGAACCAGCTCAAGCGCGAAGCGCCCGCGGCGCCGGCCGAGCCGCCGAAGCCGACCAAAGATCAGGAGCTGCTCGCCGAGATTCGCGATCTCCTCAAGTCGCGCGCGTAGCAATCGCTGCGAATTCCACTGCGTACAGCCCCCAGCTCTGGAGTCTAGCCATGCCAGATCAGGTCAAGCTGCCCCGAAAATTGTCGCAAGAGCCCGGTGGTGAAGAGCCGCTACGGCCGAGCCACCGGCGGGTCATCGAGGAACTCGATCGCTGGGCCAACAGCCCCGGCCTGCAGCCGCCGAGCGATGAAGAAAAGCCGGACGACGACAAGCGCTAGTGCCGGCAGGGGACCGCATACGTAGTCGGATTACGCCAGCTGCGGTCAAGCCCGCCGGGCCGTCGCGATCAGCGCGGTCGACGGAATCGCGAAGCTGTCGCCGACTCGCCCCCGCTCGATCTCGCTCCGGAATGCGCGCGCGACTGCGGCGCTCTGCTCGGCATCGAGCCCGCTCCAGTGCGGCATGAACTCGAACAATCTGTCGACGTCGCCGGGATTGGCGACATTGAGTTTGAAGTCGTGGGTGACCTCGGCAATCGCCGGATCGGAGAAGCCGGCGGCGACGAGCGCAGCGGCGAGGCGGCCGGGATCGGCGAGCTCGGCGAGGCCGGTGCAGGGCATCGGCGTGACGTTGTCAGGATAGAGCCGCCGGATGATCTGCGAGAGCAAGAGATGCACGGCGGCGCCATCGGCGCTTTTCCAGACCGCAATCGCCGCCGATCCGCCCGGTCGCGTCACCCGCGCCATCTCGCAGAGGCCGGCGCGCCAGTCCGGAAACAGCATCACGCCGAACACCGACACCGCCGCGTCGAACGCGGCATCCGGCAGATCGAGCGCCTGGCCGTCCATCTGCCGCGCCTCGATATTCGCCGCACCATGCGCCCGGACCCGCGCCACCATGCCGGCGGAGAAGTCGATCGCGGTGACCTGGGCCCCGGTGCGGGCGGCGGCCAGCGCCGCGGCGCCCGTGCCGGTGGCGACGTCGATCACCCTGGATGACGGGTCGATCGGCAGCGTTGCGACTGCGGCGTCGGCGAACAATGTCGTGAACGGCTGCGACTGCGCCTCATAGGCGGCGACCATTCTGTCCCAGTGCGCGGGATCGTTGTACGGCAGAGCTTTCGCCGGCTCACTTGACTGCATGAATCTGGTCCTCGAGGCTTTGTTTGTGTTTGGCGAGCCGGCGCTTGAAATCCCTCGCGAGCGCGTCGAGCGTCACCGCGCCGAGCCGCTTCAGGAACAGCGCCTCGACCTCGCGAAACGCGTCTCCGAGCGCGTCGTTGACGGCCTGTTCGACCAGGCAGCCGGGATTTTCCGAGCGATGGCCCATCGCAACGATCGTGGGCGCGCCGACCGCGCCATAGATGTCCGCGAGCGTGATGTCGGCGGGATCGCGCGCCAGCGTCCAGCCGCCGCCATGGCCCTTCTCCGAATGCACCAGACCCTGCTCGCGCAGCCCCGCCATCACGCGGCGCACGACCACCGGGTTGGTGGCCATCGCCTGTGCAAGTTGCTCCGACGTGACCGGCTCGCCGGCCCCGATCATGTGGAGCAGGCCATGCAGGACGCTGGACAGGCGGCTATCGCGGATCATGTAACTTCATATGTTACATGATGCGATGGCCGTCAAGGGGGCGATGGCGGCTATCATCGCTGCTGGTCGCCCTCTTACCTCCCCTTGAAAAGGGGAGGTCGCTTTGCTCGACAGAGCAAAGCGGGTGGGGATCTGCTCTATCCACTTGCAGCGTCGTCTGCCGCTGACCCCCATCCCGACCTTCCCCCTTTCAGGGGGAAGGAGAAGATCAAGGACCTGCACCCGGGCTTTGATTGTTCAACCGAGATTCGCGTGCCGGATTTGACGCCGCCGCCCGTTTAATCCGCATCGGGGTGTTTGGCAGGGGCGGTATCGTGGGCAGCGTGGCGGTCGATCGGATGTTGCGGGATGCGGTGGCGCATTACGGCGCGGGCCGCGCGGCGGAGGCCGGCACGCTGTGCGGCGACATCCTCACCGCCGATCCCGACCATGTTCCGGCGCTGCATCTGTCCGCCGTCATCGCCTTCGCGACCGATCGTGCCGCGGAAGGCGCGCTGCTGCTGAACCGGGTGTTCAACCTCGATCCGGATCATGCACCGGCCTTCGCCACGCTCGGCGATGCGCTCGACGTGAAGGGCGAGCACGAAGGCGCGGTGGCGGCGTTTGAGCGCGGCGTGATGCTGCGGCCGCAGGATGCCGGCCTGCACATCAAGCTCGGCGTCGCATTGTGCGATCTGTCGCGTTTCGACGAGGCCGAGACCGCGTTCCGCCGTGCGATCGCGCTCGATGGCGGCCTGACGCGGGCGCGGTTCAACCTCGCCGTCGCGCTGGCCGGGCAGCAGCGGCCGGTCGAGGCGGAGCAGGCCTATCGCGAGGTGATCGCCCGCGATCCGGTCTACCACGGCGTCTGGCTGAACCTTGGCAATGTGCTGAGCGATCAGAAAAGGCACGAAGCGGCCGCCACGGCCTATCGCCGCGGACTTGCCGCGGATCCCGACAATGCCGGATTGCATTGCGGCCTTGGTGCGGCGCTCTATCGCCAGGGCTTGCTGGACGACGCGATCCTGCATTACCGCCGCGCGATCGCACTCGATCCCGGCAACATCGCGCCGCAGCGCCTGCTGGCCATGGTGCTGCACGAGGCGGGCGAGCGCGAGGAGGCAGTGCGCATCTATCGGCAGGTCTCGGCCCGCGACCCGTCCGATCACGTCATCCTCAACAATCTCGGCGCCTGCCTGTTCGAGCTCGGACAGGTCGACGACGCCATCGCCTGCGCCGAGCTCGCGCTGGCGCTGAAGCCGGACTACGCCGCCGCGCACACCAATCTCGGGATCATCTTCGAGGCGCAGAACCTGGTCGAGGCCGCGGTCGCCGCGCATCGGCGCGCCATCGAGCTCGAGCCGCTCTATGCCAAGGGCCACGCCAACCTCGCGGTCGCGCTGCGCAATGCCGGCGAGATCGATGCGGCGCTGGTGGCCTCGCGCCGGGCGATCGCACTCGATCCCGAACAGCCGCTGGCGCATTACAACCACGCGCATTTCCTGCTGATGAACGGCGAGTTCGGGGAAGGCTTTGAGGAGTATCAGTGGCGCCGCAAGACCAGGATGCTCAGCGACGGCGATCCCGTGTTCGACGGGCCGGAATGGCAGGGCGAGCCGCTCGCCGGACGTACGCTGCTGTTGTTCGCCGAATACGGGCTCGGCGACGCCATCAATTTCGTCCGTTATGTGCCGATGTTGGCGGGCGGTGGCGGCCGGATCGTTCTGCAGGTGCAGCCGGCGCTGGTCACGCTGCTGCGGCCGATGCTGCCCGATGTCGCGGTGTTCGCGCGCGGCGAGCCGCTGCCGCCGTTCGATCTGCAGCTGCCGCTGCTCAGCCTGCCGCGGATCTTCCGCACCACCGTCGAGACCATTCCCGCAGCGACATTCTATCTGCGGGCGGACGCCGGCAAGCTCGCGCGCTGGCGCGAGGCGCTCGCCGGGGTGACCGCGCTGAAGGTCGGCGTGGTTTGGGCCGGCAATCCCAGGCACAAGGGCGACCGCCAGCGCTCGCTGCCGGCGGACGCCGTGCTGCCGCGGCTGGTCACATCAGGCGTGCAGCTCTACAGCCTGCAGAAGGAGCCGCGGCCGGACGATGCTCCCGTGCTGCGGGGCCTTGGTGCCGGCATCGTCGACCTCGCGCCGATGCTCGGCGACTTCGCCGACACCGCGGCGGCCGTCTGTGCACTCGATCTCGTCATCGCCGTCGACACCTCGGTGGCGCATCTCGCCGGCGCACTCGGCCGCCCGGTCTGGATGCTGTGTCCCTATGCGCTCGACTGGCGCTGGCTGCGCGACCGCGCCGACACGCCCTGGTATCCGACCATGCGGCTGTTCCGCCAGGACAAGCCGCAGGCCTGGGACCGCGTGCTGACGCGGATATCGGACGAACTCGCGCGTGCCTCGGCCGGCGAGCCCGCGCTGCTACTGCCGGCAGCGGCGAAGTGATCGGCCATCACCCCGCACTCATCCCCTGCGCGCCGCCGAGCAGCTTCACGTTGAGCCGGCCGCCGTCGAACAGCATCTCGTTCAGCGCCCCGTCGATGTCGTCAGCGGTGACATCCTGGCCTCCCTCGCGGGCGATGCTGGCCTGCGCGATGCGGCGCATCAGCTCCTTGATGAAGGCGGCGCTGACGCCGGCGGTGCGCTGCACCGCTTCGTCGACGATCGGCTGCTCCAGCGGCAGGCCCTTGCCGTACAGCCGGATCAGCTTGCTGCGTCCGGTCTCGTCGGGCAGCGGCACCTCGATCGCCTGGTCAATGCGGCCGGGCCGGCCGGCCAGCGCGCTCTCGAGCTCTTCGGGACGGTTGGAGGTCAGCACGAACAGGATGTCGCAATCCTCCTTCAGGCCGTCCATCTCGTTAAGCAGCTTGTTGAGCAGGGATTCCTCGCACGGTCCGCCCATGTCCTCGCGGTCGCGTGCGATCAGATCGACGTCCTCGATCACGACCATGGTGGGCTGCAGCAGCCGCGCGAGGTTCATATAGGCGCCGAGCAGCCCGACCTGCTCGGCGGTGATGATCAGCGTGGTGTGATCCGGCAGGTTGGTGGCGAGATAGCGAATGGTGTGGGTCTTGCCGGTGCCGGGCGGGCCGTAGAGCAGGATGCCTTTGCGGGTCGACTGGCCGAGCCCGCGCAGCAGATCGCGGCTTTCGACAAAACCGAGCACGTTGCGGTCGAGCAGCCGCAGCGTCCGGTCCGGCAGAATTACGTCATCGCGGGCGACCGTCGGCAGGCGATGCACGGTCAGTCCACGCGATCGTCCGCGATAATTGGCGCCATCCTCCAGCGACAGGATCTTGCCGCGATAGGATCGCGCCGCATGCACGGCGGCCTCCAACTCGGCGAAAGTGCGCTGCACGAAAGCATTGCCGGTCGCGCCGGCGGGCAACGCCAGCTCGATTCGCAGCGACGGCTCGTGATTATATTCGCGATGGAACGTCAGCAGCACGGCGTAGCGCAGTTCGCCGGTTCGGCACAGCCATAGTCCATTGGCGAGGCATTTCACCGGCTCGGCCTCGCCGATATCGACGTCGCGATATTGCGGCGGCGCGATCGCCGGTGCATTGCGGCCGGCCTTCATCAGCGCCGCGAAGTCGAGCGTCTCGTAGCGATATTCTTCATGGATGCCGAAGAAATGGATTGGATCGGTGAGCAGCTTGTCGATCGCGACCTGAACGTCGGCGCGCATGTGGCCCGGAAACTGTCGCGCCCGTGTCACGATCAGGTTGCGCGGAACGCCGGCGAAATGCCAGTCGAGCGCAACGTAAGCGGACCGAAACGTCTCGCCCGGCAATTCTTCCGAGCTGCGGCGTGCAGCGAGCAGGCAGTCGCTGCACAGCGACGCAGTCGTACCGGGGATCAGAATTTCCGTCACAGCCCTCGGGGCTTCGCAGAGATCGCAGGGGCGGCTGGCGTCGGCGGATTCGGTGGTGATCATCAATGGCTGGCCGTTGGAGCGGATCAGCCACTTCGCCGAGTTGAAGATTGCCCGCGCGACCGGTCCCGGATAGGGGCCGCACGGAATGGCGCCCTTGGCCTCGATCAAGGCAGCGGATGCGATGGCTTCCTGCTCGGATTTCCCGAACACCGTGCGCAACAAATCCTGGACGAATTCCAGCGGGGTTTCATCGTCGTCGTGAATGAAGAGCCGCACCGGACCGTCGTCGCTAAACACGTCGTGCATGAGACCCCCGAAACGCAATTGGGAACAAAAGAACAAAGTAAGAACATCACGGCCGCTCCTGCGCGTCAAGCGAAAGATTCTGCGGCCTCACCCCTGACGTGTAGTGAGCCGATCGGCCGGGAACGCGCACTGGAAGCGTAAACGCGGCTCAACGCCTGTGACGATTGTGTTGCGGCAAATGCCAAGAGATGGCCGTCACAACGGCAAACTTCCGACACACCATCGGGGCGAAAAGGAGTATCCGACATGGCGCGAGCGCGAGAGCAGATTCCTCCCAAGGGTTTGCGGTCGCGCAGTTATTTTATGAGGCCCTCGTGTCGCACAAACTTCGCCTTGCGCTGCTTCTCGTCGTCACCCTGTTCGTCTCTCCCGCGTTCGCGCAGCCGGCCGCCAAGCCGGCGCCGCCGCAACCCGTTACCAGCGATGCGCTGACGCCCGAGCAGGCCAAGCGCGCGCTCGACACGCTGCAGGACGACAAGAAGCGCGGCGAGATCATCAACACGCTGCGCGCCATCGCCAATGCCTCGCCGCAGGCGGCTGCCGCGGAGCCGGCGCCGGAGCAGCATTCGCCGATCCCGCTCACCGCCGACAGCCTCGGCGCACAGCTGTTGCTGATGGTGTCCGAGCAGGTCGGCGAGATGTCGCGCGAGGTCGCCGACGTCGCGCGCACGCTGACGCATTTCCCGGCGTTCTATTACTGGTTCGTGCGCACCGCCAACGATCCGGTCGCCTATGGCCTCTTGATCGATATCGCCTGGAAGCTGGCGCTGGTGTTCGGCTGCGCGCTGGCCGCCGAATGGGTGGTGTTCCGCCTGATCAAGCGGCCGGTCGCGTTCCTGGAAGCGCGGCTGCCGCAGACCGCACGCGTACCGGTGCAGACGCTCGCCAGCGTCGATCCGCCGTCGTCGGTTGCCGACGTCACGCCGGCGCCCGAGTTGCAGCGGCGCCGGCTCAGCCTCGCGCGGGCCTGGCAGTCGCTGGTCCGGCTGCCCTTCGTGCTCGGCCGCCTGCTGCTCGAATTGCTGCCGGTCGTCGTGTTCGGCGGTATCGCCACCGCGCTGCTCGGCACCGAGATCGGCGATCAATCGACCACGCGGCTCGTGATCCTGGCCGTCGTCAACGCCTATGTGTTCTCGCGCGTCTTGATCTGCGCGGTGCGCGCGCTGGCAGGGCCGTTCGGCCTGTTCCGCGTCCGTGCCGAGACCGCGGCCTATATCGAGATCTGGGCCCGGCGTATCGTCGCCGTCGGCGTCTCGGGCATCGCCTTTGCCAATGTCGCGCTGCTGCTCGGGCTGCATCGCGCCGGCTATGCCGCGCTGATCCGGCTCGTGATGCTGGTGGTGCATCTGTTCGTCGTCGTCATCATCCTGCAGTGCCGCCGCCAGGTCGCCGACGTCATCCGCGCGCCGGCCGATCGCACCGGGCTTGCGGCGCGAACGCGCAACCGTCTCGCGGCGCTCTGGCATGTGCTGGCGATTGCGCTCGACCTCGCGCTGTGGGCGGTGTGGGCGCTCAACATCCGCAACGGCTATTCGCTGCTGCTGCAATATTTCGTCGGCACCATTGCGGTGCTGCTGGTGACCCGCCTCGTCACCATGGTGGTGCTGAGCCTGATCGATCGCGGCTTCCGCATCAGCCCGGAGCTGATCCAGCGCTTCCCGGGGCTCGAGGCCCGCGCCAACCGCTATCTGCCGCTGCTGCGCAAGGTGGTCACGGCGGTGATCGCCTTCATTGGCTTCGTCGCGCTGCTCGAGGTCTGGGGCGTCGACGCCATCGTCTGGTTCTATGGCGGCCAGATCGGATCTCGCCTGATCTCGGCGCTGGTGACGATCGGGATTGCCGCGCTGGCCGCGGCCGTGATCTGGGAGGTCGCCAATGCGCTGATGGACCGGCAGATCGACACCCTGTCGCGCGAGGGGCATTACGCCCGCGCCGCGCGCCTGCGCACCTTCCAGCCGATGCTGCGCACCGCGCTGTTCTGCATGATCGTCGCGGTGGTCGGGCTCACCGCGCTCAGCGAGATCGGCGTCAATGTCGCGCCGCTGCTCGCCGGCGCCGGCATCGTGGGCATCGCGATCGGCTTCGGTTCGCAGAAGCTGGTGCAGGACCTCATCACCGGGCTGTTCCTCCTGATCGAGAACACCGTGCAGGTCGGCGACAACGTCACGGTGTCGGGGCTCTCGGGCGTGGTCGAGAACGTCTCGATCCGTACCATGCGGCTGCGCGCCGGCGACGGCTCGGTGCACGTCGTGCCGTTCAGCGCGGTGACGACGATCACCAACTCCAGCCGCGGTGCCGGCAACGCCGCGGTCAGCGTCAACGTCTCCTACAAGGAGGACACCGACCGCGCCGGCGAGGTGCTGAAGGACATCGTCGCCCAAATGCGCCAGGAGACGGCGTATCGCGCGTTCATTCGAGGCGACCTCGAATTGTGGGGCGTCGACAAGGTCGACGGCTCGGTGGTGACCATCGTCGGCCAGATCCGCTGCACCGATAGCGGCCGCTGGGCGGTGCAACGCGAGTTCAACCGCCGCATGAAGCGGCGCTTCCAGGAGGAGGGCATCGAGATCGCCTCGATGGGCCAGACCATCCTGATGCAGCTTCCTCCGCCCTCCGAGCCCGATACCAACGCCCAGCCGCGCCGCGCGGCGGGCTGATTCCTGACCCTCATCCTGAGGAGCCCGCATAGCGGGCGTCTCGAAGGATGTAGGCCACAGACGGGCCTCATGGTTCGAGACGCGCATTCGCGCTCCTCACCATGAGGGGCATTATCCGTCTCACGATTGCGACGCGTCTCGCGACCGTGAGACGGTCGCAGCGCTCCTGAACCCGCCGACCGGCCCCAGCCGGCCGAAAACCGGCCGTTCCCACCCATTCCCTGCGACTTCCTCCGCTGGCACAGCGCTTGCTGATCGTCATGCAATGCGCGGCAAGACGCATTGCATGACTGAACCCAACGCGAAGGAAGGAAACGCACATGGAGCTTGGCTACTTCACCATGCCCTCGCACCCGCCGGAGTGCGGCTTGAAGGAGGGCCACGACTGGGACCTGCAGACGCTGCGCTGGCTCGACGAACTCGGCTACCAGGAAGCCTGGATCGGCGAACACCACACCGCGCCGTGGGAGCCGCACCCATCGCCCGATCTGCTGGTGGCGCAGGCGCTGCTGCAGACCAAGAATCTGCGCATCGGGCCCGGCGGCTTCCTGCTGCCGTATCATCATCCCGCCGAACTCGCCAACCGCGTCGCGATGCTCGATCATCTCTCGAACGGGCGCCTCAACTTCGGCGTCGCGGCCTCGGGCCTGCCGAGCGACTGGGCGATGTTCAATGTCGACGGCATGTCGGGCCAGAACCGCGACATGACCCGCGAGGCGCTCGAGATCATCCTGAAGATGTGGTCCGAACCGGGGCCCTGGACGCACAAGGGCAAATATTGGACGGTGAGCAAGCCGGACACGATGTTCGACTTCCTCAAGCCGCACATCAAGCCGTTGCAGGGCCCGCATCCGCCGATCGGCGTCGCCGGCCTGTCGAAGAATTCGGACACGCTGAAGCTGGCCGGCGAGCGCGGCTTCATCCCGATGAGCCTCAACCTCAACCCGGCCTATGTCGGCAGTCACTGGGACTCGGTCGAGGCCGGCGCGGCCAAGACCGGCCGCAAGCCGAGCCGCAAGGACTGGCGGCTGGTGCGCGAGGTGTTCGTGGCGGATACCGACGAGGAGGCGTGGAAGCTCTCGACCGGCGACATGATGGGCCGGATGATGAGCGAGTACTTCCTGCCGCTGCTCGGCCATTTCGGCTTCAAGGACTATCTGAAGCACGCGCCCGATGTGCCAGACAGCGACGTCACCGTCGAATATTGCGCGCGCCGGAATTGGATCGTCGGCTCGCCCGCGACCGTCACCGAGAAGATCGAGAAGATCTACCGGGAGGTCGGCGGCTTCGGCGTCCTCTGCGTGTTCGGCTTCGACTACAAGCACAAGCCGGAAGCCTGGCGGCACTCGCTGGACCTGCTCAAGAACGAGGTGATGCCGCGACTCAAGCATCTCGGCGCCGAGTTCGAGAAGGCTGCATGACAGCTGCGCGGGGTGCGGGGCTTGCCTCGCACCCCGCCTCGCATATCTTGAACGGAGTGTTTTTACCGAAGCATGATCCGGACCCGGCGGGCCGCGTTAGCGCAAAGTGCGAAGCAGTTTTCCGGGCAAGATCATGCTCAAACAGGGCTTGCGGCATGACGGTCGACGCACAGAGTTTCAAGCAGGCGATGCGCCATTGCGCGGGCGCCGTCGCGCTGGTGACGGTCGGCTCGGAGACCGGGCAGCGCACCGGCCTGACCGTGACCTCGGCCTGCTCGCTGTCGGACAATCCGCCCTCGGTGCTGGTCTGCGTTAACCGTAACGCCAGCGCGCATCAGCGCATCCGCGAGGAGCGCCATTTCGTCATCAACTTCCTGAACGAGGACCACGCGCTGCTGGCGCTGACCTTCTCCGGCCAGAAGGGCGTCAACGGCGACGACCGTTTTGCGTTTGGACGCTGGACCACCGGCGCCACCGGCGCCCCGGTGCTGGAGGATGCCGTCGCGGCGTTCGACTGCGTGCTGGCGCAGGAGCTCGAGACCAAGACCCATTCGATCTTCATCGGCGAGGTCCAGCACGTCCGCGCCGCGACCACGGTCGATCCGTTGATCTATCTGCGCAGCGGCTTCCAGAGCGTGCGCAACATCCATGATCCGGTCGAGCTCGGCGACCTCGACGCGCGGCGTGTCAGCTGGAACGAGTTTTCCTGAACGGTTGACGAACCGCACGTCAGCTCAAGTCAATCAGCACTGCTGACCGATCCCGATCAATTTGACGAACGCGCCGGAAGCGCGAGCGGCATGTTATAAGCGCTCGTCCATACGCCGATAAGTCGGCGCGGTCATCGCGCTTGACGGTAGCAACCGGAAAACAAGCGCGTCCCAGAATCTCTCGTCGTCGAAGGGAGGCCCACCATGAAGATCGTTGTGATCGGCGGTACCGGACTGATCGGCTCAAAGACCGTTGCCATTCTGCGGCAGCGCGGCCACGAGGTCGTCGCCGCCTCGCCGAAAAACGGCATCAATGCGATCACCAGCGAGGGGCTGAAGGAGGCGCTGGCCGGCGCGGCCGTCGTGATCGACCTCGCCAATTCGCCCTCGTTCGAGGACAAGGCGGTGATGGAATTCTTCGAGACCTCCGGCCGCAACCTGCTGGCGGCGGAGAAGCCGGCCGGCGTCAGGCACCATGTCGCGCTGTCGATCGTCGGCACCGACCGCACGCCCGAGAACGGCTACTTCCGCGCCAAGGTCGCGCAGGAGAAACTGATCGAAGCGTCCGGGATTGCCTACACCATCATCCGCGCGACCCAGTTCATGGAATTCGTCGGCGCGATCGCCGATGCGAGCGCAGTCGGAAACACGGTCAGGCTCTCGCCCGGCCTGTTCCAGCCGATCGCGGCGGAGGACGTTTCCGCGCTCGTCGCCGATATCGCGCTCGAGCCGCCGCGCAACGGCATCGTCGAGATCGCAGGTCCCGACCGCGCGCCGTTCAACGAGATCGTGGCGCGCTACCTGAAGGCAAAAGGCGACCCGCGTGAGGTGGTCAAAGACCCTGACGCGCTTTACTGGGGCGGCCGGGTCGAGCAGCACTCGCTGGTGCCGCTCGGCGAGGCGCGCCTCGGCGGCATTGATCTGAACGAATGGCTGCGCCGCGCGCGGCCGGCGGCCTGACGGTATCGGCTATTTGAGCCACACCAGCAGCGGGACGGGGGGGCGTCCTTCGCAGGACAGCGTGCCCTCGTAATTGCGCGTCTTGCGGGCGCTGTAGGTGCAGGGCGCGCCGTCCAGCACCAGCTCGGCGGTGACCTGCGAATCCGTGCCCGTGATTTGCAGCTTGATTTCTCCGGCGCGTTCGTCCGGCCCGTCCTGCGTGCAGATGCCCACATGCTTCATCTTGAGCGGTCCGGAGAACTGCCTCGGCGCGCCCGGCGGGCTTTCGGTGAGATGTCCGGTCAGCTCCCATTCGCCGAGCACGCCGGCCTGGCCGAGGATCTCCATCGCGCCAACCGGTGGCACCTGGCAAAGCGATAGCGCGACGGCGCCGAGCAGCGCCGCACCACCGCTGCGCCATGTCGTCCGTGGCATCACAGCTTGCTTCCGGTCGTCTGGCGCAATTCGATCAGCTCCGGCCGCGACAGATCGGCATCCGCGGTGAGCCGGGCAATCTGATCAGCGCATTCCCGGGTCTTGGCCTGATCGCCGGTCGCCTTGGCGCTCTTGATCATGCCGAGATAAGTCGCCAGCCGGTTGGGCTCCTTCTTGAGCACGGCTTCATAGGCGGCGAGCGCCTCCCTGGCCATGCCGCGATCGAGCAGCATCGCGGCGTAGAGCTCTCGCGCCGGCGCCAGCGGTCCCGGCGTGACGGGATGTTTCTCGGTCTTGTCTTCCGCCTCCGCGGCGGCGTTCATCGCGCCGAGCGCCTCATCGTACTTGCCTTCCGCGTACAGCACCCAGGCGCTCGCGATCTGCTGCTGGATGTCGACGATGTTGGACCAGTAGGCGTCCTTGGCGTCCTTCAACTTGTCGCGCAGCTCGACCAGCTTGGCGACATCGGCCTTGGCGGCGGCCGGGTCGCCGGAGCGCGCAGCGCCGACCGCGCGGGCGAAATAGGTGATGGCGTCAGCATAGGCGTATTTGGTCGGATGCACTTCAAGCGCGGCGGCTCCCTTCCAATCGCCGCGTTCGAAGACATAGCGGGCCTGGCTTGCCGCCACCGCGAAGGGGCCTGCGAACCGGTCGAGCTTGAACTGGAGCTTGCCGAGCTCGTCGATCACCGCACGCGCCTCCTTGTCCTGGCCCAGCTGCAGATAGGCATAGACCAGATAGTCCATCGCGTGCGCCTGGTCCTGCTGCTCACCGTCTTCCTTGGCGATGCGCGCGGATTCCTTGTTCGAGGCGATCGACTCCTTCCAGTAGCCGACGCGCGTGAAGATGTGCGACGGCATGTGCTGGGCATGCGGCGCGTGTTCGGCGATCTTGGCATAGCGCATCGCCGCGGGAAGGCCTTTCGCCGCGAGTGCCGGGTAGTCGTAGAGATGGATCAGATAGTGGGCGATGCCGGGGTGCTCGGGCTGGCGCTTGAAGATCGGTTCGAGCAGCGCCGCGCCCTTCAGCTGGTTGGCGTAGGTCTTGTCGGCCGGCGACGCCGCGACGTTGAGCGTGATCGCATAGGCGATCTGCGCCTCGTCATCGTCGGCATAATGCGCCGCGACCTGCTCTTCGGCCGCGAGGAATCGCTGCACGCGGGTGCGGTGATCGACCTTGTCGTAGTCGACATACATCGCCGCGATCGCATCGATGTATTCCCGCTCGCGCGGGGTGCCGGCATTCAGCGCCTGACCTTTTTTCGCAGCCGCAAGGCCGAGCGGAAGGTTTTCCGGCGGCGGCGGCGCGTGCGGATTGTAGAGATAGCTGAGCGCGATGCCCCAATAGGCGATGGCGCATTGCGGGTCCGCCTCCAGCACCTCCTCGAAGGTGCGCCGCGACGCGCTGTACCAGAACGAATGCTGATACAGCATGGCGCGATCGAACAGCTCCTGCGCTTCAGGCTTGCAGGATGTCACGAAATGGACTTTGCCCAATCGTTGCTCAGTAGAATCCGAGGCGGCAGGCTGCGAAATGGTCGCGGCAATGAGGCCAACGACCACAGCGAGGGGAAACCGTGTCATGTGACCCGCTCCGTGGCGCTGAAGGCGAAAGCCGTACGATATCACCTTTCCCGTACCGCCGGAACAGCGGGAGCCGTTCTGGTCTAGCTGTCCAGCGCGATCCCTAACGCCTTGATCTTCCGGTACAACGTCGCGCGGCTGAGCCCGAGCGCCCTGGCTGCGTTCGTCACTCTTCCGTCATTGGCGCGCAATGCATCGACGATCGCGGTGCGCTCGCGCGTTGTGTGATCGGCCTCCGCACCGCGTGCGCCGAACGGCGGCAGATCGAGATCCGCTTCGGTGATGACGGCGTCCTCCGCGGTGGCGCCGGCGAGCCGCAGCACGTGGCGAAGCTGGCGCATGTTGCCGGGGAACGGATAGGCCATCAGCTGCGCCCAGGCGTCGGCCGCGATGCGGCAGTGCGGTGCTTCCTCGTCGGCGATCTGCGCGATGACGTCCTTGCGGTCGGTGCGCTCGCGCAACGCGGGCAGGCGGATCTCCATGCCGCGCAGCCGGTAATACAGATCGGAGCGGAAGCTGCCGTCCTCCGCCATCCGCGCCAGATCACGGTGCGTGGCGCTGATCAGGCGGATGTCGACGGCGACAGGCTTCAGTGCGCCGAGCGGCCAGACCTCGCGGTTTTCGAGCACGCGCAGCAGCCGGGTCTGCAGCGAAAGCGGCATGTCGCCGATCTCGTCGAGGAACAGCGTGCCGCCGGAGGCCTGCACGATCAGCCCCTTCGATCCCTCGCGCCGCGCGCCGGTGAAGGCGCCGGCCTCGTAGCCGAACAGCTCGGCATCGATCAGGCTCTCCGGCATCGCCGCGCAGTTCAGCGCGACATAGTTGCGGCCGGCGCGGTTGCTCGCGGCATGGATGGCGCGCGCGAACACGTCCTTGCCGGCGCCGGTCTCGCCATGCAGCAGGATCGGCAGATCGAGATTGCCGACCGTCATCAGCCGCTTCACGCCCTTGATCAGCACGGGATCGCGGCCCGCCAGCCTGTGCAGGCCGGAAAACTGTCCGGCCGGTTTTTCGCGCGGCGGCGTGGATGGTGGACGCGGCGATCGGGTCCGCACCGGCGGCGCCAGATGGCCGCGGCCCCACGGCGTGCCGTCGGCGCGGCGCAGCGCGACCTGCTCGTCCGCGGCCCGCGTCGCGCGATCGTCGAGTTGAATGAGATGCGACAGGTCGATGCCGTCCTCGATCATCGCATCGCTCAGGCCGAACGCGGCGCGCGCCGTGCGGCAGGCGCCGACGACACGGCGGTCGTCGTCATAGGCCAGCATGCCGTGCCCGTCGCCGGGCAGCATCGCGATCCAGGAGGCCCGGTAGCGCCGGCGGAAGAACGACTGCTCGATCCGCCGCGTCGCCTCGGTGGTGACGGCGAGCGCCAGTTCATGCGCGCTGCGGCCGAGGTCGCTGCGGCACGAGGTGATGTTGACGGCGCCGGCGAGCCGCCCGGCATGATCGAACAGCGGCGACACCGCGCAGGTGAACATGTGCCACTGCTCGCGGAAATGCTCGTCGCCATGCACCAGGATCGGCCGCTGCTCGGCGAGCGCGGTGCCGAGCCCGTTGGTGCCCTCGAACGTCTCGGCGAAGTTCGAGCCGGTGTAGATCTTCCACTCCAGGAACATCCGCGCGTAATCGCCCCCGGGCAGCCGGCTCACCAGCATGGTGGCGTTGGGATCGGCGAGGTTGACGCAGTAGCCGGAGTCGTGGAGCACGCGGGCGAGGTCCTCGAGCTCGGGGATCGCGACCTGGATCAAATCCTCCATCGGCTCGGCGAGGTGCCTGACCTCGGCCTCGGTCAGGGTCTGCGGCGGCCCGCGCCGGGCCGGATCGAGGTTGTGATTGACGAGGCAGCGCCGCCAGGACGCGGCAATCCGCGTCTCGGTGTCGACGCCGGCCACCTGGTTGGCCGCCGACAGAACACGGGCGACGTGATTTGAGGCCGAAAGATTGGCCATCCAGAGGTCTCCACCCCTAATTTTCCGCGAAGTCTGGCAGTCCGCGGCCGAATGTCAATTGGCCGGCGGGGTCGCGGGGCGGGGGCGTTTTGGGGGGAGGCAGTGGAGTGGGCGCGCGGGCCGCCGACTCAATTCGACCTCCCCCGCAAGCGGGAGAGGGGGCGCAACCCCTGCGCGGCCGCCATTCGATCTACAGCATCATGCTCTGGGCTGATTAGCCGTAAGCAGTACGAACGAACGCCCCACCGCCTTGTACGTGCCGTCGAACGCAAACTGCGCGCCCGCCGGCTGTTCCGGCGCGTTGGTGTCGAGCAGCAGCGACCAGTGCGGGCCGGCTGACGTCGGCGGCAGCTTGAAGTCGACCTCGTCCTCATAGCTGTTGAGGATGACAAGCACGGTGTCGTCCTCCCCCGCGCGCGCGATCGCGGTCTTGCGGGCGCGGCCGTCGAGCACGACGCCGAAACATTTGATCCAGCCGGTGGTCCAGTCGGCCTGTGTCATCTCGGCGCCTGCCGTGCTGATCCAGACCACGTCGCGGATCTCGAGTTGGGAATCGCGATCGCCGGAGAGGAAGCGGCTGCGGCGCAGGATCGGGTAGTCGCGCCGCAGCTTGATCATCCGCCTGGTGAAGGCGAGCAGCTTTCCGGCGTCGTCGGAAAAATTCCAGTCGAACCACGAGATGTCGTTGTCCTGGCAGTACGCATTGTTGTTGCCGCGCTGGGTTCGGCCGAACTCGTCGCCGCCGAGCAGCATCGGCGTGCCCTGCGAAGCCAGCAGCGTCGCCAGCATGTTGCGCTTCTGCCGTTCGCGCAAAGTGCGGATATCCGGATTGTCGGTCGGGCCCTCGGCGCCGCAATTCCAGGAATGGTTGTCCGACGAGCCGTCGTTGTTGCGCTCGCCGTTGGCCTCATTGTGCTTGTTGTTGTAGCTCGCCCAGTCGTTCAGCGTGAACCCGTCATGGGCGGTGATGAAGTTGACGCTGGCCCAGGTGCGGCGGCCCTCGCGGTTGAACACGTCGTGCGAGCCGAGCAGCCGCGGCGCCAGGCTGCCGGGTGCCGCCTCGCCGCGCCAGAAATCGCGCACGACGTTGCGGTATTTGTCGTTCCATTCCGCCCAGCCGGCCGGGAAGCCGCCGACCTGGTAGCCGCCGGGGCCGCAGTCCCAGGGCTCGGCGATCAGCTTGACGGTCGCGAGCAGCGGGTCCTGGTTCATCGCCTTGAGGAAGCCGGACTGCTCGTCGAAGCCGTAGACCTCGCGCGCCAGGATGGTGCCGAGATCGAAGCGGAAGCCGTCGACATGCATGTGGCCGGCCCAGTAGCGCAGGCTGTCCATCACCATCTGGATCACCCGCGGATGCGACAGGTTCACCGTGTTGCCGGTGCCGGTGTCGTTGATGTAGTAGCGCCGCTTGTCGGGCAGCAGCCGGTAATAGCTCGCATTGTCGATGCCCTTGAACGACAGCGTCGGGCCGCGCTCATTGCCTTCGGCGGTGTGGTTGTAGACGACGTCGAGGATCACCTCGAGGCCGGCGCCATGCAGCCGCGACACCATCTCCTTGAATTCGCGCAGGCTGTTCGGCACGTCGGCGGCGTAGCGCGGATCCGGCGCGAAGAAGCCGATGGTGTTGTAGCCCCAGTAATTGGTGAGGCGCTTGTCGAGCAGGTTGCTGTCGTTGATGAAGGAATGCACCGGCAGTAGCTCGACCGAGGTGATGCCGAGCGCCTTGAGATGGTCGATCGCGGCGTTCGAGCCGAAGCCGGCATAGGTGCCGCGCAAATGTTCGTCGATGCCCGGGTGCTGTTTGGTGAACCCCTTGACGTGGGTCTCGTAGACCACGGTCTCGTCCCAATGCACGTCCTGCCGCTGCGCCTCCTGGATCCAGTCGAAATTGGGATCGACCACCACGCATTTCGGCATGAACGGCGCGCTGTCGCGCTCGTCGAAGGTGAGGTCGTCGCCGCTTTCCATCTTGTAGCCGAACACCGCCGGATTCCACGTCAGGCTGCCGGCATGGGCGCAGGCGTAGGGATCGAGCAGCAGCTTGTTCGGATTGAAGCGGTGGCCGCCGTCCGGCTGGTAGGGCCCGTAAACGCGATAGCCGTAGAACGTCCCCGGCTGCACGCCGTTGATGAAGCCGTGAAACACCTGGTCGGTATATTCGGGCAGCTCGAAGCGGTGCGTCTCGCGCTCGCCGTCGAACAAGCAGACCTCGACCTTGGTGGCGTTGGCGGAAAACACCGCGAAATTGGTGCCGTGGCCGCTCCAATGGGCACCCAGCGGATAGGGCAGCCCTTCCTCAATGACGTAATCGGACATCGGTCCCCCAAAGCCCCTGACAGGCCGTCAGATCAATCTGCAACAAACGCCGTCGCGCAGAAAACGTTGCATGGGTCATTTTAGGAGAGTTTGCCCCTGGCCTGTGTGACAGTTCAAACGCGGCGCCGCTCTCTCCGTTCGTCATTCGGGGCATACGAAGGGGATGTGTGACTCACAAAGCCCTCAACATATTCACTGTCGTCCCGGCCTAGTGCGCAATTGCGCACTAGGCCGGGACGACGGCGGAGCTTGTTGAGTGCAATCCTCACATCAGCCGCATGCCCTTGAAGCTGGTATGCCCGTTCTTGCCGACGATGATGTGATCATGCACGGCGATCCCGAGCGGCTTGGCGATGTCGACGATGGCTTTCGTCATCTGGATGTCGGCCTGCGACGGCGTCGGGTCGCCGGAGGGATGGTTGTGCATGAGCCTGCGGCGTCTATTATCTATTTGAGTTTGCTGTTATTTTAGATTCTGATCGAGCTGTAGGAGGCGGAGACTGGGGCATGTAGTGGGTGATTGTTCGTGATAGTCACGAGAGTTCACGCTCGGTCCTGGCCGCTTCGATTGGAGTCCTTGTTTCAATGCCCGATCTGTCCGTGACATGCATTTCAGTGCGTATCGACGGCTTACGGACACCGCCGAAAGCATCAGCCTGAATGCTCAGGTTTTCCGTTAACGTGTCCTTTCATCGACGGCTTCCTCCAATACGTGCAACGTATCGCGCCGCTCGAACAGTAAAATTAGCTCTCTGACCCGGGCCGATTTGCGGTCGCCGGGAATTTCGTCAATGTCCACGCCCAGGAGAAAGCAAAGGTTCTTAAACTCTTCCATATCGAACGCCGTACACAGCTCATCGAACAATTTCTTACGTTGAGCTATCGAAATACGCGACTTCGTTGCCGCTACCGAAGCAACGGACTTCGGCCACGCCCCCTCCGAGAGGGAAACTGGGCGCGACTCAATGAAGCTTCGCAAGCACGAAGCCGCGGAATACGCTGCGTACTCTTGCCACATGTCATTCTTTTTGCCGTCGGCGAAGTCGCAGATGGCTCGGATCGTCAAGAATCCCACCTTCTTGACAGCGCTGAATGCCGCAGAAGCGACTCCTGCACTGAAAGCGGTGCCTATCGAGATGGTATCCGCCTCGTCGACCCGCTCGTTGGAGAAGAATCGATAGGCGGCCTTCGTGTTGGCCCAATCCTGACAAACCAACGGGATGCTTTGACCCATGTCGCTCCCGATTTGTGCGAGCAATTTGCAGAACCGGCGACCAAGCCGCTCATCCTTAAACTCGCATCCCGCAACTTCCCGATCAACCCACGTCTCGATACCGGTCGTCAATCGCTGAGCACGCGCCACCGCGCGTTCCTTCACCAAGCCCATCGAGCACCCCGCACTTCCGAATCAGGTGCTCAACAACGAATCACAACAGATTCTACTGATTCAAGATTTCGGCCGCGGCCCCCCGCTCAAATCCGACGTCAAATGTGGGTAATTGAAAGATCTCTTTGCCGCTTACAATGCGCGCGCGGCCAAGCCGAGAATCTGATCAAGCTGCATATGACGCAGCTCGCCTCCGACCGCACCAGCTGCCGTTCGGCGCTCGCCAACCAGGTCCGTCTCGCGCTCCATACGGCCGCTTATTGGCTGATGCTGACCGTGCGCGAGGCGATTCCCAAAGTCCGGGAATTGGCCGCTGCCGAGTTCGCGACGCTGCGTCTTCGTCTCTTGAAAATCGCTGCCCGTGTGGTCGAGACCACGAGCCGCATTCGCCTTGCGTTTGCCGCGGCATGTCCCGAGCCGACCTGATCCGCCGTTTGCCAGGCGCGCTGCTGCCGCTCGGTCCTTGACCGGCGGGGCGTCCGCCCCCCGTTCACCCACCCCATCCCTCAAGCGCGTTGCAAAGTACGGGTCGTCAGGCGGTGAAAAGCCGAAGGCAATCCTGTGCGCCTCGCCAGACAAGATGTGCGGCCGCATCAATCGGGCCCAAAAGCCGCCCTCTGACGAATAGGCCGGGCTAGCAGTTGACGGTGCTCAGACCGTGTAGCGGCACACGGTATATGCATGTATATGCATGTATATGCATGTATATGTAAAGAAATGCGACAGATGCGTTAATAGAATTGCAGAATCCTACATGTCGAACGCGATGCTCAAATCCAGCTGCGCCACCCCGAATTTACCGCCCCCCAACGCCTTTCCCGAAGACCCCGGGTCGCTGGCTGCCAAAGAGGTCGCGCGACTGAGCATTCTTGACGGCATGCGGGGAATTGCTGCCATCTGTGTCGCCGTTTTACATTTTTATGAACCCTTTCAGTTCGGTCCTCAGAACCGGATTCCTCACGGTTATCTCGCTGTAGATTTTTTCTTTTGCTTGTCAGGGTATGTAATGGCATTTGCCTACGACCCTTCTCGCGTAGAATTGTCACCCACAGAACTTATTAAAAGGCGTCTGATACGACTGCATCCGCTCGTCGTAATTGGCTCCTTGTTGGGCTTCGTTGTGGTTGTAATCGGACGATTCTATGCGCCTATGGCTGCTGCGTTATTCAATTTTAGTGTCACGGAGTTTTTTATTCTCCTCACCTGCAGCGTACTTCTGTTGCCGCACTTATTTGTCCACGATCCCAGCTTTCCTATTTTTCCTTTTGTCGCTCCCGCCTGGTCATTGCTTTGCGAGTATGTGGCGAGCCTAACGTTTGCTCTTTGTCTGCGCCAACTATCGCTTCGATGGTTGCTAGCGATGCTCGCCTTCGCCGCGGTTGCAACGGCATACACGTGCTACGATTTCGGAAGCCTAAACGGCGGTTTCGACCGCAGAACCTTCTGGATTGGCTTTGTACGGGTAGGTTTTTCATTTATCGCGGGCGTTGTTGCTTGCCGTATTGGCAGGCAACCGCTGTTGCCAGGGGCAGCATATTACCTTCCGCTTATCATGCTTGCGACCTTTTTTTGGCCCTTCCTTTGGAAGCCCTACGATTTCCTGATCGTCACAATCGTATATCCGCTCCTTGTTTGGCTGGGCGCTAATGCAATCGGGAGTCCGTCGATCAACCGTTTTAGCGAGTTTATCGGAGATCTTTCATATCCGCTTTATATGACCCACTACGTTCCACTCATGCTATTGTTCGGCGGAACTTCGGCAGGTTGGGTTGCGCAGATCCATGCAGCGCTAGCGGTACCAAGCATGACTCTAGTTGCAATCGCTTTTAGCTTTCTTGTTAAGCGATATATCGACGAACCGATCCGTGCCACTTTGCGTCACAGATCATTTGAGCACCTCAAAGGCTAATGCAGGCACTGCCGCAGGTATGCACGGATGTGCTTATCCTGTTCTGCTCTCAGAAGCGCTTTCGCCCCCTCTGGCCTTCCAGCTTCAGGGTAATTAGCTAGGTATGAGATGTGGGTAATTGAAAGAGCTAACTCAGGCAGACCACATGTTTCCCATTCACAATATCTTCCCGAAAGAGATGGCGATAATCGGTAAGCGGCGTGTCTCCCGCACCTTGTTGCTGTTGAGCAGACCGGCAATATGCGTTCCGTCTTGAAGAGGACGGTTTGCATATATGATCGAGCGTGTTGTCGACGCATCGGAGCTACGGGTTCGGCGGCGCTGGGGTGGCGAGGTCAAGGGACGGATCGTCGCGGAATCCTTTGTTCCCGGCGCGGTCGTCTCGGACGTCGCGCGGCGCCACGGTCTATCGCCGCAGCATTTGTCGACCTGGCGCAAGGCGGTGCGCGACGGGTTGTTGACGTTGTCGGAACACACGGAGCCGGTGGCGACGAGGCCGGCTGGAGCGGTCGCGATCCAGGAAGCGAGTTCATCAAGCGGCGAGGCTTTTAGCTTGCTCGGCGCTCCACGCCCAGGGCATGAGTTCGTCCAGACGCGAGGCCGGCCAGAGGTTGACGAGTCTGGTGAGGACGTCGGTCAGATAGGCCTGCGGCTCCACGCCGCAGAGCTTGCAGGTCTCAATCAGCGAAGCGATGCAGGCCCAGTTCTCCGCGCCCTCATCATGCCCCGCGAACAGTGCGTTCTTGCGGTTGAGGATAAGAGGACGGATGCTTCGCTCGACAATATTTGTGTCGAGCTCGATGCGGCCGTCGTCAAGGAAGCGCATCAGGCCAACCCAGTGGTTCAAGGCGTAACGGATGTGCTCGGCGATTGTCGCTTTGCCCGAGACGCGGGTGAGTTGCTGCTCGAACCAGGCCTTGAGCGCCAGCACCAGCGGCTTGCTGCGCTCCTGGCGGATGGCACGACGCTCATCGGCGCTGCGGCCCCTGATCGTCTTCTCGATCGCATAGAGAGCGGCAATACGCTCGAGCGCTTCGCTCGCGATCGGGGCAGGACCGTCCTGGACAACGTCGAAGAAGCGCCGCCGCAGATGAGCCCAGCAGAAGGCGAGCGTGATCGCCGCGTCAGGCGCGGTGTCGGCAATGGTCTTGTAGACGGTGTAGCCGTCGCATTGCACGATGCCGCGATAACCGTCGAGCAGCTTGAGCGCGTGGACGGCGCCGCGACCAGGCGCATAAGTGTAGGCCACTGCCGGCGGATCGGCCCCGCCCCACGGCCGATCGTCGCGCGCGATCGCCCAGAAGAAGCCTTTCTTGGTGCGGCCGCGGCCGGGATCGAGCACAGGCGCTGTGGTCTCGTCCACCGCGATCTTGTTCGCGGTCAAAATGATCTCGCGCAGCCTGAGCCAGAGCGGACGAAGCTCTGCGCCTGCATAGCCCACCCAGAACGCCAAAACCGAGCGCTTGATGTCGATACCCTGCGCCAGCAGCATCTGAGCCTGCCGATACAGCGGCAGGTGCCAGGCAAATTTGGCGACCAGAACATGGGCGACCATCGCCTCGGTCGGCAAGCCGCCCTTGATCAGCCGCTCTGGTGCCGGCGCCTGAACCACGCCATCCGTGCAGGCCCGACAGGCATATTTGGGACGATGGGTGACGATCACGCGGAACTGCGCCGGGACGACGTCGAGCCGCCGTGAGGTCTCCTCACCGATCACATGCAGAGGCGTGCGGCAGCACGGACAGTTGGTATCCTCCGGGGCAATCGTGACGTCGATATGCGGCAGATGGGCCGGAAGCGCACCACGGCTGGCGCGGCGCCGTTCAGCACGCTGGCGTGCGCCTGCCGTGTCCTTCCTGTCCTGGACCGCTTCATCGCCGGCAATGGCCTGCTCGATGTCCTCGATCGCCAGTTGCAACTGCTCAGGGTCGAGCTTCTCCGAGCGGCGACCGAACTGCGCGCGTTGCAGCTGGCGCAAGAGATGCTGAAGGCGATCCATTTGCGACAGCGCCTGATCGCGTTCGATGATCGCCGCGTCGCACTTTGCGATCGCCGCGTCGCGCTCCGCGCGTGCCGCCGCAACCAGCGCCTGCAGCGCCTCGATATCGGTCGGAAGTTGATCCGTGGTCTCGCTCACGCCCGGTACTCAAGCTGATTCGCGGGCCCTTGTGGAAGACTGCAGCCGACATGATTCAATTGGTCACAGGGTTCACGACGTTGCGCTCGGCTGACCAATGTCGCGGGCATGCAGGCGCGACCAATCCAGGCCGTCCATCAGCGCGGCGAGCTGTGAGGCAGACAAACGCATCACGCCATCGCTGATCGGCGGCCAGCGGAACGCGCTATGCTCCAGCCGCTTCCACAGCAGCACGAGCCCGGACCCGTCCCAGGCAAAAATCTTCAAACGGTCCGCTCGCTTTGAACGGAAGACGAAAATCGTTCCCGCGAACGGATCATGGTGGAGTTGCTCGCGCACCAGCGCGGCGAGACCATCGGCACCTTTACGAAAGTCGACCGGCCGCGTCGCGACCATGATCTTCACGCCCGCCGAAGCCGCGATCATGTCGTCGCCCTCACGGCCCGCAGCACATCGCGCAGCCAGGTCGGATCGACCCCCGCCGCTGCGCGAACTACCGCATCGCCAATCTCGATGCTGATCGTTATCCCGTTCCGCGTTGCCGCTTCCACGCACATCCCAGCGGGGCGAAGCTCCGACACCACCGGAACGAAGAGCGGTGCATCCTCCGCCGGCAAGCTCAGCAGACCGGCACGCGCGGCCTTGCGCCAAGCAAACAGGTGTTGCGGTGAGAGGTCGTGCCGGCGCGCCACCTCGGACACAACTGTGCCCGGCGCATATGACTCCGCCACGATCCGCCCCTTGACCACGGCGCTCCACCGCCGCCGACGCCCCGCTCCGACCTGGATATCCACCCGGCCCCGTGGCTCTGAAGCGTCAACTATATGGTCAACCATATATGCGAACCTTACTGTATATGACGGCTCGCATGTTGCCGATCAGCTCACGCCAAACAAGGTGTGGGAGACACACCGCTTACCCTGCACTCTCCATCTCAATTGCGATGAGATCGCGTTGCAACGACCGAAGCTCTTGGGCAGCCTCGCTTGAAGCAATCACCTTCTCTCCAGAGGCAATTGGTCCGACATGAATTCTCGGCTCGATGGCGCTCGCGCTTTTCCCATCGGGCCTTGAAGGCAAATGTGCGCGCCACGTTGAGTCGGTCAAGTTCAGTATTCCATCCACGAGGATGGGGTCCGCCTGAAATTGCCGAGCTCGATGCTCCTGATGATTGGGTCGAACCTTCGAGAGCTCATAATAGAAAATGGAGTTCGAGGCCACGATATCGCCGAAGCCCTGATCCTTTCTAGAGATTCCACCAGCAATTCCATTCACAAGTACAAATCGCGGCTTCCATTTGTGGATGAGGTCCGATGTCGCATGTGCGGCATCGAGATTTCCCATCGAATGAAGGAGAGTGGCAACAACTCGATACGAGCCGCCGCGTCTTGTTGGAATCGTTCCGCGAAGGTACGTGCGGGTCGAATCCGATGTCGACGAAATCGGTACCAGCTCAGGAAAATAATGCTTAAGCGCAGCCAATTCCTTCCGCAACGCGACGACAACTGCGAAGTCGACTGATTCGTCCTCCACCTGTCGCGAGAGGTCGGTAGCCTGCTTGTCAGTAAGCTCGACAGCAACCGAGCTGAGAAATGCTGCGACGCGGCTCTCATGGCGCCGTTTCATGAGAAGCAACGAATCCGCTGTGTAAGTGGTCGGATCCTGATCGACCAAACGATGATGCGTTGGACATAGGATGATCAAGTTGTCTGCGTCGTTGCGCGACTCTTCGGATTGCGCGGGATCGAATCTCGGCCCCCCGGGAGAGGCCGCACGAATGTGGCAGAGTTCGCCCAGTAATGCGCGAGATTGAGGCTGAACGAGCTGCGTTGTACATCCCGGGAAAGCGCATAGGCCCCCCGAAGAAGCGAACAGAATCTTTATCGAACGATCACTGGGTTGTCGTCGCATAGCACCTCAAGCACGCTCCGCATGCCGTCGCCCCGTAGTCAAGAGATCATAGCCTTCAACGCCCATCAACCGGATACGTGTCGATAAGCCGACACTTTGTGGCTAACGTTGCTATTGAGCAGGCCGTCTAGAGCTGCGCGACATCGAGTAGCCTTCTAACTCTTCTTTGCGGGGGGCATGTTCTTTCCATTTGCATCGTGGAGGCATTCGCGCTTAAGTTGATCATATTGAAGGTCCGTCTTAATTGACATGGCGTACTTCCGCGCGGAAACGCGACGGGGGATGGATGATCGACTCTCTTCGCGTTGCAAAAACAGCAAATTTTCACATTCTTAAGCGGCAGATGAGCAATGCCGCATTGGATGACCTTTTTCGCCAAGTTCGGGCAAGCCAGCCCTCGGCCTCCCAAAACATATTCTACCATCGGCGCGTCCAAGCTGGGCGCGCGCGTTGGTCTGCGATCTCCTTCCTCTATGACCGCTCGCCTTCATTCTTAACCGAAGACGCAGGAATCCGAGAACGAATCTGCGGATTTATTCTTTTGATCGAATATCGCGATCATCTCGCGATTCTTAAATCCAAGCTCGATCTTCCGGCAGGATTTTTCACCCGCTATCTCGGTCGAGTATCAGCCGAACGCGTGGATCGTGCGGTCGCACGGCAGGGAGCGGTGTTCGAAAAGATTCGGCTTCGAAACATGTCGGTCTCCAAGCACGTGATGAGGAGTAAAACGTTCGAAGCCGATGACCTACAAAATGTTGTCGGGCCTGCTGGCGCAAACCGGTATGTGCCCCAGGCGTACGCGGTCCGGTCGGGAACTGACCACTATTCTACAACTCCTAGCACCGGCAGGATAGGGCAGCGGTCTGATCGGGTCGATCACCTCGCACTTGTGGAGTACGCGAAATCTGTAATTGACGAGCTGGTAGGTGGAAGAGCTGCACCTGCCAGCTTTCTCCGTACCTTAGCCCGCGCTATCGATTTGGCGAGTATTGGCGGCACCGCGCGTCCAACAAGTTTTGCCGTCGACGTTGCGGGATTTGTTGATGCGATCCATGTCGATCGCGAAATCAGACTTGTACATGAAGATAGCGGTAGACTCACTCAACTCTCCAAGCATGAAATCGATGCAGCGTTAAATGAGCTCGATCGTGCGTTTAGGGTCAGCGGCGACGGAAAGAGGATGGATATCTTCGACGGTGCTGATTCGGTTGGAGCAATTGCAATCAACCAAGCTCGCGTAGCATTGCGTGACTTGCAATTGCCGATCACTGCCGGCATCGAGGTCGAAAGTACAGAGTATGCTCTCGGTCACGATCCAAATCGGATCTCGCTCCGACGCTACATCGATCGCGAGGATAAGTTCATATTGCTGTTCGACGCCCTCTCTTTAGCTTACATCGACGGGACCTTGTTCCGCGACGAAGGCTTTGTAGATGGTGGCGCAGCCCTGTTGCGCCATTTGCGCTCTGATCCGCTCCTAGACGGAGTGACTGATGAAAAGGGTAACTTTTCGACGCGAAAGGCCACCTTTGATGCTGACTCCACTTTCGGTGTGATCGAAGCGAGTGTTGCGGACGGGGACGATGTGCTTGTGTGCGACGATCTTGGCGACGAATGGGCGGACTATATTGGGCTAAACAACTCCAGCAGCCCGCCTAGAATTACCTTTTATCACGCAAAGCATGGTCCACTATCGCTCGGTGCTGGGCCGTTCCATATCTCCGTGAGCCAAGCAATTAAGAACTTGCAGCGTATGAGCCTTCCGCCGGAATCGATGGAAGCGAAAATTCGTGGTTGGAACAACAAGTATGTAAGCGGTAGCGGAGTCAAAACCCGGATCAAGAGGATTGTCCGAGGCGATGCCGACGAGCTAATGAACGAATTCGCTCAAGTGCGGCTTGCGCCGGATGCAATTCGTCGGGTCTTCATCGTGACCTCTTCGCTGAGCCGCGGTGCTGTTGAAGAGGCGCTAAAGGAAGTCGCAGCCGGCCAAGCGCCAGACCCATACTTCGTTCAGCTCTATTGGCTGTTGATGTCATTCTTCTCGGCGTGTACCGAAATGAACGCACATGGATACGTGATCTGTCAAACTTAGCAGGCGCTGATCACGGAGTCGGTATTCGAAACTGCGATTTGGCTATTCCGGCTGTTAAGGCCCGACAGCCGGCTGACTGCTAACCTATGCGCAGTTGTAGTAAAGAGCGCGTGCCATGCTTACTTTGCAGCAGATGGAAGAGGTAAGGGTTCGCCTAGCGCAGCAACTGATATTCTACATGCCCGTTAAGCTGTTTCCTATTGCGCAGAAATTAGCGTTTCCGATTCTTTTAGAGTTCACACGACTAGTGGATTTTAGGAATCTGGAAATTCCACCAGAGAAGATCAAAATTACTGACTTGATCTACGAAGACAGGCTTCCGTCAGTGTTCGAGTCGTTTATCGCTCGGCGGTTTTCCGAGGGGAATAAGCAAGCGGAGTTGCGAGTAGCGGGAATCATTACACCAGATCACAAGATCGTCCTGGCAGATCGTAAAACGGCAGAGGGATTTCTAATAAAGGCAAACTCAGCGGTTTGGTATGAAATTGTAGCAAGCCTGCAATCGGATTGGAGCCAAGCGTATTCACTTTCTGCGACGCGTTGGGAAGAGATCGTCGCTGGTGCCTTCGATAAAGCGGGGTTCGACGAGGTGACATTAACGCCACGCTCAGGGGATCACGGACGGGATGTCATAGCTGTTCGAAGGGGGTTGGTTGCATCAAGATCATAGGATCGGTGAAGGCGTATAAGCCGAGGAACGAGGTTTCATATGATGACATTCGTGCATTGCTGGGCGTACTCAGCGGGGAGCAGAATGCCTCTAAGGGAATCCTGACTACAACGTCGGACTTTCCGCCAAGGCTAATATCTGATCCGTTCATAACTCCCTTTCTGCCGACGCGTCTCGAATTGATGAACGGTGACAGCCTTCAAAAGTGGCTTGGTGGCCTCCTGAAAAAATAGGCTTCTCCCGTTCGGATACATGCCTCTACGAGAGAGGGCTTGGGTCCGGACTTAATTGATCCACCAGGTAATCGCAGCGGCGAGGAGGATTGCGGACAGGAAGATGTCCGCGCGCTTGTCGCATCGGGTTTAGGGAATATCGAAGGTCCGTATGAACCCGTGCGATCGATTGTTGTCGTAGAGCCGGAGGGAAAGATCCGATTTGGGCATCCAGACGCGGCCGACCTCGACCGCCAGGGAGGCGGGAAGCGCGGGAAAAACATGCAGCAGCGTTCCCTCGCCATGCCGAGCCTTGATGCGGTCGTAGAGCCGTCGGAGTTCGCGCCGAAATGCGGCCTGATCGTCAGCTCGCCGCAAGACGTCGTTGTGAGGTTGATCCGCGCAGAGCGACCAGATCGCGGCTTCGTCGCCGAGAACCGCCTGGAGTCGCGCGTCGGTCACGGTAGCGCTGACACCGAGCTTTAGCGCGACCGAGCCTGACAGCCCGATATCCGGTTCGGTGACCTGGAATGTGATCGGGGGGCCATCGGACGCCCATCGCCAACTCGCGGGTTCGCGATGCCTTTGATGAACGACGGCCGGAACGATATCGCAGAGCAGCCGGCCAAGCTCGATCAGCAGCGGCTGCGGTGCGAGTGCGAATACGCTTAGATGCCTAATCTCCTGTCGCTCTACGCGGCCTCGCACCTTCGCTTCGAACTGGCGTCTCAGGTTCTCGCGCTGGACCGTCCAATAGGCAGGCTCGTTGTCTCGAAACGCACAGCCTACCATTTCAAGATCCAACCTCTGGCCGCTGGCTGGGTGGCGGTCGGGCGGCATCGCCGAAAAGATCGCCTGCGTCGATACAAGCGCCTCGTTGTCACAAATGCTCGCCCCAAACCTGATGACGTGAGATGCCCGGTCTTCGTCGATGCCGGCAACGATCGCGATCCGGCCCTCGTGCTCGGCTTTCATAGTTAGCAGAACAGATTCCGGATGATCGGCGACGGCGTCAAGATCGATCAGCTTGTGATGTCGGGCGCACATCAACATTAGATTTTCCAGACTACGCGCGAGCTGAGTCGACCGGATCGGATCGCCGCGCGGGCCGCCTTCGACGTCAGCCACGATGTGTGCGATGAAGCCGAAGATCCCGTCTTGCCGCCCGGCCACCAGGTCGCCGACCAAATCAGTATTGCATCCACGATATTGGCAGCGGCCAGCAGCCCGCGCCCACAGCGCCGATTGGACCTTTTGCGGAATGCTGCTCTTAGACACCGACGCCACCTGCTACGACGTGGCGGCCGCTCGCTGTCCATTGACCCGTTGCGCGCCAGCCCTCGTAAGCGGCAAGCCACTCGATCACCCAGGGCACAGTTGTCTGCGAGAGGCTGTCGAACGGCGACCAATCGTCGGAATCGGGATCGAGCATGCATAGCGTCACTTCGCCATCCGAACCGTAGTACACGTGAGGGAGCCTACCCTCCGGGTCGCCCGGACGGTGCCGTAACGGCGGTGACAAGACTTTGACGCGTGGCTGGAGAATGCGCACGTCGAGCCGTTCGATCACCAGCGGCGCTCGATAAGTGATCTCGACCTGAAACGTCTGAAGCAAAGGCCGGAGAGGGCCCTGCCACGCCGCGATTGCGCCGTGGCGGCCGATGAGTTTCAAGTTCGGCCACAAGGAAGCCATGTCAGTGATCTGGGCGTCGACCGTCATCACCACTTATCGGCGCTCTCCCATGTTGGTGTGTGCGCGAGCCGCGACTGGCGCCAGGCTGGTCGCCGCGCCGATGATCGCCGGCGCGGCGGGAACGAACAGGCCGCCGGAGCGCGTATAACCATGCTGCCGTGATTGAACTTGGCGCCCGAGCCGCTGGTTGAAAGCTTTGACAGAACGCGTGACGACCCGGTCCCCGAACTGCCCGCGCAACCACTCCTGCAAGTCCTCCAGCTGCACGTCGCCGGTGCGGGCGGCTTCGAGCCCGTTAGCGAGGGTGTGCAGGTGGCGAGAATAGGTTGTCTGTTGCAGCTGAGATTCTGGCCAACGGTCGGTGAAACGCTCGACCGGAAATTCGGGGTTGGGCACGACCAGGAGCTGGCCGCGCTTCGCGGCGTCGTCGATCGCGCGGGCCGTCCAGCGCGCCTGCCGGATCAGCATTTCCGCAAGCCTCATGCCCGGACGGGCGGCATGGCCGGCATGGCACGACAACATCACCGATGGCGGGATCCGGCCCGTCTCGGTCGCGTAGGCGATGTTGCGGTGCCGCTTGATTAGCTGCAGCGCGACCGTCGTCACGCTCTTGATGATGAGCGGCGTTTGCGGCGGAACGTCCTCGACGTCCGCTGCGGCGAAGGCGATTCCGGCCTGTTCGTACAGCTGACGATTCAGCGCCAGCGCGAACCGCTCCTCGGTAGGCGTTCGGGCGCAATACCACTTCCCGAAGGCATATGAGTTCATCGGCACATAGCGCGCCGGGTCGCTGCGAGTCCCCTTCTTCGCATGCGGGATCTCGCCTTCCTTCTCCTTCGGCGCCCGCCGCCGCGACGGCGTAATGTCAAGATGCATGCCGTCGGCGTAGTAGAGCGTGATGCACCGAGTTTGGCGCACGACCTTGCTTACCGGGTAGCTCTCGAGTGCGGCTTCCAGGTCATCCAGCAGCGCCTCGGGACCGAGGTCGGGGCCTTCGATCTCGGCGACGATATCGAGATCGTACTCGTCGTCCGTGCCGCGGGTCGACGTGGTTGCGTCGATTGCCATGGAGCCCTGGGGATAGAAGCAGGCGACCCTGCCTTCGAGCGGACTACCGGGTCGTTCGATGTAGCGTCGGACCGCCTCATATCGCTCGACCGCCTTGGCATGCAGGCCGGGCGGAAGCTGAATATTGATGGCAAGCTCGGCGAGTACCGCGTCCAGCGGGTCGGCAAAGGGATCATCAGGCCGATCATCGCGGCGCAGGGACGGAAAATTCGACATCGATATTGGTCCTCTTCTTTGAATGACCTCCGCGCGCCGATCCGACCGGATCGCCCTGGTGAGCGATCCGTTGGGTTATCCTTTCGGCGGGAAGGGATCGTTTCCGTAGGAGTTGGCGTCGCGAATGCGGCCATCGGGACGGTGGATGACGACTTCGCCGTGCTCGCGAAGCGCAGTGCTACGCGCCGCCTCCGTCGCCTCGGCTTGGGTGTGATGGGTGGACCCCACCCGCAACGCCCCCTCACGTCGGGTTGCCCAACCTGATTCGTGCGGCACGACATGAATGCGCTTCGACATCTCGGTTCCTTCGCCTCGTCGGTGAGCGTCGCGCTCTCCGGCGGGATATGGATTCCTGAGATTGGCCAATATGTCAAGTAATGATCACACTAGTAAGTTTGTAATAAGCACATAATGTTTGCGGGATTGACATTATGCCCGAAGCAGCGCAAACATCGGCGATGGCGGGCAATCCGGTCTATATAGCGTTCGGCAACGCGGTCTCGACGCGGCGCAAGGCTCTTTCGCTGACCCAGGCCCAGTTGGCGAGCAAAGTTAAGATGTCTCGCGCGTCGATCGCCAACATCGAGAGCGGCCGGCAGAACATATTGCTGCACCATGTCTATGCCCTCGCCACCGCGCTTGATTTCGCGAAGGTCGCCGACCTGCTGCCGCCAATGCCGCATAAGTCCATCGGGGAGGAATTGAAGATGACGCTGGTCAATGAGAAGCTTTCGAAGGAGTCGCTGTCCGAGAACGCGGGCGCCCAGGTCGCTGATTTGATCAGCAGCGCGCTCGCGCCACGCCGCGGCTCTAAGGTCGGATCGTGAGGGACGCTGATCCAGGTCGAGCGCGCGAAGCTGCGCGCTCGATCCTTCGGGAGTTCGGCGTTTCAGCGCCGCCCGTCCCTGTCGAACGCATCATTAAATCGCGCAAGATCGTCCTTCAGTACGCACCGCTGGAGGAGGATCTTTCGGGCATGGCCTATATCAAGGACGGCATCGGCATCATCGGCGTCAATGCGCTACATCATCCCAACCGCCAGCGTTTTTCCGCCGCCCATGAACTCGCCCATCATGTGCTGCACGACGAAGACATCAGACAAGCCGTTCACGTCGACAAGGGGATACGCGTTCTCTTCCGAGATGATATCTCAGCGCTCGGAACCGAACCGATAGAGATCGAAGCCAACGCCTTCGCCTCAGAGCTGTTGATCCCCGGCGACCTCTTAGCCGCCGTCTTGGAAGGCGGTGGTGTGGATCTCGAGGACGAGGCAGCGATTGAGGGTCTCGCGCGCCGGTTTAGGGTAAGCCCGGCGGCGATGCGTTTCCGGTTGACTCGTTGGTAGCACACCCATGAGCTTCGTCTTTTTCGACACCGAGACGACGGGGCTTAAGCGTGGCTTCGATCAGATTCTCCACTTCGCCGCTGTTCGCACCGATGAAAACCTGAACGAGGTGGCTCGGTTCGAGACGCGCTCGCGCCTTCAGCCACATGTGCTTCCCCATCCTTCGGCGCTTCGGACGAACGGATTGCCGATCGAGTCGTTGACTGATTCCAGCCTGCCGTCGCACTACACCATGGTAGGAGATATTCGCCGGACCTTGATTTCCTGGAGCCCTGCGGTTTTCGTCGGCTTCAACTCCATCCGCTTCGACGAGGAGATGCTGCGCCACGCCCTCTTCCAGTGCCTATATCCGGCATATCTGACAAGTAATCATCGAAACTGCCGCGCCGATGCGCTCAGTCTGGTGATGGCCGCCGATGCCGTGTCGCCTGCGCAACTAGTTGTGCCGGTCAGCGAAGAAGGGCGGCGGACATTTCGCTTGCAACAGTTGGCGGCGGCAAATGGCGTCGCACATGCTCGGGCACACGACGCGATGTCCGATGTGCTTGCGACGCTCGAACTGAGCCGATTGGTCTATCGAAGGTCTCCGGAGTTGTGGCAGCGCTTCGTGCGCTTCTCGAACAAAGCGACCGTCGCGGATTTCATTGAGGTCGAAGACGGCTTCGTGTTGACCGAGTTTTTCGGCGGCCAAGCTTATCATACGTCGGTCGTCTGCATCGGCAGGGATCCCGATCAGGCCAATGGCCGGCTTTGCTTGAGTCTCAACGAAGACATGGGCCGGCTTGCCGCGATGAGCGATCTCGAACTGCAAGTTCATCTGACGCAGAAGCCAAGTCCGATTCGTCGCTTCAGGATCAATGCCGCGCCCACGCTGACGGCGTTCTACGACGCTCCCGAGCATATGCTGGATGGCGGTTCGATGGGCGCCACCGGAGACCGGGCCTGTCTCATGAAGGCGGACACTGGTCTGTGCGCGCGGCTTGTGGCTGCTTACATGGCTGCGCGCGAGCCCTACGCATTATCTCCGCACCTCGAAGAGCGCATCTATAGCGGCTTTCCCGGTCCTGCTGATGAGGCACGCATTGCCGCGTTCCACGATGCGCGATGGGAGGACCGCCTCGCGATCGTCCAGGGCATGGAGGACGAGCGACTGCGCTGGTTCGGGCTCCGGTTGATCTATTTCGAAGCGCGCTCGGTTCTCCCCGAACCTACTCGATTGGAGGTCGAGCGCTACTTGACCGATCAGATGACAGGCGACGGTTCGGGCTGCCTCACCATCGATCAGGCGATGGCAGAGACGGAAAGGGTGCTTGGCGAGTTCGCCAGTCCAGATGATCTTCTGATCCAATATCGCACGTATCTGCAGGATCGACTGGCGCGGCTTGAGGCCTATCGGACACGGCTGATTGCCTGAACCGACCGGTTCGGAGCGCTCAACTCAACGTCGCCTTCTCTGCGCTGAGTATTTGGTCACGGACGGAGTGCCGCGAGGACATGGCGTCAGTGTTGAGCCGACTTATGATGAAAGCGGTGGTCTGACGGTGCACCGCTGAACAGGGGAAACGCAGCGCGGTTCGCGATTTTAGCTCCCTATCATTCCGAGCACAGCAACCGAGTCGTTGTCTCGAGCGTGCCAGCGGATTGAGTCATCATATTAGAGCGCGATTTTGTTTTTCTCAAGCTAGCTCACGTTCAGTTCTTTCGACGCACTACAAATCACCAGATTTCCCCGATCCCATGCGTCAAGCTCGTCCACCGGGTATAAGACGGCTTTGCCGATCTTGATGTATGCAGGCCCAGTTCGCATTGCGCGCCAATTCCGCAGCGTACCCACGGAGACCTCGCCACGGTATCGTGCAGACACTTCCTCCGGTGTCAGGAATTTGGACTCCGTCATTCGTCTTCTCCATCACTCCGCCGCACGAAACGTCACGGTCGAGATGACTGAGATGTTGGCACCCAGAATGACGGAAGAAAACGATATTCTCGATGACCCCGCATAGCTCGCGTCAAACGCGAGCGAGTTAACGCGTCAGCCTGCGTTGATAGCCGCAAGATAGCGTAACGGAGCGTAGCAAAAATACTTGCGGCTCTCGGCCGCAGGTACACTGACCAATCGCGAAGATCGGAAGGTCGTCCTTGTAGGAAGTGTCTTTGGTTAGAAATGCCTTGAGCTGATCGTCTCCCAACCCGTATCCGTTGTCTTTGCAGGAAACGATCATGGACTCTCGGTCGTCGAGCATGTCAGCTCGAATAAATTAGACGTCGATTTCAACCAGCATGTCCGTTTCAGAGGCGTCTTCGTGCTTGCGGATAAGGAATGAGTCGGTCGCATTTGAGATCGGTTCCTCAAAAACGACATACAGGTTCGAGCTGATCTTCGTATTCTTGATGCTGCCCCTGATATCGAACGTCATTTTCGTTTCAATCGCTGACGTTGTGGTCTGTGGAGGATCGTTCTGCCGGTGTGTGGGACGTCAAGTCAAGCTGTCGTATGAAAATGGCGAAAGCACCCGCCAGTTGGCTCCGATGTTCAGTTCCCCTTGTTTGCGCGCGCACTAACTTTCCGAGCTGGTCCATCGGGTTAC